>CAZXVZ010000030.1:0-21297 GCA_964644085.1 uncultured Syntrophus sp. | reverse complement strand
ACCCCTTGAAAGAACCTCACGGCGAAAAAAGGCCAGAAAGGCCGAAGCACCAGAGAAACAATGAAGGTAGCAACGAAAAGCGCCGCCCCGAACATCATAATATTTTTTTCCGAATATTTAAGGAGGGCTCCTCCGACAACAAGCCTGAAAATCAGCGATGAAATGCCGAAAACACCGACAAGGATTCCAATCTCTGCCGAACTGGAGCCCGATTTTTCAAAGAATATGGGTAAGGTGGGGATGAGGGCATGATAGGCAAGTATAAAAGAAAATAGCCCGAAAAATCCAAAAACAAAATCATGGCTGAAAATGTTTCGTATCGTCTGTTGACGAATGTTTTCTTCATTTTGCACGACACGTTAGTATCCCACATCACAGGAAGATGTTTCAACCTGATTGATTATCTGTTCTTTCTGTTGTTAATGATTTTACAAAGAATGTCGCGGCGAAGGCGGTACACGCGAGGAATGCAGAGGGTACGCACACAGAGAGAATACCTGTACCAATCGAGTAGTTGCCCCCGAGATAGCCTATAGCAATCGGTGCCGATGAAGATGCCACGTATCCGAAGGTAACAATGATGCCCAGCGCTAGGCCCTTGTAACGGGAAAAGACAAGACCGGTGAAGGTCCAGAGAGAACCCATGACAGCGGCGCCGGTAAAACCTGCAAGGAACGTAAAGCCTGTCATGAGCGTGTTGTTATGTATAAGGAGTATAATTGTCAGAGAAATGGCAAGAATAATGCCGCCGGTCACACCTATCCTTCGATAACCTAACTTGTCCGATACCCACCCGAGGATGGGGCGACCTATAAATTGGCCTATTCCATACATGCCGGCAATGAGCCCTGCTGTGCCGATTGCTATGCCGACTTCTGTCTTGAGGAAAGCAGGGTACCACATGGTGAAGCCAAACTCGGTGATAATCTGGAACGCTGCGGTGAGACTCAGAAGCAGGAGCATGAAGAAATGCCTGGTTTTTAAAATTTCACGGTTGAAGAATGAACCTGTTCTGATTGGTTTTGTCTCTTGCGGCCAGAAGAAGAGCAGAAGAAAAGCGACAAAAAGTCCTGAAATACCCGTAACGAGAAAAGGCATCCGCCAGTTTCCGGTTACATCGAGGAGACATCCCGCGAGAGCGGGGCCTGTAAACCATCCCAGTAAAGAACCCGATGACATAAATGTCAGGTAAAATCCGGGGCGCTCGGGAAATAATTCAAGAGTGAAGGCGATGAGAGGGACAAAATAGAATGCCTCCACCATCCCGGTGACAAAACGAATCACGAAAATCTGTTCCGTCCTGCCTGTGAACGCGCAGAGAGCGGTAAGAAAAGAAAAACCGAAAATACCGGTGAAGACAGCATATTTTCTTCCAAAACGATCCGAAAGTATACCCGCGAGAATAGTGGTAAACATATATCCCCAGAGTGAGGAAGAACCGATGACACCAAGCGCTCCCCTGCTTGTGCTGAATTCTTCCATGAGTGAAGGGACCAACGGGCCGTAAATCCATCGCTGGGTAAAATAGAAGACCATTCCTACCCATCCCAGGATAAAGAAAAGAATCTTATGTGATTTCATTTTGAGAAATCCGTTTGCCGGAATGCGCAACGTGTCCTGATTATAGCATGTTACATTCGACAGGCACATATCTTTCGACAGAAATCATTCTTTCATGTATACTGAAGCATGGCTGAAACCATTAAAACATGGTGGCTTACAAACGGTGTTACTGTCGAGATAATTGACGAAACAACAGAAGCCTCGCTGAAGTCCTGGACAGTCAAGCTTGTTGTTAAGGCGACCATAGAAGTGAAAACGAAATATTTGGATGATTTCGAAGAAAGTCCTGATTACCTTGAGATATTGAGGATGATACTTCCCACAGCGGAGTATCGCAGAGACATTGTAAAAGAAGGTGTGAAGGCTGATCAAGTGGATGCCGAAAAAACTTTTCTTCTTGAAGCGTTTGCAAGAGATGCCCTTTTTTATTTTGCAAGGGAGGATTTTCCTGAGCGGTATGTGAGAAACCTTTACAAGGAGCTGGAGAGGAAAATATCCGCAAAGAGGGCTGTTGAGAAAAAAGACAGCGGTGAATTTCTCTGATGCCAAACCAGTTTTATTCACTATAACTCACTGTGAGGAAATTTCCTTAGTCTTTGGGGAAGGAGCGGGAGAAGCCGATAAAGTCTTCGCCCGCTGGCCTGATCAATTGTATGATTTCGATTATTGAGTCGACGAAGAGGCCATAATATCATTCAGCGAAATCTCCGGATGGTGATAACGTTTTTTAGTTTTCGTGTTTTTGCCATACTGGATTGCTTCTTCAGGACACCACTGAAGGCAGGCAAAACACTGCTCACAGCGGTGCCGCCAGACGGGTTTTCCGTCGGTGATAAGAATATTTCCCGCGGGGCAGATTTTCGCGCATTTCCCGCAGGACGTGCATTTCTCGTCAGCGAAAAATGACGTATCCATCGCGGCGATTTTTGGTAAAGTGCTCCGGTAAATCATCGAAAGAATCATATTGAACAGGGGAAAACCTTTTTCCGGAGGCAGTTCTTCTTTGTTACGAACGACAGTGACAATCCGCTCACATTTTTCAATTGCCTCGGCAAACTTATTCTGCTGTTTTTCCTCTGAAATAGCCCCTCCCCAGGGGATATAATTACTGGGCAGATTAATGGAAAATCCGGACGAAAGACGACCATTTCTTGTCCTCAGGAGTTTTTGCAACTGTATAAGGGTTGCCGCAACCTGACCTGCATTAACAGCGACCGCAAAAAGATATTGCGCGGAATTGACTTTAAGCTGACGAACAAATTTTATGATAGGCGGCGGCAGTCCCCAGATATGGACAGGGAAAACAAGACCTATACGCTCTGAATCGCACTGGAAAAAGTCTTTTTTCATTTGTTTCATCGGGATCAGTTCCGACTGGCCCATGCGTTCGCTTATTTTTCTGGCTGTCCAGAGAGAATTACCTGTTCCGGTATAATAGTAGATTGTTGTTTCCATTATAAGACATTCCTTAGAGAGGTGCTACACAGATTATACCAATTTTCCTACAATCAGGATGTTATTTCAAGCGAAAAAAGGATGGGAGAATCATGAAAGGCTGCAACTGGTAAAAAAGAGGAGCCAATGTCCTGAGACACCGACTCCGGTTATTCATTGTATTTATGTATTCTTAGTTAAAAGCCAGCGTAATTGTTGCTGTTGCCTCATGTCCATTTTTAGCCACAGGGAAGGATAGCTTTTTGAAAGCATCGATAATGCACCGTGTGACAGTATTATTTTTTAAAGTATTAGAAATCACTTTTATGTTATTTATTGTTCCATCGGGTTTGACAGAAAAAGTGAGCACGAGTTTGCCGCCTGAGGTACTTCTCCGATAGCCTGTTCCAAATCTTTCCCTATTCTTTTCAACTACACCGCGAACAGTTTCCTCTGATAAACCGCCCGTCGCGGATATTTCTCCGACGGTCATCGTTGTTGTCTTTTTTTCCTCGGCGGTTCTATCCTTGCCCTTTTTGCCTGATTCATCTTTTGCGTTTTTAGCTTCACTTTCCGCGAATACTCTTCCCTGGTATACGGCAGGGGAAGGTGCCAGAGCCATTTTCATGGCGCCGGTTCCGCCCACCGCGTAATCGGAAACGCCCTGAGGCAGGGGGAGGGGCTGGTTCACAGTTTCCGGCCTGCCGTTATTGTTACGTTTCTGGTTGTCGATGGCAACAAAGGAAGTATACGCGGTAAGGAGGTTGTAGGCGAGCCCCAGTTCTGTGACTTCTTTCACGCGTTTGTCGTCAGAGCGCAGTTTATTGTAATCGGAAAGAAGCGTGATACGATGACGCGCCCAGAGATACTTGAGGGCAGCGTTGGCTTTCTGTGGTCTCAGTGTTGCGACGTCAATATTGTTCTTGTATACGCCATTGCCTGAGATACCGCTGAGCACGATATTCCCTTGGAGTTTGCCGCGCCACTTTCCGAAGACGATTACAGGCCGCTCGGCAAGCACGTCAGGAATGGTAACAGGTTCAACGTCATAGACGGTAAAAGCGTTGAAGGCGACTTTCACGGTGGTGAGGACGGGTGACTGGATCATTTTCCGGAAGCGTTCCGCCTGATCAGGGGCCTCATCAGGTTTTGTGATTATAAAAGGCTCGCCCATGCCGACGTGCGCCAGGCCTTCGATGAGATGACGATTGACACTGGTTCCGATGCCGAATGCGAACATATTTGCGTCATCAAGATGATTGCGGATAAGATTAAAGGCTTCTTCTTCGACAGAGACGTAACCGTCAGTGGCAATGATGATGCTACGGGAATATCTTGCAGTTCGTTTGAGTGACAATGCACGTTTCAGAGCAGGAAGCAGCTCTGTCCCGCCGCCGCCCTGCTGCCGATCTATGACATTGATGGCTTTATTGATATTTTCGGTGGTTGCGGGCAGAGACTCTTCTGACATGACCGTTGAACCGCCGGAGAAGAGAAGAACATTGAATGTATCGGTCGGCCGCAGGTTCCCGATGAGGTTTTTGAGAAGTCTCTTGGAAATGTCCAGCGGAAAGCCATGCATGGAACCGGAGACATCAACGATAAAAATATATTCGCGGCCCGGTATCTGAGCGTTGGTTACTTTTTTCGGAGGCTGCGCCATGAGGAGGAAGAAATTTTGTTTTTCTCCCTGGAAGAGCAGAAGACCGGACTGTATCTTGTCACCGGCGAGCCTGTAGCGCAGAATATAATCGCGGTTTCCGCTGTCTTTGTCCGATTTGTCAAGGCTTACCTCTGCCGTGGAAGGACTCGTATATATCGTATTCACTTTATGTGATGTGGAAGTAAGTTCCTGTATAGGCATACCTGCATCGATATTAACGGCTAAATCAAAGGAGTATGCCGTTTTTTCGCCCTGATGAAGGTAGGGATTTTTTACCCATTTATCTGACACGGGGGCTGTGGACTCTTTTGCATTGGAATAGCGGGGGCCCGCTACGGTGGGGTAAACAAATTCATAAACCCCGTCCGTGGGGATGAGGAGTTCCGTATACTTGAGTTCCACTTCAATCTCGTCACCGGGCATAATATTGGCGACATTCATCTGGAAAACATTAGGCCTTTGCTGTTCAAGAAGTGACGCGCTTTTTCCCTGATCACGTGCCTGTTCATAATCGCGTCGCGCCTCGTCACGTTTTTTGATCTTAGCTTCCATGATCCGTTTGCCGATTGTCATCTTCATGCCGAACACGGCAGCCCGTGTTGATGCTGGAAAGATGTAGGCGGCTTCGATGGCTTTCATACCCTCATTCTTGTAAACCTGTGTCACGGTCACATCAGCGATGACACCGGAGATATTGACAAGTGCCGAAGTTGCCTTTAAGGGAAGCCGGTCGATTAACGGATCATCGCTTTTGACAAAGAAGTAAGGAGAGAGCGTTTTATCGTCTGACCCGTTAGATATTGTCTGCTCACGGGCCGGCGCCCCCAAAACTGAAGAAAAGAGAATGGAACATACCACAATGAACACTGCCAATGTCTTTAAAATACCTCTCATGAATTACCTCCTCTGGATCCTTGTATTTTTACGTACTTATTAGATAAGACAAAGGAGGTCTCAAAAAAGTTCCCGATTCTTGAAAAAGGCCATTTATTGGGACATTGCCACAAGTAAGATTATGTGATAAAAAAGAGGTATCAAAAGAGACAGGAAGGAGCATTAATCATGGCTATGAATGTTGAAATAAAAGACAATAAGCTTTTTATTGAAATTGACCTGCAGGAACCGACGCCATCAGCATCAGGTAAGACTCTCGTGGTCGCCAGCACACGGGGGAATGTAGTTACAAAAGCAGAAGTAGATGGCAAAGCTGTTATCATCGGGCTCAATGCCTATATCAAACGCTGATTAAGGTTTAGCTAACAAAATACAGATATGAAAGCGTATAGACCGTAAATCTCTTTTTAGCGTTTCATGACCTGTGTGCCATCTGATTGGTGCACCGTTTTAAAAAGTGAAGGATTTTATTTATGAAAAAAAAGTTTCTATGATATTATCTCGGCAATTTAATACGGTAAAGGTTGCAATGCCGTACTTAATCCGGTATCCAGTATCTCGACTGAATTCCGGCATCGGCAGGAATGACAAAAATTCAATTGTTTTGTTGCCGGAATAATAGTATCAGAATGCAGAGAAAACTTGTAGGTTATTTGTGTTTTACACAAAGGAGGCAAGATATGAAAGATGAAGAAAACTCAAAGGGCCGTTGCAAAGAAGAGATTACGGAGACTCAGAAAATGCGGTCCCGGATTCCTTCGGTTGTGGAAAGGATCATATCCCAATACAATAAAAACGAACGTTTCCACCACATCGCTCCGGAGCCGATTCCGTCACGGCAGGCGATTATTGATATTGTCCACAGGGCATTCCTTGTCCTTTTCCCGGGTTTCTTTTCCAGTAAACAGTTGGACGAGGTAAACGCGAATTACTACCTCGGCCAGGAAATTATAGATTTCTTTGATACGGTATCAACCCAGATTACCCATGCTCTTCGCCATAACTGTATGCGGTTCAACCTGACTTGTATACATTGCGAGGAGCAGAGCAACCGGATTGCTCTTGGATTTTTGAGCGCTATCCCCGAACTGCAGGAAATGCTCTCCAAAGATGTTCGGGCAGCGCTTGAAGGGGATCCTGCCGCGCGTTACTATGATGAAATCATCTTTTGTTATCCGGGCCTTTTTGCCATAACCGTCTATCGTATTGCCCACTGGTTGCATATGAATGGTGTTCCTCTCATCCCACGGATTATGACGGAATATGCCCATAGCTATACAGGGATTGATATACATCCCGGGGTGACAATCGGTGAAAGTTTCTTTATCGATCACGGGACCGGTGTTGTTATCGGCGAAACGACAACCATCGGCAACCGTGTCCGTTTATATCAAGGCGTAACGTTAGGCGCGCTTTCCCTGGATAAAGATGAATGTGAGTCTTTAAGAGGTAAGAAACGTCATCCTACCATCGAAGACGACGTTGTTATCTACGCCAATGCCACGATTCTCGGCGGCAATACGGTGATTGGCGCCCGTTCTGTAATAGGCGGCAACGTGTGGCTTGTTGAGTCAGTGCCTCCGGATACGCAGGTCTTTCTCAAAAAGCCTGAACTGGTAATGAAAAACAAGACGTGAGGTTCTGCTTTTTCAAAGGGATTCTTCAGAGAGGCGCGTCCGAGGCACCGGCCTTATCTATACCCGGAGCAAGTCCTTCGAAAAGCGCCGTCGACAGGTATCGTTCTCCCGAATCGGGGAGGATGACCACGATGTTTTTTCCCGCGCTTTCGGGTTCGTGAGCAATCTTTACAGCAACGTGAACGGCTGCTCCGCACGATATACCGCTAAGAATTCCTTCCTCTGCGGCAAGGCGGCGGGCCATTGTAATAGCTTCATCATTGCTTACCGTTTCGATGCGGTCAATCAATGAAAGATCAAGCACTTGTGGCACGAAACCTGCTCCGATACCCTGGATTTTGTGCGCCCCGGGTCTGAGTTTCTCACCGTTTCTTGTCTGTGTGAGAATTGGAGAATGAATAGGTTCAACTGCGACCGAAGTTATTTTTTTCCCCTTAGTGTTTTTGAAATATCTGCTGACTCCGGTAATCGTTCCGCCTGTGCCGACGCCGGCCACGAAAAAATCAACATTTCCATCTGTATCATTCCAAATCTCAATAGCCGTTGTTGCTTCGTGTATCGCAGGGTTAGCGGGGTTTTCGAACTGTTGGGGCAGGAAAAATCTCGATGGATCGCTTTGAGCAATCTGTTCCGCCTTCGCGACAGCCCCGTTCATACCTTTCGTTGCTTCTGTGAGAATGATATCCGCGCCAAGCGCTTTTAACACTTTCCGTCTTTCAATACTCATTGTCTCAGGCATGGTAAGAGTAAGCTTATATCCCCGCGCGGCTGCCACGAAAGCGAGGGCGATTCCGGTATTACCCGATGTAGGTTCGATAATCTCCATTCCGGGTTCTAACCTGCCTGTTTTCTCCGCGTCCCAGATCATCGCGGCACCAACTCTGCATTTTACCGAATAGGCCGGGTTTCTTCCTTCAATCTTGGCGAGTACCATTCCCGTCGCGCCCTCAACAAGCTTGTTCAGTTTGACCAGAGGTGTTCTTCCTATTGAATAGGAATTATCCTGAAATATGTTCGGCATAGAGTACCTCCAGATAATTAAATCAATTCTGTTGGAAAAATTTCACAGACTCTATAGGATATATACAAGTTAAAGGTGGCTGTGTCAATGTCGCGCTATATTATGGAATAAAAAAGTTCCTAAAAAACCTTGACAGAGCTGTTCTTCATTTTTTAGTCTCTAAGGGGTATTGAAAATAAATATCGGGAGCTGTGAATCGCATAGCCTCCGAAAAAGGAGAGAACAATGAACAAAGAAGAAATAATACAGTTCATCAGGGAAAATCCGGTTTGTTATCTTGCAACCGTTGAAGGCGATGTGCCAAGGATACGGGCAATCGGTACATACAAAGCGGATGAACGGGGAATCCTTATCCAGATAAGCACTCCCAAGGACGTTTATAAACAGCTTGTGAAGAACCCTAAAGTGGAGCTTTGCTATCACAGTCCGGCCAAGGGCATGCAGATACGCGTCAGCGGAACTGCCGAGTTTCTGGAAGACCAGAGCATCAAGGAAGAAGTCGTCAAAGCCAGGCCTTTTCTGAAGACGCTGGTAGATAAAGAAGGATACGGCTTAATAAAAGTTTTCCGTGTTGCCGACGCCTCCGCCTGTGTGTGGACTATGGAAAAGAATTTCATGCCGAAGGAATATATCAAACTATAGTATTCCTGGGCGCGAACCAAAGTAAAGCTAATAAATACAACCTTTCGGAGTATAAATGGAAACAATATTTTCTCCTCAAAGCCTGGTAATCATCGGTGTCTCTGATTCTCCCTCCAATATTGCCCGGGGTATATTGGAAAATCTCGACCGTTTTGCTTTTAAAGAGCCCGTATATCTTGTCGGGTCGAAACCGGGCTTTCTTTCGGGCCGTGAAATCTTTGCCGATGTGAGCGAACTGCCTGAAGTACCCGATATGGCAATTATCCTCATACCGGCCCCTGGTTTGCCAAAGGTTCTCGAATCCTGCGGAGAAAAAGGAATACGCAGGATTGTGATTGAAACAGGCGGATTTTCAGAATATGGTGAAGATAGAGAAGGCCTGGAAAAGGAAATCTTAAATATTGCAAAGCGACGGGGAATGAAGATCGTTGGCCCGAATTGTGTAGGTGTCGTGAATGTTGAAAATGGCCTTACGATGCCTTTTTACCCGCTTTATCCTCACGAAGTGAAAAAAGGCCCGGTATCGATTATCACACAGAGCGGAGGTCTCCTCCATGATATTATGATACTCTGCAATATTACGAATCTCGGCATAAATAAGCTGGTCAGCATCGGGAACAAGTTGGTTCTTGACGAAAACGATTTCCTCGAATACTTCATCAACGATCCTGCCACGGGGATAATCGGTTTGTACCTGGAAAATTTTCATGATGGAAGAAGGCTTATGGACCTTGCCGCTGGCACGGATAAACCGGTTATACTCTTAAAATCAAATAGAACCTCAGAAAGTACCCATATCGCCAGGTTTCATACATCCGCTCTGGCCGGTGATGACCTGGTTGTCGATGAAGCCGTGAAACAGGCTGGTATCCATCGCGTGCAAAATCTTCATGAGATGGTAAATGCCTTTCAGATTTTTTCTCTAAAACCGATTAAAGGTCGACGTCTTGCCGTTGTCACCCGTTCCGGTGGACACGCAGTGCTGTCGGCGGATAGTGTTTATCAGCATGGCTTCACACTGGCATCTTTCTCGGAACAATTTTTTATTACACTTTCTGAGAAAACGAAAACAGGAGTGATACATAGGACCAATCCTGTTGATGTGGGTGATGTTAATGATTTCAATGTCCATCTGGATATAATAGAGATGGCTCTTCAAGAGGATGGAGTTGATGGCGTGATTGTTGTCCATTCCTACGCGCTCAACCAGCCGACAAAAAGCTTTATTGATTCCGTAACGGAACTGTCGAAAGCGCATGAGAAACCGATTATATTCTGCATGGGAGGGCACAGGGAGGATTGGTTCGCCATGCGGGATGCTTCAGGGCTGCCGGTCTTCGCGCATGTTGATGAAGCCCTCGGAGCCCTCCGGCATTCCTTTACGCATTACAACAAGGGAATAAAATCTTCCGGCAGGCATCCAGGGAAGATACTGTTGAATGAAAGAAAAACCCAAGAAACCCTCCTCCCGGCAGGTATAGTGAGGGTTGACAAGGTTTTTGATTTGGTCCGGGCCTACGGCCTTGATGTTGCAGATTACAGGATCGTCAACAATGAACATGAGGGTGTCGGTGCCGCCCGTGAAATCGGTTATCCTCTTGCCCTGAAAACCGCTTCACCCGATGTGCTTCACAAAACAGAGCATGACGCCGTTTTGCTGGATATCAAAAATGAAGATATGCTCACGGATGCTTTCAGACGTATCAAAACCGGCCCTTATCTTATTCAAAGAATGGTCCCTTCCGGATGGGAGATGATCATCGGCGGCCGCAACGAACCGGAGTTTGGCCCTGTCATTCTCTGCGGAACAGGCGGTATTTTTGTTGAAATCTATAAAGATGTGGCAATACGGATAGCCCCCGTCAACGAAGAAACGGCCCGGCAGATGGTAGAGGAACTCAAAGGCGCGGCTATCCTCAAGGGATTCCGGGGACGAGTTCCCTACGACATTGAAGGTCTTATTCAGGCCCTCGTCAATATCTCACGTCTCCTCATGGAACACCGTGAAATTAAATCTCTCGACATCAACCCATTTACCGTTTCTGCTGGAGGCGGAGTCGTTGTCGACGCCAGGCTTGAAGTAAAATAGCTTTTTAAGCAACGCAGGCAATTTTTACCAAGGATAAGCCGTATCGGGATCCGGGTCACCGTAAGTCGACATTTGATGTTATTATTTTGGCAATTAGGCATCTTCAAGGTAGTCGTGCTGTCCTGATCCGTTACGCCACATAGTCTCCAATGGATTCCGGTATCCGACGGCGTATGCTGAAATAACAAAAATTCAACTGTTTTGCTTTAGGTGTAATGTAATATGGGAAGACAAGAGTATTCTCCTTCTGATGTCAAACCGGTTCGACGTTTTTGTCGCCAGAAATTAGCTCATTCGACAAAATTTACCGTATCTTTTTTTTTAAATATTCATAACATCGCTTAAAATATAGATATTGCTGTAAGAATTGTCTGGCATATACATTGCTATAATGGCTAAAGGATTTTTGTATGATTTCCGGCGTTGAAAATGGGAATATATATCGCCAAACCGTATCGTTTATTCTGATTTTATTCACGCTCACGTGGACAATGACAAATCCGGTAGAGGCGAACGATATAGGAAACGAAATCGGTGTCTACGCACAAAATTCCGACTGCGTGATTCTCTTAATGCCGTGGTCTGTCCCAGAGGTATTTCACACCCAGCGTAATTTTGTCTGCCTTGACGCGCATGTTAGTGAGGGGGAAGCTCTGATTTCGGACATTACCATGCGCGGCCCTCCCTTTTTAAACGCCTCTAGACGGTTGTTTAAGGTTTCTTTTTACCAAGATAATATGGCTGCAGGAACCGGATGATAAAATCATATTGAGGCGGATGAGGAGAAGTGGTGGTGAACAGAAGTGGATAAAACAATACATAAGGAGTGATCCATGTTAGAGAAAAAAAAATTAAAAACGATATTAATTATTTTCATGCTGATAGCCTTTGCAGGAGGATTTGGATACGGGGCGTCACGGATAGTGAGGGGTGCCGACGCGGCAGTATCGAGGGGTGCTGACGCGCCGATCATGGTCCCCGGAAACTTTGCCGAACTCGCGGAAAAAGTGCGCGATGGTGTCGTGAACATACAGACCGTTAAGAATGGAAAAGGCGGGAGCAGGGTGTTCCGCCAGTTCTTCGGCAATCCTTTTGGAAGACAGAACCCCTTTGAGGATTTTTTCGGCCCTGATTTCGATGGCGATAATCCTTCGGAAAATTTTCAACAAAAGAGCCTCGGATCAGGATTTATTATCGATCGTGAAGGATATATCCTGACGAATAATCATGTGGTGGAAAGCGCCGATGAGATTAAAGTCAAGCTTTCTAACGAAAAGGAGTTCAATGCAAAAGTGATTGGCCGTGACCCCAAAACGGATCTTGCTCTTATCAAGATTAACGGGACTTCAGACCTGCGTCCCCTGCGTTTGGGCGATTCCGACGCGTTAAAAGTCGGGAACTGGGTTGTCGCCATCGGCAGCCCCTTCGGATTGGAACAGACAGTAACCGCGGGTATCGTGAGTGCCAAGGGGAGAACAATAGGAGCCGGCCCTTATGATGATTTTATTCAGACAGATGCTTCCATCAACCCGGGGAACAGCGGTGGCCCCCTCATCAATACGAATGGTGAAGTTATTGGAATTAATACCGCTATTGTGGCAGCGGGCCAGGGCATCGGGTTTGCCATTCCGGTTAACATGGCAAAAGAAATCATGCCCCAGCTCAAAGACAAAGGAAAAGTAACCCGTGGATGGATCGGTGTCAGTATTCAGGATATTACCCCTGAGCTTGCAAAATCCTTTGGCCTTAAAGAACGGAAAGGGGCCCTTGTGTCACAGGTTGTTAAAGATGGACCTGCGGACAAGGCCGGAATCCAGCAGGGCGATGTGATCATTGAATTCGACAGAAAAGTAATTAATGAGTCCAAAGACCTCCCCAGGATAGTAGCGTCAATCACCGTTGGAAAGCCTGTCACGGTGAGGATTTTACGAAACGGTAATGCCATGACAAAGGACCTGAAGGTGGGAGAAATGGAGGGAGAGCCTGTAGCAACAGCAAAGGCTTCGGTGCCCGGAAAAAAACTCGGAATCAACGTTCAGGATATTACCCCTGAGCTTGCGAGGAGCCTTTCTCTGCGCGACACAAAGGGTGTCGTGGTAACGAGAGTTGAACCGGGCAGCGCCGCGGCCAGCGCGGGTATCCGGCAGGGTGATATCATCCGTGAAATAGACAGAAAATCTGTCAGGGATTCAAAAAGCCTCATCGAGAGTGTGGAAGCGGCCCAGGGAAACAGCGTATTGCTGCTGATCCAGAGAGGTGATATGACCCTCTATGTTCCGGTGACACCGAGATAATATCTCCTCAGATTGGTCGTTGGCGCCCGGCTGGAAGAAGATTTCAGTGTTTTTATTCTGGCCGGGCGGTTCATATTTTATCCCTCTTTCACAGTTCCTTCACGTGTAAAATAAATAGAAACCTGTCGGATAGTTTTACGAATTTTGAGAAACACCTAATATCTCATTAAATTATGCAGTTAAACAAAATATAGTGAATACGTAGGGTGGTTTATTATCATTTACTGTCGGATATCTTTACAATTCGATGTTATGGTATTAGAGGCGATGATTCTATGCCATTTTGAGGAATATATTGGGTGAGTGTGAATCGTTGTTTATCAGGCTTTTGCGTGATATCAGCAGGGTTAGGTCCTGACAAATGGTTTTTTAGGAATAGTTTGTGCATATAAAAGGGACGGACAGTTGGATACAGAATTTAGCGCGCATCCTCCGTGAAGGGAGAGTCTAAGATGAGAGTAATACTCATCATAGGGGTCTTGTGGGTGGGTGTATGTATGTTTATTTTATGGCTTAACCACCGTTTTCCCCGCCGCCGTTTTCCCATTGATGATCGTCAGGATATTACTTCCAGGACATCAGTGAGAACGCACCATAGGAAGACGGTCATACAACTGACCGGTGAAGATGGTGTGAAAGTTATCTCCACGAATATTAGTATGTCACCCAAGACCGGAGAGATTACCTCTCCAGGCGGAGAGGTAGAACTGGAATCACACCGGAAACCGGGTACACAGGGAATTATCAGAGAAACACCCTCGGATGAAGATATTGAACAATAAAGTGAATCGGAAATAATCATACCGTGCATCACACCGGTGCTGTCCAATGTATCGTAACCCCATCGTACTATAGTCACTCACAGCTACTATTGATGAATGCTCTCGGCAGGTAAATCCTTTCACCTTCATTTTTCTGTTTTTAAATTTACCAATGTATGCTGAAATTCTGCACACGAAAATGTCCGTAAAATCTTTCCTAATACACTGTTAAAATTTGTCCGATAAATCTATTGACATTATATACTGATCAATATAATATTCAATATACTTAGTTGTATGGTGCCTATTATGGCAAAAAAAGAGATAAGCGCTCTCCGCTTCAAAGCATATCAAGCCATTAAGGAAAAAATTATTTATTTTGATCTCAAGCCCGGAGAAAAGATCTTCGAAAATGTTCTGGCAAAAGCTCTAAACACAAGCCGGACCCCGGTGAGAGAAGCGCTCCTTATGCTGCAACATGAGAAGCTGGTTACTTGCGATGACAGCCTTGGTTTCATTGTAAAACGCTTCAGTACCAAAGATGTTGAAGAATACTTTGCGCTGAGAAGGGCTATTGAGGATTTTGTTGTTCCTCTTGTTGTTGAGAAGATAACAAAACAGGAATTAAAGGAACTTAAAATTAATGTTGCTGAAGGCGAGAAGTTGATAAAGGAACGGGCAGGCTTACGGGATCTGATCCGCAGTGAATCTCGCTTCCATGAAGTGCTTTATCGTGCCGCCAAGTCCGATGTTCTTTATGATACGGTTTCAGGGCTTGTTGACAGATTCCAATGGTTCAGGGCCATTGCTCTCAGCGTTCCCGAAGCGACGAGCAGTTCCCTGTCGCATCATAAAGAAATAATCGCCTTGATTGAAAAGAAAGATGTAGAGGGATTCAAGAAAATGATGCATGTGCACCTAGATGAAGCCAGAGAGCGCATAATGGCATTGCCCGGCTTTTTACTATAGAGTGATTATTGTTACCTCTGTTGATACACGTGAAAACGCACCGGGCAAATAATATTCTTTGTAACTCATGGAGGTTATCAACCCGGAGTAAAGGGTTAAGTAACAACTACAAATCTTTATACAGGAGGTATCTTATGAAATTCAGTAACGTCACAAAGTATTTTGTAGGGTTAGTTGCCGTGGTCTTTTTATTGACGGGCTTTTTTGTGCCCAAAGGATACGCGGCGGAAAAGATTCAGCTGCGTCTCACCACAATGTTCCCTCAAACCCATCTCCACACTGTGTTGCATCAGAAGTTTGCCGATGAAATAAAACAGAAGACGAACGGGCAGGTTGAGATTACTGTTTATCCTGTCGGGACGCTGACTGCGCCGGACAAGATCTATGATTCGGTTGTGAAAGGAATAGCCGATATAGGGAACGTTCCTCCTTTGTGGGTTGCGGGACGTTTTCCTTTAAGCGAGATTATGGAATTGCCCAGCGATATTCCCAGCGCCTGGGTTTCAATGAACGTTTTCAATGATCTTTTTAAAAAATTTCCCTTCAAGGAATACGATGATGTTCACATTCTGTACCTCCATGGCCCCGGTCGTAATGTTATTACCACAAAAAACACGCCGGTTAAGAAAGTCGAAGACCTTAAAGGCTTGAAATTGAGGAGTAGCGGCGGATATCTTGACCTTCTCAAGAACTGGGGTGTCGTACCGAGAGCAATGCCTATGGCCGATGCGTATGAAGCTCTTTCCAAGGGAGTTGTCGACGGTTCTTTTGCTGTTCCGGAAACATTGAGCGGTTTTAAACTTGCCGATCCTGTAAAGTATCTGATTATTCCTCCTGTTTCAACATCGAGCTGCCAGGTTGTTTTCATGAACAAACAAAAATGGAATGCCCTTCCTGATAATATCAAGAAAATAATCACCGATGTGAGCAATACTATGGGTGAGAAGCAGTCGTACGTGTGGATGTATTACGACAAGACAGGGGTAGACTATTTTAAGAGTCTTGGTAAGGGCAGAGAGATCATTGTGATACCTGCCGATCAAAAACCGCAGTGGCAGAAAGCGGCTTCCGCCACTATGGAGAAATATATTGCCGACAAGGAAAAAATGGGTCTTCCTATGAAGGAGTTTGTGAAATATTTCAACGAAAGGGTTGCGTATTACATCCCCAAACAGCCTACTGAAGACCAGGCAGTCAAATGGGTGGAAGAAAATCTTATTAAGAAAAAATAAAAGGAGACAATGCTAATGGATGTGACGGAACGCGAAAATAACACAGTTCAAAATGCAGGGTCCCGGAAAGCGAAAAAGGAACTTGAAAAAATAAGCGGGTGGTTCAACCGGGTTGCCGTTGGCGCTCTTCTTCTGATGTTTTTTGTTATGGTAGTGGATATACTATCCTCGAAGATTTTCAACAAGCCTATTACAGCCACCGTAGATATTGCTTCGTTCCTGGCAATTATCATTGCCTCCTTCAGCGTTTCACGGACGATACTTGCGGGTCGTCACATAGAAGTTGAATTCATTGTTGCCATATTTCCGCGAGGGGTGAGGAAGACTTTCAATACTGTAGCCAGTTTCCTCTCCCTTGCTTTCTTTTTCCTCATTGTATGGAGATCACTCTTGTATGCTAACAGCCTTGTTAAGACAGGTGAGAGTTCGCTGACAGCGCATATCCCTATGGCACCACTGGCTTATGGTATCGCCCTTGGCTGTCTTCCGGCTGTTTTTATCTACGCTTATCAAACATACCGTGACACCAGGGAGGTGAGGTAGCTATGAGCCCCCTATTAATAGGTACATTAGGAATAGTCGTTCTTGTCATCCTTTTTCTCGCAAGGGTTCCCGTAGCCTTCGCGATGGGAATAATGGGTTTCATAGGGTTCAGCTATCTCACGTCGCTTAGTGCCGGCCTGGAGATGATCGCTATTGACATATTTCAGGTCTTCTCTTCCTATAATCTCACTGTTGTGCCCATGTTCGTGCTTATGGGTTGTATTGCTTTCAGGATAGGCATGAGCAAGAGAATATTCGACGCAAGCTATGTTGTTCTCGGAAATATGCGGGGCGGTCTCACGATTGCCTCTATACTCGGTAGCGCCGCATTTTCGGCTATATGCGGATCTACGAATGCCACGGCAGCGGCCATGGGAACCGTCGCGCTGCCTCAGATGAAACGATATAACTACGACGATTCCCTTGCAACAGGAGCGGTTGCATCGGCTGGGACACTCGGAATTCTTATCCCCCCGAGCGCTCTGCTCATTATCTATGGAATCATCACGGAGCAATCCATCGGGAAGCTTTTTGTGGCAGGAGTCCTGCCCGGCCTTCTGCTTGCTGCCGCGTTTATGCTCACGGTCTTTATTATGTGTTCCCGTAACCCCAAGCTCGGTCCTCCCGGACCGGCCACGACGTTTAAGGAAAAACTGAAAACCTTTCCTGCGCTTATCGAAGTGTTTATTATCTTTGTGCTCGTTCTGGGTGGTCTCATGACAGGTTGGTTCAGTGCCACGCAGGCAGGGGGAGCAGGGGCGGGCGCGGTTGCCCTTCTCGGCCTCGCCCGAAGAAACCTCACGTGGAAAAACCTCGTCGAGGCAGCTGAAGATACGCTTCTTATTACGTGTATGGTTATGTTCGTTATCTTCGGCGCCACGCTTTTCGGACGTTTCATGGCAGTTGCCCAACTGCCGTTTATGTTGTCAGGCTGGATTGCGGGACTTTCGCTCTCGCCGGTGTTTATCATGATTTTGATCGTACTGATCCATCTCGTCGGCGGTTGTTTTATGGACGGAATGGCATTGATTATGCTCACGGTGCCGATTCTTTTTCCTACTATCATTGCTCTCGGATATGACCCGATCTGGTTCGGTGTCATTGTTACACTCATTGTGGAAATGGGCGCCATAACACCTCCTGTTGGAATTAATGTCTATGTTATTAAAGGAATAGCGCCCGATGTTCCGCTTGAAAAGATTTTCAAGGGCATATTCCCATTCCTTTACGCGCTTGTCATCGTAACCATTATTCTCATCGTTTTTCCCAAGATAGCCACTTTTCTGCCGGGTTTTGTAGTTTATTGATTAAGATAAGGAGATTAAAATGACACTCAAGAAAGAAGATTTTGCCATATTGGATGACTTTAAATTTGAAATACAGCCTGTGGCGGTAAAATATTTTGTCAACACCCCGGAGAATATTAATCATATAGATCAGAAGATGACCTTCTGCGAAATGATCGTGAAAGCACAGAAAGGTGATGTATTCTACAGTGGAGCAAAAGACCACACCTGTGGCGCTGGACCATTTGTCCTGGGACAGATAGACATCGAAGGTCCCTTTGTAAGCGGTCAGTATGGTTCCGGACTGCAGGTTTTTCGCGACGAACGTGCTGCAGGCAGGCTTTACCATTATATTCCGCATATAGCGAGGAATGTAGTCAATTATGCTGCCTTTTCTCCTCTTGGCAAACTTCCCTTTGACCCGGATGTGCTCCTCATCATTGCGGAAATCAGGCAGGCGGAGATTTTACTGAGGGCTATGAGCTACAGGAACGGCCAGATGTGGTCGAGCAAATATTCGGCCGCTGTCGGATGCGCGTGGCTTCTCGTCTATCCTTACCTGACGGGAGAGATCAACTTCATGACGACCGGCCTTGGATTTGGAATGAGGCGCAGGAAGCTTTTTCCCGAAGGACGCATGTTTGTTTCCATTCCTTTTGACAAGTTACCCACCATGCTCGACACTTTAAAGGAAATGCCCTGGGTTCCCGAGCCCTATAAAGAAAACGGCCTTGAATTCGCGAGACAATTACGGATAAGGCTTGGCATTAACGAATAGACGAAATCATTATCTGTAACACATTGACTTATCTGCCCCCTTATCGCAGAAAAAAGGGGGCAGACTTTATTTTTCTTTCATATCTTCCGGTTTTTTGTTGGCCATATATACAGATGAAAACTCGATGAAGCCGAATACCACCGGTTTATCTACTTTGGTGAACACAAGAGGGCAATGCATTAATCCCCGGGGAATATAAATGAAGGATGTGGAGTTTATGATGTGCTTTTCCTCTTCGCCCAATATGATGTATGCTTCTGCCCCGAAATCATGATAATTCAGAGGGTTTGCACCCATAAAACAAAGCACTTCGTCATAATCGTGAGAATGGCCGTGTCCTCCCATGGAAACCGGGGACGTCACGGCTTGCAGAGTCATGTTGAAGGGGAAGCCGTCCCATTGCTGCACGGGGGATTTACGGCCGATGCTGATTACCGGTACCTGAATTTCCGGATGAACCGATTTTCCTAAAGGCTCACGTAAGATAAATTTGCCATATTTTGTGTCTTCCATAGTAAATTGAACCCTCCGTTTATCGTTTTTATTAAATGCTGCAAAATATCAATGAATCTGAAATATTAAATCAGCTCATTATGTGACAAGAACTTCTTGCACACCAATTCCTTCAGCTCCTTCAGTGTCGGTGAATTTCATCGTGATTGTGTATGTCCCCGGATTCATATAAATATGACTGGCTACGGGACCGCCAACAGTTATCGGGGTACCGTCTCCCCAGTCCCAGATCGTTCCCGCCCACTCGGGCAGTGCAGGGTAATGGTAAGAGGCTTTATCATCGTAAAAACGGGTTTCGTCGTTCCATACATGCACCGTATCACCGGCTGTTACTGTCCTGGTCAGTATGGAGATGGATACCTGCGGAGGAGTGTTTTGGCGAATCTTGCTGATATTGTCATAATAGAGAAGACCTTCCGGTGTTTTGTCGATATTTTCCAGTATTTCACGATGTGCCATAAATGCCCGTTGTGCCTGGTCAATCGTTATTTTGTCGGGTGTATCAAAAACGGAATGATAGTACAAAGGAATACTTGCCGCGTTGACCCACGGGCAGGTAGCAGGCGCCATGCCCCATTGAGGCCCCCGTGCCGATGACTCAAATCTGTTTTGCGTGCAGATGAATCCATATTTTTCCAAAGTAAAAGTCGCAAGTCTCGAGTAGATATAATTGTTGGACATAATATAAAATTCGCATGTTTCCCCTTCCACCTGCACAATCTTTCCTTGCGCTTCATCATATCTGTACCGTATACCTCCAAGGGCGTGGTCAATGTCCCAGACTATTGCCCTGGTCAATCGATCTTTGTGTGCCTCGGCGAATTGGTAGTGTCCCGAGTTGAGATCATAATCATGACCGGAACACCAGGCGAAAATCATGTCGCGATTTCTTGTTTGTTTTGATTTCGAAGAAAAATATTCCGCCAATTTTATCATCAATGCAACGCTGCCGTTGTTATCAACGGCACCGGTAAAATGACCGGTGTCGTAGTGGGTGCCTGCCAGGATGACCTCATCGGAAGAGCCGTTGCCTGGCAGTTCACAGACAATATTGAAGGCTTCATGTTTTTTATGAGGTACATCGAGCTTTATCTTGACGGTATGCTGAATGCCGGATAAAACCAGATTTCTCAGATAATCACCGCTGCTCTTGCTAAGACAAAAAACAGGAATGGGGAAAAGTTCCGTTGCCGTCCCTTCGCCTTTCTGTTGCTGGGGGCTGTCAACAAGCAGATTGGCACGGAATACGGCAACTGCTCCTTTCTTTCCGGCTATGGCTGTTCCTTCTTTCGCTGTTGCAATATAACCCCGCATAAATTTTTCATCTATCAATACGATTTTTCCGGCGACGTCAGTATGCTCAAAACGGGACAGGGACCCATCGCCGACGTATGCAAGGTCGGCGGTAAGGCCTTCCGGTGAGGCTCCTACGGTCCAATGCAGGGGAGTACATGCATCTGTTAATGAGACTTTCTTTCCGTTTTCCGTGACAGTTACTTCGTACTGTTCGGGAAAAGGGCTACTCACTTCTATTGGCTCTAAGTGAGCGGATGCCAGGCCTCCTTCACACAGCTTAGTCAATATGTAATGAGCTGCCCTGTAGCCTTTTTCTCCGACATTTATTCCTGATCTTATGCCGTATCCCGCTATATCGCAAAGATCATTGAGTATCTCCTTAATGTTTTTTGCAACGCGACCCGGATCTGATTTTTCATTCCTTATTTCCATTCTTTTTCCCGTTACTATGTCATGTCGCATTACTGAGATACCGTTTCAGTTTTATAACCACGAGATTGGCCGTTTTAATCCGGCCCGTTTCCTGTTTGATCAGGTGTGCCTTCAGAAACCGGTCGCGGTCCGTAAACAGGAACAGATGTACCGTTTTCCAATGCTCCAAGGTCCGGAGCTTTCCCGGTGAAGTCGTCGTTGACATTGGGGAGATGGCAACCAACGTCTACTGCCGCAGCATGAGGTTTGA
>CAZXVZ010000029.1:0-21505 GCA_964644085.1 uncultured Syntrophus sp. | reverse complement strand
AGCGATTGCGTTTGCGATGTGGCCCGCTGTAGATTTTTCAATCCGGCAGGTATGTGTGACAGAAAAGCTGTGAGACCTTTTGTAACACCCAGAAAACCATACGCGCCAAGTGCCTGCATGAGACGCTGAGCAGCTGCTTCCCAGAAAAACTTCCTGAAGACGGTCCAATCAAGATTTTGTTCCGAGAGCCCGTAATAGAATGAAAGGAGTTCGCTAATTTGTTCGTCAGAAAATACGACGTAAGGATCACAGAGAAGCGAAGCAAGGTCGTAGAAGGGGCTTCCCAATCGCATTCCCTGAAAATCGATAAGAAAGGGCTCCCCGTCACGAATCATGACGTTCTGGGATTGCATATCGCGGTGTACAAGACAACGCTTTGTGCTATCAAGTCGTGCCGCAAGCGCGCCCAGTTCCGTTTCAAGTTCTATCTCATAAGATGGTTCAAGTTCGATTTTGCAGATACCACGCAAAAAATGCTCTCTGAAATAATCCCGCTCCCAACGGTACAGTTCAGGGCCGAAATCATCCATGAGTCTAACCCGTCGTGAAGGAAAACTCCTTTCATCAACACTGTGGAGCTTACTGAGAGTCAGGAGTGTTTTTTGGTAAAGTATACTTTTTTCGGTCCATGGAAAATTTCTAAATGACCAGAGGTCTTCATTTCCCAGGTCTTCCATAATAAGCAGACATTTGCTTCTGTCATGACAAAAAAGCTTCGGTACACTGACGCCAATACTCTGTAGAAAAATAGAGATTTCCGCATAGTAAACGTTTTCAACGCGTTTAGGATCATAATGAACAAGGATTGCCGAGCTGCTGCTACCCCATTTTAATCTGAAAAAAGACCTGTCCGAGCCTCTCACTGGAAGAGGTACGACTTCAATAGGTGATGTTTCCCTGAGGCCCAGAGAGTCACGGGCGAAATCGATCATGTTCATTCGGCAGCTCCCATATTCGGCAGGGATAATTTTAAAGCTTCATATTCTTCCACGGAGCCAATATCATGCCATCTGCCTTCGTCGATAATGATTCCCCTGACAGACCCGGGTTTATCTATAATGCGTTTTAAAAAGACAGGAACAACCGATTCTACTTTACCGGCCTCAAGATATTGTAGAAATGTTGTTTCTACCGCGTAGATGCCCGTAAAGAGACAGCTTTGGACACCGGGATTCCCAAGCAAGTGCCTGAGATCACAGACTTCGCCACGTTCGTTGATGTTCACATTCAGCAATGGGCCTTCAGATCTCAGAACAAGTGTTGCCTCTGCGCTTTTTTCACCTGGCCAGACAAGCTTTTGCAGGGGGAAATCGCAAAGCACATCACCATTGTAGCATATTATAGCTTCATCCTCTTCAAGGAGGTCTTCAATATTTTTAAGACCTCCTGCCGTTTCGAGAAGAACTGGCTCGTGCCGAAAAATGATCCGGCTGCCCCGCCATATCCCGTCAGGAAATTTTTCAGCATAAACTTCCGGGCAATGATGGGTATTCACGATAAACCGATCCACCCCTATACTCAAGAGGTGGTCCATCGCGTATGTAATGACAGGGCGACCGCCTAACGGGAGAAGAGGTTTGGGACATCGCTCTGTCAGGGGGCGAAGCCTCAGCCCCAACCCGGCTCCCAATATAAAAGCAGTTTTGAATCTTCGCTTTTTCAATAAATGTCCCTTATCTCAGTTCCCGGGAAGTAGTGTTTAAGAATATCTTTCGCAGAAAATCCTTTTGTCGCCATGACAGCCGCGCCGATCTGGCATAATCCCACGCCATGACCCCAGCCGGCACCATAAAAGATAAAATGTTCTGCTTCGCCGCGGATATTGCGTTCTGTCTTGACGATAAAGGCGCTACTGTAAAGGTGCGTTCCTGAGAGCCAGCGTCGTATTTCCAACTCCTTTCCGACCGTAACGCTTTTCTTTGAACCGACAATCTTGAGTTTATATATGCGTCCCGAAGGGCCACGGCAAACAGGTCGTATTTCCTTAAGGGTCCCGAAATCATAATCCGATTTCTCCTGCAAAATTTCTTCTAATTCTCTCCGGTCGTAGCTGACCTTCCACCGAAAAAAGTTCTTCGTTTCCCGATCGAAGTCAGGAAGAATCTTTTCAAGGACGGCGGTATCTTTAATGTTGCAATATACATCGGGTTCGGAAAGAATCCATTGTGCCGCATCTTCTTCTGTCCCGATAGGATTTTGAGCAATCGAGGCGTCTGAAATACTCGTCAGATAAGGAATATGCGTATCGGCCCACGCTGTTTCAAACTCTTCCGTAAGACCCCCGCACGCTTTGGAAAATCTTGCGTCACAGATTTCATCCTTGTATATGATTACTTGTCCACAAGTGTCCTGAACGGCTTTTGCGGCTTTTTCTGAAACAATCCGTGTAATACCCTGATAGCGTTGACAATGATCATCAGCGCAGACATCAAAGAGGTCGTGGTCTTCCTGTTCATACCAGCGTGTTATTTCTTCTTCTTTCTCTGATATTCTCGCATGTACCGTCCCTGCGATATTATTTATTTGTTTTTTTCTCTGCAGAGACCTGAGGAGCCAGCTCCGTGAGAGTATGGCATGCGCCATTAGGAAACCTAATGGAGCGGCCGGATTCATTTCCGAAGAAATGACACTCTCCAGATAATCTTCAAGATTAATTTCATTGATCGCGGCAATAGTCCCATCCCCACGCTGTTTTAAAATAAGAGTCCCTTGAAATGTCTGATCCTGGCCTCTTTCCCAGTGAAAATTAATTCCTATTATCATATTAAAAATGGTGAATGTCGCGTTGTCACGGGGTATAAGTTTAATAGATGGAGAACGGGCAATTTCACGGTTTTGTTCATCAACAAGCACAACCGCTTCGGGATTTGCTTTGGCAAATAATTTTCCTGACACAATACCGAGATCATCACCGGAGAAATCTCCGTTGAGGCAAAGGGCAACCTCAGCCCGCATGTCTACAAGACCTACGGTCATGAATGGTCCTTTTTTTGACTCTGTGCGCACAATTCCTCTTTCATCTAAACTATTATGTTTTGAAAGAATTTGTCAATATGTGAGGCACAGCAAGTTCTCCGCTGTGCCAATCCAAAATAAAAAATGTAAAATGCAAAATTATTCCAAGAGTCTCTTTTTATCTTCTCTGTCCACTGTTCACTATATACTATTCACTGTTGTAAAAATATGATAAAAAAACAATAACGTCATGGAGCATTGTTAATGAAACCTGTTACAGTAGTCGTTCAATATAGTCCGGAGCCTTCATTTCGAAAAACTCTCCTTACGTTCATAGAATCGGGACTGGTGGAAGATATTGTCATCATCTATCAGGAACCGGTTCAACTTGAAATCCCCGGTTGTCGTTTTCTTACTACCGGGCCTCTTGCGTCGAAACAGACACTTACATCGCTTCTCACTGATATTAAAACGATCTATTTTCTTATTATGCCCGGATTTGAACAGGTTGTTGTAACGAGGCCAGCTCTTGAGAAATTAATTGCAAATGCTGAGCCCTCGAAAACCGGCATAGTGTATTCAGATTACTTTGATGAAAGCGATAAAGGCAAGATTCACCATCCACTCAATGATTATCAACCGGGAAGTGTCCGTGACGATTTCGATTTTGGTACCCTTACACTCTATTCGATTTCCGCAGTCAGGAAAGCCCTTCGTGATTATGGCACCACTCCTGCTGTCCAATACGCGGGGCTCTACGATATCCGTCTCAAAGTCTCCATCGATCATTCGATATGTCACATTCCGGAACCTCTCTATTCGGTGGTCAGAACGGAAACATCTCAAGGCGACAGAATATTTACCTACGTTGATCCTAAAAATGCTACCGTCCAGAAGGAGATGGAGACTGTTTTTACGGATTATCTTAAAAATATCGGTGCCTATCTGCCGCCCCAGAGAAAACGCGAAGTAAAGAAAACGCAGGACACATTTCCTGTGGAAGCTTCTATAATTATCCCTGTGCGAAACCGGGTAAAAACAATCACCGAAGCGGTTCAGAGCGCCCAGTTGCAGGAAACCGATTTTCAATTCAATATTATCGTCGTGGATAACCATTCCACAGACGGAACAACAAAAGCGCTCTCTGACCTGGCCAGCCGTCATTCCGCTTTACATCATATTATACCCGTCGGAACCAATCTTGGCATTGGAGGTTGTTGGAACGAAGCGCTCTTTTCTCCGGCTTGCGGTCGTTATGCTGTCCAACTCGACTCTGACGATCTTTACAATACACCACAGACTTTGCGAAAGATTGTGCATATGCTCCGCGATTATGACTATGCCATGGTAATCGGATCATACACCATTGTTGATTTCAATTTGAATGAGATTCCACCGGGGCTGATAGATCATCGTGAATGGACCGACGAGAACGGTCATAATAACGCCTTGCGGATAAACGGTCTTGGAGCGCCACGGGCTTTCGACACCGGCATGATGCGCGGCATCGGGTTTTTAAATGTCAGCTACGGCGAGGATTATGCCGCTGCGCTGCAGGTCTGCAGAAAATACCCGATTGGCAGGATATTTGAAAGTATCTATCTTTGCAGGCGTTGGCCGGGAAATACAGACGCATCGCTGAATATCGAAGCGACAAATAGGAACAATGCTTTTAAGGACAAAATCCGGACCGATGAAATCCTTATCCGGCAGCAGATAAACAGAGGCCATTCAATATCATCAGCGTAATCCCGGAGGCTGATATCGAAAATAGCTCCACGTTTCTGAGTATGAAAACCTTCACAACTTTTGAGAGCGGAAAAAATACAAAATCTCTTCACGAACTCTGCATGGAACTTCTGTCTGAGCAAAAAAAGGTCTGGGGAGATCTAAATCAGGGTTACGAATCCCTGAAGTACATGAAGACGCGGGAAATCATTTGTAAAGGATATTTCGTCCGCGTTCAACACAACCCTGGAAGAATCACGAGCACTCTCGCGGACGTGAAAGGAAAAAGCATTAATCAACGGCCCTGTTTTCTCTGTAGTCATAATCTGCCGGAAGTTCAAAAAGGGATTCTCTTCAGAAATAGATTTCTCATCCTCTGTAATCCTATGCCTGTCTTTTCCGGTCATCTCACCATCGCCTGCCTGAATCACCAGCCCCAGGCAATCGCTGAACATATTGATCTTTTTCTCCACCTCGCAAATGATTTCGGCAAAAACTGGTCTGTCCTCTATAACGGGCCAAGATGCGGCGCTTCAGCGCCGGATCACCTCCATTTTCAGGCAATTCCGTCAGGAAATATGCCTGTAGAAAAAGATATTACCGATGAAAGAAAAAAAATTCGGATCACAGAAACCGATGGTGCACAGATTTCCCGTATGGACAATCTTGGGAGGGAATTAATCATCCTCAAGGGAAATAATCCAATAAGAATAACGGAAATATTCAAACACATAGTTACTCAACTAAAACAAATGAACGACACAGATAACGATAACGAACCTATGATGAATATTATTTGTAACCACGACAGTGAAAATTGGCGGCTCATTATCTTTCCCCGCGCGAAACATCGTCCTGACGCATTTTTCAGGAAGGGGGTTGAACGAATTGCTGTCAGCCCTGCCGTTGTGGAAATGGGTGGTGTGATCGTCACCCCCATGGAAAGGGATTTTGAACGCCTCGACGCTTCCACGGTAGAAGAGCTTTTTAGCGAAGTATCTCTGAAAGGAGGGATTGTTGGGAATTTCATTAATACTTTTGAATAATCTCTCATGTCAGATGAAGAATACAATATAAAACTATGGCATGATAACGGCAATTAGATACATCAAAAGTGGTTATGCCGGAGTTGATCCGGTATCCACTCTCAAATGGATTCCGGTCATCCGCCGGAATGATAACAATCGGATTGCTTTGTTGCCGGCACCACACTTTGAATGTCGTCCTCTCTTCTTGAAGGCCATAGAGGTGTACTTTTTTATACAAGAGTTTAAAATGGTAATTATATTCCCCTTCGTAAAAGGATATTATGGAGTGCCGGAGTTTTTAAGCTGATGCTCTCGTGCTGCTTTTTCTCCTCAAATAAAATTGAAAATAGAACATATTAACAAGGCAGGTAAGAGCGAGGCAGAGAAACATAGCCCGATAACCGGTCAGCGAAACGACAACGCCCATCACTACCGGACCAAGGGCCGTTCCCACATCGGCAACCGCACGGTATGTCCCCACAGCAGCACCACCTGAAGCACCGGCATATTCAAAAGCATATGCCATCATGGCTGGAAAGAAAAAGGCACACCCCACTCCCCAGAACATGCCGGCTAGAATAAGCATTCCGAGGGTTTTTGAAAAAGAGAGCAGTATCATTGCGATCATTGATACAAAAATAAAAATCAAGATGATCTTGTCCTTACTGAAGGTGTCCAGAATCCTCGCCCCTGCGGCCCGCCCTGTAATAATCATCACTGCTATGGAAGTAAAGAAATATCCCGGATTATGAACTCCAGACTCGATCGCGTATAGAGGCACAAAGGCAAGCACGGCTCCCCAGAGAAAATTATACAGAAAACCTCCTACGGCAGGCGCGATGATCTTAATCTCTAAGACTGACGAGCTAACAGAATCAGAGCTCTGCTCTGCGCTCGCTCTGTATGGGCCTTTCAGTTTCCACGAGAAGAAAAAGGCACATAAAGAAAGCCCCGCGCAGACAAGAAAGAGAAACGTAAAACCATAATGATTAATAATGAACATGCCAAGAGCTGGTGCAAGCGCCAACGCGACAGTGATGGCCAGCATGAAAGTCGCAATGCCCTGGCCCCGATAGGCAAGGGGAACAATGCTGACAACAAAAGCCATGGCAGCAGTATCCATAAGAGAAAAAGCAGATCCCTGGAAGAATCGAACAATAAAGAAAGGCCAAAAAGGACGAATGACGAGACAGACAAAGAAAGTAACGACAAAAAGGAGAGCTCCCGCCATCATAATGGTCTTAGCAGAGAACCGCCGAAACCCCACTCCGACAAGGAGTCTGAAAACCAACGCTGATATATTGTAAACACCGACGAGAATGCCGATTTCCCTCACGCTTGAACCCAGTCGCTCGAGATAAATGGGGAGCGCCGGCATGAGCGTATACATGGCACCAACGAATGTAAACAAAGCAAGAAACGCGAAAACAAAATCACGTGACAGTATATGTATTATCGAGTGCCGGGCAGCACTTTCTTCATTATTCATGGCATCCTAATAGTTTCACACAGGCGAACAAGTTGTCAACCTCTTTATTTTTAACGAGTGTTGCTTTCACACGTTGTGAGCAATTTCCTTTTTTCGCACATCGGTGTGTCAACAAAACCGAAAGAAAAGCAACCTGTAATTTTTATTACCCGTGAAATTTCAGGAGAAACTTTCGGTATGATCACTATAATGAATGCAACGTGATGCGAAAGTCTTATTCGGACGCCGGTTGGTTCAGGCGGTCACGGATCATCTTCAGAATAACGAAAGATTCCCGTTCCCGCTCCTCCAGAGAACCCATGATATAGTTGATCGTTTCCCGGTAGTCGGGCATAAAGATTTTTGAGAGGGCATTGCAGCGCCGTTGTGTTTTACGAAGTTCCCTGGCCAGGCGCATTACCGTATTTTCCAGTTCCGCAAGCTCTGCCAGCAGCGGAAGTACCTCGATGAAGCGGCCCATGGCAACATCGGTACTAGCCGAAGTTCCCCCTACTCCAAACTGGGTGCTTACCGGTTCTGTCCGGACCTTGATTTGAGGAATTCTCATCCCCATCAAGTGCTGATCTGAGATATCTATCTGGTGATCCGCACTTACAGCGAGAGATGCTCTATCAATGGCTTTCGACCCTGAATCCATCTGTGCTTCGCGGAGAGCCGCAAAGGCGCGTCGAATGGCCTCGGCAACATTTTGCTCCGCGTCGCGCGCGCGGTTGAGACGGCTCATCAATTCAAAAATAAGGATTTGCCGTTTCTGTTCGAGAAGATCATATCCCTCCTCTGCGAAGGCAAGCTGTTTTTTCAGAACAAGCAGGTTAGATTTGGTTGGCGCAATGTTGAGCTTTGCCATAATGCGGTTTTCCCTGTTACGTGCTCTGAGGCATTGTCTCGCATGCAGGCGTTTCTTCCTTCGCCCGGTAATATTGCGCCAGCAAGGCATCACTCACGCGGTGCAGCTCTTCCTTTGGCAAAGTGGACAGTACTTCCCAGCCAAGTTCGAGAGTTGTTTCGATGGACCGGTTTTCATATTCGTCCTGTTTCAGGAAGCGCATCTCAAAAGCCTCTCCAAATTTCAGATATTGCTTGTCGAGGGAACTTAATTCTTCTTCACCGATAACATCTGCCAATCCCCTCACCCGTTTAACATAGGCATAGCAGGCAAAAAGCTGGCTTGCGAGTATTGGATGATCTTCCCTTGTATATCCTTTGCCCACCCCATCCTTCATCAAACGTGACAAGCTTGGAAGACCGGCAATAGGAGGGTAAACCCCGCGCTGGAAGAGATCTCGTTCCAATACTATCTGTCCTTCCGTAATATATCCGGTCAGATCAGGGACAGGGTGACTGATATCATCGGCAGGCATCGTCAGAATGGGTATCTGCGTGATCGAACCCGGCGATCCTTCGATGCGTCCCGCGCGCTCGTAGATACTGGCAAGGTCAGAGTAGAGATAGCCCGGATAGCCTTTGCGGCCTGGTATTTCGCCGCGCGCTGTACCCACCTCGCGCAGGCTCTCACAGTAATTCGTCATATCCGTAAGCAGCACAAGCACATGCTGGCCGCAATCAAAGGCCAGATGTTCAGCAAGTGTCAGGGCAACCCGCGGGGTGAGTAGCCGCTCCACGCTTGGCGCGTCAGCGAGGGAAAAAAACATGACAGCGCGGGCAAGAGCGCCTGAATCCTGGAGATTGCGGATGAAGAACTCGGCCACATCATGCTTTACTCCCATAGCAGCAAAAACTATGGAAAATTCAACTTCCTCTTCGAGCAGGCGCGCCTGACGAACAATCTGGGCAGACACACGATCATGAGGCAGACCATTTCCCGAAAACACGGGCAACTTCTGGCCTCGTACCAGGGCATTCATCCCGTCTATAGCCGAGATACCGGTCTGTATGAACTCACGGGGATAACGCCTTGCGTAAGGGTTGATAGGCATACCATTTACATCCCTTCTCTCCGCTGAGAGTGGTGGCGGCCCGCCATCAGCCGGACGGCCCAGACCATCGAAGACCCTGCCCAGCATCTGTCTTGATACAGGCAGCCGAAAGCTCTCACCGAGGAAGCGAGTTCGAAGAGTCTGGTTTGAAAGACCTGTTGTCCCTTCGAGGACCTGAACCACGGCCTGGTTCCGGGAAATATCAAGAACACGTCCCATACGGGCGCGACCGGCAGAGTCCAGAATCTCAACCAGTTCATCATAACCCACGTCTCGGATCCGTTCTATCACAACGAGCGGCCCCTCAATCCGAGAAGCGCCTATGTACTGCAATCCCTGATCTTCTACTTCAAAAGTGGTGTGCATATCTCGCCATCCTCTTTCTTATATTCTTTTAGGAGTGCCTCGACTTCCTCGTTAATAACACGCTCAAGTTCGGTGAATTTTTCAGGTTCATTGTTGCCAAAGGCCGCTTTGGCACGCACTACCTGGGATACACAATTTAAAGAACGGATGCGCGCGATTGGAACATTTCGCTGTATCAATTCTTGCCCCTTTTTATAGAGGGCAAGAATTGTCCTGAGGAGATCAACCTGTTTTTCCGGCGCACAATACATGTCATTTTCGTCGAAGGCGCTCTGCGCGAGAAAACCATCTTTCATAATCTCCGCGATGAAAAGGATAAGCTTCTGGCTGTCAGGTAGAACATCAGGACCTACCAGCTTGACGATCTGTTGAAGGCGGTCTTCTCTCTGGAGCAAGGTAAGTGCCTCTGTGCGTAAATCAACCCAGTCGGAAGCACGCTTCATCCACCACGGGCTCACATCCTCGGCATACTCTGAATAGGAGTGGAGCCAATGGATTGAGGGATAATGTCGCGCGTTGGCCAGTTCCGTATCAAGGGCCCAGAAGCAACGGATAAAACGGCGCGTGTGCTGTGTTACAGGTTCGGAAAAATCGCCACCAGGGGGGCTGACGGCACCCACAATGCTCACTGAAGCTCTTTCGCCCGCGAGCGTTGTCACGGCGCCACCGCGTTCATAAAACTGAGCCAGCCTGGTGGGTAATGATGCCGGGAATCCTTCTTCGGCGGGCATTTCTTCCAGTCGGGCAGCCAGTTCACGCAAGGCCTCCGCCCAACGACTGGTAGAATCGGCAAAGACAGCGACGCTGAGCCCCATATCCCGATAATACTCCGCAAGGGTTATACCTGTATAAATAGAAACTTCCCGGGCCGCTACAGGCATATTCGAGGTGTTGGCGATGAGAATTGTCCGCTCCATAAGTGGTCTTCCTGAACGGGGATCCTGAAGCTCCGGAAACTCTCTAAGCACCTCGGTCATTTCGTTCCCGCGCTCCCCGCAACCAATAAAAACAATAATCTCGGCATCCGACCATTTTGCAAGCTGATGCTGGGTGATGGTCTTTCCTGTGCCAAAGCCACCTGGAATGGCCGCGGCACCACCCTTGCCGATGGGGAAAAAGGTATCAATAATGCGCTGTCCCGTGATCAGCGGTTCGCTTATACGCAATCGTTCAGAAATGGGACGCGGTACACGCACAGGCCATTTTTGCAGCATGGTGATATCCCGGCGCCCTGTCTCAGTCTCTATAACGGCCAGCGGATCGAGGAGTCCATAATCTCCTTTGTCCACTACAGACCATACAGTCCCGCTCACATCAGGAGGCGACATGATTATATGATTCACCAGCGGTGTCTCTACAACCCGCCCTATGGCCTGACCGGCCGTAACCATCTCGCCGGAGCTGACAAGCGGTTCAAAACTCCAACGCTTGCTGGCGTCAAGTGCGTCCACCTTTTCACCGCGCCGGATCCAGGCACCGCTGCGGGCTTCAATTCCCGGCAGCGGACGCTGAATACCGTCGTAGATATTTCCGACAAGTCCGGGGCCAAGCCAGACAGATAACGGTGCGCCTGTACACAATACCGGTGCGCCCGGTTTCAACATAGTGGTGTCCTCATAGACTTGAATTGTCGCATGATCCCCAACAAGACGGACTACCTCTCCAACAAGTTCCAGATCGCCTACATGTACCACTTCATACATTTGTGCCGCGTGCATACCCTCGGCAGTCACAATGGGACCGCTGATGCGTGTTGCCACAGGCTGAGCCGCCTTTGATATAATTGTCATTAAGTGCCCCCTCCCGATCCCGTTTTATGTACAAAAGATGCCACAATCGCTATCTGTTGCCTTAATGCAGGCCATAGTCGCTCCAGTCTCTGCAGAAAGCGGTTGTCAAACGTCTGGTGGCCTTCAGCATCCTCGATGATAACACCTGGACCTGTTATGTTCTCCTCGAACAAGACATTGACTTTTACGGGCCGCTCCAAATGTTGAGCAATCTGCTCTGCCAGACCATCGCCCAGAATAGCCTGCTCGCTCTCCGGTAACTTTATGATAAAAGCGTCACCCGACATCCGGATTATGGCATCAACAGCAAGGATAATCACGGTTTCGCGATAATCAAAACCATCACAGGCCAGTAGTCGCTTTCGTGCTTCTTCGCGCACCTCTTCGAGCAGCGACTCAATGCGTGCTGCCTTTAGCCTGCCTGTTTCTACCGAAACCGTTGCCAGAATCAATTCGCTTTTGCGCGAAGCTTCAACGCGTGCCTGCGCGAGACGATCCTGCCTCACTCTCTCAGCGTCAGCAATAACGCAGTTTAAAGACGCCTCGGCGTCCCTCTTCGCTCGAAGGATAATTTCTTCACTCTCCCGACGTGCTTCCGCCAGGATTTCGTCACGAATAGTTTCTGCAGAATCATGATTCGTTGCCATGTATGAACCTCTTATCCGACGCTCACGCCAACAGCTTCCTGAACAAATTCACGGAGACTCTTTCGTCCCGACAATGGCCCTTCCGGTCCGGGTATTTCAACGATAAGCGGACGGTCACGCGTGAGACGGATCGCTTCTACGTGCTGCCGAATCCAGGACGCTACATTTTCGGTTATAATAATAATTCCATAATCATGTTGCGCAACAACATTATTCAGGATTGTCCGGGCCTGCTCCGCGGTCGCCGCAATCTTTGTCTCTACGCCCGCCAATCGGAACCCGCGCGCAGTATCCTCATCGGAAATACAATAGAACCTCACCAAGGACTCCTTATATTTTTTGTATCAGCATCATGGCAATAGCGAAGCCAAGAACAGCCAATCCTTCCGCCAATGCCACAAAGAGGATACTGCGAGTCAGGAGTTCAGGTTTTTCCGCTGCGGCGCCTAATGCCGCAGATCCGATCCTACCCACCGCGTAGCCTGCGCCGAGAACACTGAAAGCAATGGCAAACGCCGCCGCTATACCTAAACCAATGGACTTGTATGCCGATCCCAGGGTTCCCGACGTACTTCCGGGTGCTGATTCTTCTGCCATCACCGTAACAGCGGTCAATATCGTTCCGAATAAAGGAATTCCAATTCGTCCAATCCGCCAGCATGACAACTTCATCATGTAATACCTCCTTTATCTGCTATTTGAACTTTTCAAACCATTCTTATATTCGTATATTTTTGCTATTTGAAGCCAGTCTAAAGGGTTCAAAAGGTTGTCCACTGCCGGAAAAAAATTTTCCGAAAAATTCATAATACTCAAGACGTAATGCCTGAACTGAAGCGATAATTCCTTCCAGCACGATCGCTATGAGATTACCGAGAATAATTACCAGCAGGCTCCACAGGCCACCACCGAAAGAAATCTTTTTCACTTCCTCGGCAAGCATAAAAGCAGCGAAAAGCAGTGCCGCATGGCTCATTGCGTAGGCCGCAAGACGGACAAAGCTTATAGTATTCGCCAGGTAGCTCAGAATAGCTTCAAACGCTCCGACACAGGATTCCATAAACACGCCTATCAATCCACCGCTCGTCTTCCCGTTCTCACCCTTTTCATGATTCAGGAAATGTTCTATCGGTTCCTTGATAGACCAACCAATAACAGGTACCACAAAAAACAGAATGATCGATATGCCCATGAGGCCCCGCGACCGGATAGCCGTCACATTCATCAGGAGTACCAATGTGCCCCAGTAGAACAAAAGACCGACGAGCCCGAACTTATCGAGGAAGCCGCCGATTACGTCACCCCGTCGAAATCGATTTATAGTATTCAATATTAGGCCGAGGCTGATCATCACAACGCCTATTCCGATGGCGCCATACATAAGCCCCATGGGGTCACCCTCTAAAGGATCATGCCAGAGGCCATATTTTTTTAATGCTTCGATACCGAAATAACTCCCATAAACAACTCCAAAAATAACACTTGAAGCTCCCCCGAAAAGAAGGAGTATGCCTAAGTCCCGTATCGTTCGTGACCGGCCGATAGATAAAGCAAGCAAACCGCAGATGGCAAGAACCATTCCATGCCCCGCGTCACCGAACATCATACCGAACATCACGATATAACTGAGTGCCACAAATAACGTCGGCTCCAGTTCCCCATAGCTGGGAAAACCATAGGTTGAAACCAGCATCTCAAAGGGTTTGATCAGCCGCGAGTGCCTGAGCCGGACCGGAACCTGTTCCTGCGTTGAAATGTCCGGCTGGTTTGCGGTAAGCATGAACCGGCCGCCGGTAATTTCTTTCAAATGCCGCTCCAGAACCGCCATATCCTCTGCCGGAACCCAGCCCGAGATCATGACCGTAGTCTCTGTGCGTGAAAACATCTGGCTTACGTCCAAAAGCCGGTATTCAGTATCTACGAATTTTTCGATCTCAGCAAGGATGGGTGAGGATTTGGATCCGATCGTTTTGAGTTCATTATTCACCTTCTCCAATTCCGCCGCTAATTGATTTTGTTCTCCTTCAGTCTCTTCGGACAAACTGTCCACTGTTATACCTTCGGCAACAGGAAGTGCTTCCTGTTGAAAACCTGCCTTTTGCAACGCTTCCTCCAGGACGGACCGGCCATTGCGGGTTGTCATCGCAAAAATCGATTGCTTCCCTTTTTGCTGTGTCAGAGGAAGCAAGGCCACATTATCACCGATTTCTTTTTCCAGGTCTTTAAGGTTTTCTGGAGGTATGGTCCCTGTGACAAAATGAAGGAACGAAAACCGGTCTAATCCATCCAAAGGTAATTCAAGGCCACGATAAGGCAATACCTGATCTGAAATGGCAACTATCTCTTTTTGTCTTTGTATGATGCGCTGGCGGTTTTCCAACAGCTTCGCACTCTGTTGTTCCAGAAGACGGAGCCTTTGCTCGACAAGTTGTCCGTCTGCCGCCATTTCATCTGCAGGTGCCCGGGTCTTCCCTTCCAGCTCAGCATCCAGGGGTGATATTCCCGATGATTCTTTGGGCGGGGAAGGAATGTCAAGTGCCTTACGCAATTCAAGAACGCGGGCGCGAATGAGATCATATCGTGCTAATTCGCCGCTATGGTCGCTAAAGGTCAGATGCGCCGTATCAGGGTCAAAAGGCGAGCGTGTCACGTGTATCACTCCCAGCTGGCCCAAATCGTTGAGAACGGCTCGCTCGTCCCGGGCCAGTACGATAGCTCGAATCTTCATCATGGATACGGCCCTAAACATATGCCTCTCTACCCCGCTATCCCCATCTTTCTAAGCCCGCGGGATCAAGTGTTCACGGACAGCCTCGGGAATCATTCCGCTCCTAATCCCCTCAGAAATTGCGATGAGGTTTGCCACTTCTATACGGCGAAGACCCGTGTAACCCATAATTGCCCCCAAACCAATATTGCCCTTTCGAAAAGCCTGGTTAGCAAGACGCAAATAGCGCTTCCAGGCAAGGCTTTCCAGCATTGAAGCATCAATGCTCGCTGATCCATCGCTCGATCCCTGTTTCAGAATCACCGTATCGAGGACGCGTTCGGCTACACGGTCTGCTGATGTAACCAGATCAACGTCATTGATCATAGCGATAAAAAGGGCATGCGTTATTCTCGTCCCGCTGACATGCAATGGCAGTAACATATTGGAAGCCAGATTATAGTAGTATTTTCCCCGGGCAATGAGCATGAGATGAAAAATATCAACTTCCTGATATATCATCGGCTTTATAATTTCCTGGTCTTCCCGCGAGAGTCTCTCTACCCTTTCGACCAGTCCCTGAAAGAAACCACAGTCGAGCGATGCCTCAAAAAAGAACGGCCCAGGGTAATCCTGATAGAATTCAAGGGACTTTTTCAAGCATTGCCTCAGAATTCCCTTCGGAGTTGACCGGATAAAATCTTCCATAGTCTCTGCCGCTGCCAGCCTTTGAGTATCCAATGTTAACTCCCTGGGGAGTGAAACGAGGTATCCGGACGCCTCATCGATTGAAGCCTTTTTCAAACATATCCGGATCAATACTTTTAGATTTTCTACCTGGAAGCGGACCAGGGTCCAATCAAGCAGATCAGCCTCCGGGCCGGACATATGGGCGCGAAAGTCGGATAACTCGTCAATAAGTTCCTGGACCAGCTCACGCTGGAAATCAAGAATTCCTCCAAACTCAGAGTTTGGAAAGATTTCGCGAAAAAATTCGGCAAGGCTCTTGCTGCGGCACAGGACATCGAGCCGTTCTCCCTCAGCCATGCGACTGCGGCGGGCATGAAGAAGGGCCGCGAGATAATCTGTGTAGTGCGATACCCGTCGCATCGAAAAGAAAGCGGAAGAAATCCTTGATTGGGCTATGCCTGTTTGCACACGCATCGGACGACCTTTTCGACGGCCGATTTTCTGCTCACCGGATCAAGCTGAATCTGATGCTCTATTTCGGCTGCGGCATCGGCTAAACGACTTTCTTTCTCCTGCTGAGCTGTTTCAACCGCCTTCTCGAGAATCTTCCCCGCTTCAACAATCGCTTCCTGACGTGCCCGTTCAACAGCGTCACGTCCATTCTGCTGAGCCTCCGACAAGATGCGGTCAGCTTCAGCTCTGGCAGTTTCGACAATAAGCTTCGCTTCGCTCTCTGTCGCGATAATTTTTTGGATGATATCGCGCATGGCCGCACTTTCCTTGGAAACGAATTCCTGTCGCTTAGGTTAAGCGGCTTCCGGTTCCCGCAGCTTTCGCGGGGCTGTCCAGTTGGAAACGCCTGATCACCTCGTCGCCGATTAACCGTGCAGCTTCATCATGTTGAATCAGATCGGTATTAATTACCAGGTGGTAGAGTAATGGGTCGTCTAAGTCTTTGTCAAAGTTATCTTTTATATAACGCCTGCGTGCCTCATCTTTTTTCTTAATATATTTGGCGGCTTCTTTGGGGTCCAGATTAAAAACTTTCTGTGCCCGTTCGATTCTTCTCTCAATTGAGCCCACCAGATGCACATGAAAAACTGTTTTCAGCTTTCTTGTGACAATGTTCGCTCCCCTGCCCACCAGAATGACATTGCCCGCCTGCGCAAGGCGCAATATAGTCGCGTTAGCCCGCTGAACAAACGTCCAGTCGGAAGGATGCAAACCGAGCAATTCCTCGATAGCATCGCTCAATACACTCTTATGACCTTCCTTTAAAAAACCCGCAGCACCTTTATCCAGGTGATGGTCTTCCAGGACTTGCGCCACAAGACGCTGGGAAAAAACAGTCCACACATCATGCGAAGGCACATGTTGCTGCATATATTCGGCAAGATCAGAGGCCACCCCAAGCCCGTTCGCTCCTTCCTGCCGTGCTATCGTTATTGCTGGTTTCGGAGAACTTTTAGAAGTATCTTTGCCCTTCAGACCGAAGTGGCGTTCAATGTAAGACTCAGACCTTTCAGCATTAATATTCTTCCACATGTCCCTGCCCTCCCGTTCTCGAGTGCTTACAATTGTCCGCATAGTGCGGACAAATTTTTATGACAAGTGTAAAAATATCATATTGTTTCGGTCACGCGCTGATATACTTTTCCCAACTATCTACGTGATCCGTTTTGCTCATGCCTCTTCGGCATCGCCTAACAAACCTAAATGGGCAATTAAGGCTTTTCTTACCGGTTAACTTTCGCATTATACTATACGTATAATCTACAGTGACGGGTTTGTCAACAAATGTTTGAACAAATTGTAAGTCAATATGATTTTTTTCATTTTCAGAGAATAGCTTTAATGTGCGGCCGGCATATCTGCTTTTCGGTTCCCTGCTCGAAATAATTGCTTTTTATGGTGGAGAATAATATTTTTTCCGGCAATTATTGAAGTCAGATATTTGAATCAATAGGAATTCATTGATGACAGCCAAACCGGGCTTTTCCGGATGGTCGAGACACTGGCTGCTTTTTTCTCTTTATAGTCAATGGTTATATTTTTCGTCATGTCCATCCGGTTTTATCTGGCAATAAAAACCATCGTCACGACCTACGCAAGAGCATTCGATCTGCAGCGTACTATGGTCTATGCCGTTTTCTTTCAATATTCCCTCTATATTTTTCTTCGTTGTCTCCACCTCCTTCAGGGTTTTGTCATCTACCAGTATATGCGCTGAAAAAGCCACATGATTTTGCGCTACGGGCCAGAGATGGACATCGTGCACGTCAATCACATCGGGCATATCCGTAATCTTTTGAACCAATTTCTCCACGTTGAATCCCTTTGGCGTCAAATTGAGAAAAATAGAGACACTGTCACGAACCAGCCTTATACCACCCAATATAATAATGCCTCCTATAAGTACGCTCGCAATTGGGTCCGCGTATGTCCACCCCGTGAAATAAATTACTATACCGGAGATAATAACCCCAATTGATGAAAGTGCATCTCCGATGACGTGAAGCCATACACTTTTAATATTAAGATCTTCATGCTGATGACCGAGGACAAAAACCATGGCAACATTACCAGCCAGGCCAAGCAAAGCAATTCCCAGCATAACAGTAATTTTAATCTCAGAAGGTGAAACCAATCTCCGGTAAGATTCATAAAAAATAAAGACGGCAATCACAAGGAGGCTCAATCCGTTAATCAAAGCGGCTAAAAGGCCCACCCTCTGATAACCGAAAGTGGCGTGTCTGTTGGAAGGTTTCTTGCTGATTTGCGCGGCGATAAATCCCAGGGCTATTGCCAGGGCATCGGTGACCACGTGTCCCGCGTCGCTTAAAAGAGCAAGACTGTTGCTCAGGAAACCACCGACGATCTCACCCCCTAAAATGAGGAGAGTAATAAATAATGTTACCGCAAGACGTTTTTCATTATTCACAGCACACACCCATTGCTTGATACCACTTATGCCGGAAATATACCACAAATATTTCATTAACTAAGAGGCACATGTCAAACCTTTTGAATTCTTATAAGGCAATAATCAAGGATATTTATGTAAATAATATTTTGACAAATTTCCGGCTTGTGGTATATTTAAGGCATGAATTCAGAGGGAGTATATTATGCCTAATGATAAAAACACGATTGTCCCTTATATCATTTCTTTTGTAATAATGTTTGCCGGCATTATTCTCATATTTTTTACCCGAAGCACACTGGCTCTTGCAGGAAGCTCCGTTCTGGTATTTATCGGGCTCTTCCTCTTCCTCATTGTACGCGAGAAAACATACAGGGCGGCACGTTAAACGAAAATCAGGTCCGAATAGCTTACTTTTCAAAATACCACAATGTTCATTTTCGTCTCATTTTTTCGCACAAGTATATTTGAGCAAAATCTCCGCAGAAAATAAGGTACTCTTACCGGGAATCGGGTTCATAACCTGACCGTTAGAGGTGATTTAAACGTATGCGATCCCGGTATAACATGTGCTAATAATATAGACAGCGAGGCAAAAGCTATTGAAGAATGAAATTAATTGTTCATTTTTCCTTCTGCGTAAGAATATTACTTCACAACCTTCAGGCCAATTTTCAGGAATAGCACTAAAGAAAGCATGGATAAGCAACGGCTAAAATTGCTTTTTAATGCAACAGCGCAAAAAAGCAGGGAATATCTGACTTTATTCGTTGCCTGGCGCAAACGCCGAATTGCCCGTTTCCGCGGGCTGTCCCGATGGCAGAAAATAAGGGATATCACTGCGACTTCAATTGGCATTCTCATATTTTATCTTATTATTGTCGATGTTAATCTCCTCTGGCTTTTTGGTAAATCACCCACCCTGGAAAGTATATTCAATCCTCCTCAGTCGATTGCGTCTGAAATCATGAGCGCCGATGGAGAAATTATCGGAAAGTATTTTGATGAGAACAGAAAATTGGTACGCTTTGATAATATTTCTCCGGAACTCATCAATACACTGGTTAGCACTGAAGATATCCGTTTCTTCAGACATTTCGGTATCGATGTTCAAGGATTACTCGCCGCTTTTAACGATACGCTGCGTGGTAACGCCCGCGGCGCCAGTACTATCACTCAGCAGCTAGTCAAGAATATGTACAAAACCCGCAGTCAGTATTCAACCGGGCTTTTCGGTTATGTGCCCGGGCTTCGATTGCTGATCGCAAAAACAAAGGAATGGACAGCAGCCATTAAGATTGAATTGCTTTATTCAAAAAAAGAAATCCTTACCATGTACCTTAACACGGTTAGCTTTGGCAGCAATACCTTCGGAATTCATACTGCCGCGAAGACATATTTCGGAACCACACCGGATAAACTCAATTATGAACAGTCCGCGGTACTCGTCGGAATGTTGAAAGCAATTACCACCTATAATCCTTATTCTAATGCCGAGCGCTCAAGAGAACGCCGCAATGTGGTGCTGCAACAACTGGCAGCTAACAACTATATCACTCAACACATGTCTCGTTCTTTGCAAAAGCTTCCTTTGACTGTTAATAATAACGTTGAAAAACAAAGTGAAGGTATTGCTCTGTATTTTCGTGATCATCTTGCGCGCTTCCTTGAAAAATTGGATGAGATAAATAGTTATGATATTTATGCGGATGGATTGAAAATATATACTACCATCGATGCCCGCATGCAGAGATATGCCGAGGAATCTGTAAAAAAACAGATGAAAGAAATCCAGTCTTCATTCTTCCGGCACTGGTCAATGCATTCCCCCTGGCGTCGTAAAAACGCGAATGAATTGCCGGACTCTCTTAAAAGAATAGTAAAAGAAACAAAAATATATAAGGAGCTTCAAACCAAATATAACAATAACCAGGACGCCATCAACAGAGATTTGAATCAAGTCCGGAATTTCAGAGTTTTTGATTACAATGACAAAGGGTACAAAGAAATGAGAATGACCACACTGGATTACGTCGAGTATATGAATCATTTTTTACACTGTGGTTTTGTTGTTATGGAGCCTGATACAAAACACGTTAAGGCATGGGTTGGGGACGTTAATCATGATTACTGGCAATATGACAAAGTTGCTCAAAGCAAACGTCAACCGGGTTCAACATTCAAATTGTTTGTTTATGCAGCAGCCATTATTGCAGGGAAGTCTCCTTGTGACAAATGTATCGATAAACCCGTAACGTACAAATATGACGGCAGAGTTTGGAAACCAAGGAATGCAAACGGAACATACAGCGGATATCCGATAACATTCAAGGCCGCCTTCGCGCGATCAGTCAATTCGGTTGCCGCCCAGGTGGCGCAGGAGATCGGCATTTCCCATGTGGCAAATTGCGCCCGCGCCATGGGTATTAAATCCAAATTGACGGAAGTACCTTCACTGTCTTTGGGTTCATCCCCTGTTTCACTCCTTGAACTGGTCAACGCTTATAATACCGTCGCCGCAGAGGGCCTGTACCAAGATCCTGTAATCGTAACGAGGATTGAGGATAATACAGGCAGAATAATTTATAAAGCCGATACTGAGCAGAAGCGCGTGATTTCGTATGAAAATTCTTTCCTCGTCACTGAACTGCTGAAAGGCGGTGTTACAGAACCGGGTGGAACTTCTCGTGCTTTGTGGAGTTGGGATTTGTTCCGTTGGAATACCGATTTCGGGGGAAAGACAGGGACATCATCAAATTATTCGGACGCGTGGTATGTGGGGGTTACACCAAAATTAGTCGGAGGTGTCTGGGTCGGCGCCGAAAAACATAGTCTCCAATTTCGTTCGAGCAGGCTAGGACAGGGAAGCCGCGCGGCGCTACCCGTATTCGCCATGTTTATGCAAAAAGTGTTATCCGATGAAAACTTGGCTCATTATCGCGCGAAATTTCCGAAAGATCCGAAAGTGCCGGTGAGTCGTGAATACAGATGCCAGTCTTATGCTGACCCTGACGCGAACACTGCGGATTTTATCGCGGTAGAAGATACGATGGAGGAACCCCCGACTCCGGACACAGAAATTGATAAGAAAGAAACAGGGTTACAATAACAAAATAACGTGTAATTACAGTTTGGCTTATTGAATGGATAAGAGAAAATGTTCGATACTCGTAAGGGATTGATAATAAAGAGCGCGCCCGCCGAGAATCGAACTCAGAACCTACGGATTAGAAGTCCGTTGCTCT
>CAZXVZ010000028.1:0-21591 GCA_964644085.1 uncultured Syntrophus sp. | reverse complement strand
TTAGCCGCGAAATTTGTTTCTCGTTCTGCTTGTGTTTGTTCACTACCACCGCTACTGCAGGGGTTCAGTGCTAAAAATTTCGATGTCGAGAATCCCATTACTGATGATGCTCCAATTTTCGTGATTCTCGTTTCGCGATATCATCTCGCTTTTATATAGCTTTTTAGAAATATCATGTTTTCCTCAGTGAATCCCTCCCACGCAAAGGGGAAAAGGGCATTGTTTTGATAAATGGCATCTTTATGTATGGGATACCGGGCGTAACGATAGAATTTTTCAAAGAGGACCGTATGGGGTATGGGTGTATATTCAGCTAAATAAGGAATCGCGCCCGATGACACTACATAATCGATGGTTTCTTTGACTTCTTCCCATTTCTGAAAAGGAAGACCTGCTAATATATAGGCATAGATGTTATTTTTAAACCCTGCCTTCTTAAGAAAAAATAACGCTTTTTCGAAACTTGCGATATTTACTTTTCCTCCCGTGTCTTTTTGTGTAACAGGATTGGTTGTTTCAAGGCCTAGCCTTACTTCCCGAAACCCTGTATCAGCAAACAACATCGCTATTTCTTCATTTACAAATGCAGCATTAATAGCGTTTGGATTGTATATGTCTATTTTGAACGGCAGTTTCTTAATATTCTTCAGGAGAGGTATAGCGTATAGTTCCTTTTGATAAAGAAAACTATCATCATAAAGAGCATATTTGTTAACACCTTTTTGTGTCCAGAATTTTATCTCATCGATGACCGATGCCGGGCTTCTTCGTGCAGCAACAGGATACATGTAGGGCGTTGCGCAATAGGTGCATTTGAACGCGCACCCGAAAGACGTCAGAAGAGGGACAAAGGTAATGTTTTCATAGAGGTCATAACAGGGAAAAGGGAGGGCATCAAGATTTTCCATATGAGGCTTTTTTACAAGAGGACGCGAGAAAACATCTTCAATAAAAGAATAAAGTTTGCCGGTTTCATTACCCTTTACAATTAAATCTGCGCCTCTAAGAGTGTCCGCGGCCAAGGGGTCGCACAACGTCGGATAAATTCCACCCACTACAATTTTTGATCCGGGAAATGCTTCCCGCGCTATTTTGAGCACCTCCTGAGTACCGGGATACCAGTATGTCATGATAGAGGTAACAAGAATAAGGTCCGGTTCATCGGTTTCTAAAAAACGTTTTTGTAATTCCCGGGGGGGAATACCATATCTTCTGAAATTTTTTTTTACCCCCTGCAGTGATGCAGGTTTCGCCACTTTTTCTTTCATGAAAGGCGCTCTTCCGTCTTCCTTTCGTTTCCGCTCATTTACTTCCATGCAATCAATAAGTTTTATTTCAAAACCATTGTCCCTGAGAATGCTCCCTATGTAGAGAAGTCCTAACGGGCTTGACCAGAAATTGTATGCCGCGAAATCGTAGATATAGGGATTTATTAACAGAGCTTTGAGGGGCCTCATGACGGGGCACGCCGGGGTTTCGATTTCCGGGTCACTTTCCTGACAAATAGTTTTGCTGTAAGAAGGCCAAAAATGAACCCGCCTATATGGGCATACCAGGCAACACCGTCCATGTTTGTTGAATACAAAACTTGCATAAAAAACCAGATGGTCAACAACAAAACGGCGGGTAGCTCAACAACCTTGATGAAAATAATGATGATAAGAAGCGTTTTTATTCGGGCATATGGATAGAGAACCAGATAAGCTCCAAGGACGCCTGAGATTGCTCCGCTTGCCCCAATCATGGGAATATTTGATGTCGGATCATAGAAGAGTTGAAAGCCTGCCGCAACAAGACCGGAAATGAGATAGAAAATAACAAATCGAATATGGCCGAAAGCATCCTCAACATTATTTCCAAAAATCCAAAGATAGAGCATATTGCCGGCAAGGTGAAGAACCCCCCCGTGAAGAAACATGGAAGTAAACAGTGTCATAATATTATAGGGAACCAGATCCCACTGTTTTGTCACGGAAACAACAAGCTCCTGTGGCACGAATCCATAATATTTGTATACCATTTCACTTGCTTGATGCTGTAATGCAAACCTCTGCCACAAAAAAATTAATATATTTACAAAGATAAAGGCCACTGCTATAATTGGTAACGTGCGAGTAGGAACATTATCTTTAAGCGGAATCACAAGAGTATTTCATAACACGCACGATAAGCCATGTCAAAACAACATAACGTGGGGGTAATGTATGCCCGAATTACGAAAAGACCCCATTATTGATAGATGGGTAATTATATCTACTGAACGCGGAAAAAGACCCGTCTTTTTCATAGAAGAAAGCCCCCCATCGAAGGCTACTGTGTGCCCTCTGTGTCCCGGTAATGAACGCATGACCCCTCCTGAAGTTTACGCGATACGACCGAACGGATCACCCCCCAACACCCCGGGATGGTCGCTCAGGGTTGTTTCCAATAAATTTCCCGCTCTGCGCATTGAGGGGGATCTCGACAAAGAGGGTATTGGGCTTTACGACAAGATGAACGGCATTGGAGCTCACGAGGTAGTTATTGAAACACCACAGCATGATGAAACGCTTTCAGATATGCCTGTGGAGCGTATTCAGGATGTTTTTGTCGCATACAGAGAAAGGATACTGGACCTGTCAAAAGACAAACGATTGAAATATATAATGGTCTTTAAAAACCACGGCCCTGTGGCAGGAGCTTCGCTGGATCACTCCCATTCCCAGCTTATCGCTCTCCCTATCGTTCCAAGGCGGGTGGTTGAAGAAATCAACGGGGGTCTCTCCTATTATAAATTCAAGGACAGGTGTATTTTCTGCGACATAATCGCTCAGGAAAAAGAAAGTAATGTCAGGGTGGTGTTCGAAAATGACCTGTTTATAGCTCTATCACCATACGCAGCCCGCTTTCCCTTTGAAACGTGGATATTACCCAAGAAACATGAAGCGATTTTTGCCAATCATAACGGGGGAGATAATTTCTATTTTCTTGCGGAAGTACTTTCCACTATACTTAAAAAATATGTCAGGGTTCTTAATTCACCACCATATAATTATGTTATCCACACAGCCCCGACTGGAAATACCGATGTACCTCATTATCATTGGCACATTGAGTTAATACCCAGACTTACAAAAATGGCGGGTTTTGAATGGGGAACAGGTTTTTATATCAATCCAACACCTCCAGAAGAAGCAACTGATTACCTAAAAGAAGCTCAACCTTAGGGGGGAACATGAAAATATTAATTGCATCTCCTGAAATTTATCCTTTTGTAAAAACGGGTGGACTCGCTGATGTCACCGGGGCTCTACCAAAAGCCCTTAAAAAACTCGGCATTGACGTGAGAGTTATTCTGCCGAAACATAAGGGTATTGAGGAACGTGGATTTCCTATGAAATATAAAAACTATAAAATCACGTGCCAAGTATCACAATCTTTTGTAGACGCTGAAATTGTAGAGAGTGAATATGACGGCATAACCGCCTATCTTGTGGAAAAAGATGATTATTTTTATAGAGATTATTTATACAGCACCCCTGATGGTGATTATCTGGATAATGCCGAGAGGTTTGTCTTTTTCTCAAAAAGCATTCTCGAGGCAATGAAGGTTATTGATTTTATTCCCGACACGCTTCACTGCAATGATTGGGAGACCGCTCTGAGCCCTGTATTTCTGAAATCGATCTACAAGGATGATCCTTTTCTTAACCGGATATCCACGCTTCTCACTATCCACAATCTCGGATATCAGGGTATGTTCTGGCATTATGATATGCACCTTCTAAACATAGGTATGGAATATTTCACACCAGACGCACTGGAATTTTTTGGACATATCAATTTCCTAAAGGGCGGTATCGTTTTCTCCGACATTGTCAATACGGTGAGCAAACAGTATAGTATGGAAATACAGACTGCAGAATTTGGCTGCGGCCTTGAAGGCATTCTCGCGACAAGAAAGGATGATCTTTACGGAATCGTGAATGGAATTGACTATGAGGAATGGAACCCCGATAAGGACAAGCATATCCCGGCACATTACAACGAGAAAAATACTGCCGGCAAGAAAGCCTGTAAAGCCTCGTTACAGGAAGAATACGGTTTACCCGTTGCCGGGAACACACCGCTCATAGGAACAATTTCACGGCTTGCCGATCAGAAAGGGTTTGATATCATCGCTTCTTCTCTGGAAGAGATGTTGTCCAAAGGTGTGCAATACGTTCTCCTGGGCACGGGTGAGAGGAAATATCATGATCTTTTTACACAACTCTCAAAACAATATCCGAAAGCGTTCGCAGTAAAAATTGCTTATGACGACAGGTTGGCTCATCTCGTAGAGGCCGGTTCGGATATGTTTCTTATGCCCTCCCGGTATGAACCCTGCGGTCTCAACCAGCTTTACAGCCTGAAATATGGTTCGGTACCCGTAGTTCGCGGTGTTGGCGGCCTTGAAGACACTATTATCGACTATACAAAATCACCGGACATCGGTACAGGTTTTAAGTTTTACGATTACTCAAAAAAAGCCCTGCTCGATACTGTAGAGAGAGCCCTTGAAGTATACAAAAAACAAGATGTCTGGCAGTCTCTTATAAGAAGATGTATGAATGAAGATTTTTCCTGGGAAAAATCGGCAAAAGAATACGTCGAACTATACAAAAAAGCAATTGCAAAGCATGAATCCTCTTGAGTTGCTCGGAAAAATTATTGAAATATCCCATTCCAATCTGGAGCTTGATTCCAGGATGGGCTCCATACTCAATATTATTTCCCGCGATATGGCGTGTGAAGAAGTTATTGTCTACACATTCGACAAGGATAAAAGGCTCACCTGCAGATACGGAAACGCAAAAAGCGTTCTCTTTACCACGCTTAATCAGTATCGCTGCCACACAGGTGAAGGCATTATCGGCAGTGTTGCTCAAAAAAGGTTACCCCAATATTATACCATAAAAGACATTTCACCCCGCTTTGGTTGTCTTTTTTATCCTGAATTAGACGGGCTCATCGAAAATTACAGGGCCTTTTCATTCCTCCCACTCGGGGATGACAGTTATATTTACGGGGTGCTTGTTTTATGTTCAGTATCAAGGGAAACTCTTCGGGATTCTGAAAAAATTCTCCTCTCCATACTTTCACGTGAAATAGGCGGAATACTCCGTTCCTTTGGGCTTATCCTCTCGTCGAAAAAAAGAATAAGCGAACTAGCCATGCTCTCGGAGCTTGGAAAAATTCTTATTTCCAACGTGGAACCATCCGAACTTCTTAAGAATCTTGCTCTCATTATCGCAAAATCTCTAAACGCAACCTTTGTAACGATTAAACTTGACTATACGCTTCTCAAACTGGAGGCGCAACGGTTTACTTACGGTGTTATCGATTCATCGGTCAAAGATTGTCTCGAACAACTGGAACAATCAGTAATTAAGCTTCTCAGGGCGGTATCTTGCAGAAATTCTACTTCCGATCAATTTGACGTTCCCGCTAAGTTCAGTCTTTTTTCTGCGCCAATAACATCGAAAAGCCGTGTTCTCGGCACCATAACAATTTGTGGAGAAAAGAATGCTCAATCCGACACCCTTGAAGAGGACGGACAGTACATAATCAATACAATCGCCAACTACATCTCGAGCGGGTTGGAAAATACATTGCTGAACAAACGACTCAAAGATATCGTCAGAGAGCTTACCGACGCGCAGAAAAGGCTTATTGAACAGGAAAAATTCAGGAGCCTCGGCGAGATGACGGCTAATATAGCCCACGAAATAAAAAATCCTCTTGTCATTATTGGCGGATTCGCGAAAAGACTGGCAAAAAAAATGCAGGAGGATCGCACAGAGGAAAAATACATAGATATTATACTTAAAGAAGTAACCAGACTTGAAGCAATACTCAATGAAATTCTCAGTTATGTGAAAGAAAGTCCATTTATCTCAGAAACTTGCAATATTAATGATTTTCTTGATGAAATCCTCTATCTGCTCTCAACAGACACTTCCTGGGAACACATCGCTGTTATCAAACATTTTGATACCACCCTACCACCCATACCCTGTGACAGCCAGCAGCTACGGCAGGTTTTCATCAATATTCTCATGAACGCCTGTGAAGCCATGAACGGCCGCGGCAAGATAACCGTCCAAACAACAAACGCTTCATACAATAACCATCCTTTTGTAAGCATTTCGATTTCAGACACCGGTGGCGGGGTTAATCCTGCCATCATGGACAACATTTTTAATCCTTTCTTTACGACGAAAGAAAAAGGAACCGGTCTCGGGCTCGCGATTTCCAATAAAATTATTACCAACCACCATGGTCATATTGATATTGAAAATATGGTAGGAAAGGGTATAACGTTTATCGTATATCTCCCTTTAGAAAAAAACATTAAAGAGGAGCTCATATGAAAGAAATAAAAATTCTTGTTGTTGACGATGAGGAAAACATTCGGCTTCTCTTCAAGGAAGAACTTGAAGAAGAAAATTATCACGTGGAAGTCGCATCAAATGGGTATGACGCGCTTGAAAAGTTCAAAAATGATCGTTTTGATCTGGTTGTTATGGACATTAAGATGCCGGGTATGGACGGTATACAGGCGCTCAATGAAATTAAGAATATAAAAAAAGAGCAACCTGTAATTCTCTGTTCCGCCTATGGTGAATTTAAACAAGATTTTTCGAGTTGGGTCTCCGACGGATATATAGTAAAGTCAGCTGATACAGGTGAATTGAAACAGATGATAAAGAAAGTTTTAAATATTTGATCTATTCAATGTTTATTTGCTGATAATTACACTTAATCCGATAAAAATCTTGATATTAAAGCAAACATGAAATACTATTATGCAACGTGGGGGTGTAGCTCAGCGGGAGAGCACCTCGTTCGCAACGAGGGGGCCACGGGTTCAATCCCCGTCACCTCCATTTTTTTGTTCAGCTTTCTCCAAAAAATAAATATTTGACTTTCTTTTCATTCATACCGTATAATCACTAAATGAAAAAAATCATAATTGTGTTTTGGGTTGCGTTATTTCTCGCATCGTGCAGTTATTTACCCTTTGCAAAAAAGAAGGATGATACAACAAAAACCGATCAGAAAAAGTCTGCCCAAAAAACAGATATTCAAGAATTAAGCGAGCCAAAACCCGGTGACATTAAGGTAATTGACGGAATTGAATACATTTATGGGCGTAATGTCAGGTATGGCTATGCCCTAAATGAACCGGAATATGTGTGGGTTAGAAAAGATCAGTATTCACCCGGGATCATACAATCCATGATCTCCTCAGCGTTCGGAACCAGCAAAAAAGAGAAAACTGCAATGGAGGAAAGGATTGCAAAACTGGAAGCTGAATTGAAAAAGAGAAACCTTGCCCCGCAGATGGGTTATCCCGCCCAGACGGGCTCTCTTCCCATGGGAATTGGCTACATGCCGGGGATTACCCCCATCACTTTTGATTATCCTTCACCAAAAATGAAAAGAAGGGTAATTGTTCTGCCTGCCGAAGATCGGACAAATTATAAGGGCGAACAACTTGCCGATCTGGCAACAAGAAGGCTCATAACGCGGTTGGAAAGCACAGGCACTATTATTTGCGTTGATCCGGCTACAACCAATATAACCGGCTCTTTTACTGATCCTGTAAACATAAAAACATTGAATGAGCTTTTTGGTATCCAGGTAGTTCTAAAGAGCACGCTTTCCGATGTTTACACGACTACTTCTAAAATTGAAGGCAAAGATCAAAATGAAACTTCCTTCGCTGTATCTAAAATAAGCGTTGACGTTTACAACACCGATACGGGTCTCATGCTCAAACAGCTGGCCGGGAGAAATCCTGTATCCCTATCCAGGGAGAAGGGGGAATTGAGCCCCGAAAAAGCTAAAATAAAAGCCATTGATCTGGCTATTGAGATGATCGCCGACGATCTGCTTAGGTCAATTCTTTCTTTAGATTGGCACGCTCGAATTGCTTCCATAGATGCGGAAAAAGTCTACATAAACGCTGGAAGATTGTCTGGATTGGAGAAAGGGAAAATTCTCGAAGTATATACCGCGGGAGAAAGAATCATTGATGCAAAAACAAAAACTCCGCTTGGTACAACTAAAGGGACGCTCAAAGGAGAATTAGAAGTGGTTGAGCTCTTCGGTGTAGACGCGAGTTGGGCAAAATTAAAAAAGGGCGGAAACTTCTCACCAACTGATATTGTTTATTCAAAACAATAATTTGTTACAGTTTTAAAAATTATACGCACATCAATACCTTTTAAAATAATATTAATCGGGAAAATATTTATGAAATGGTTCCTGTTTCGAGAAAAAGGGGGTTTGATTTGAACAAGAAGCAAGAACCAACTGAATTATTTTACCAAAGACAATATTGATCTGAATTCGTCTGTACCTGCTTTCTGTAATATTTCATATATGAACATTTCTGTTGATGTTATTACTGCGCCGGCATCTCCCAGGCGTTGAAGAGCGATATTCTTGTTATCCATCAAACGTGACGAGACTGCGTCGCTTACCACCATCACGTTATAAAATGGCAAGGCGGCAAGGGCGGTTTGTGTGACACATATATGTGCTTCCACACCGGTAAGAATAAGGGTTTTTCTCCCTGTGTTTTTGACTTGTTCAGAAAAATATTCGCAGGAAAAACAGTTGAAATGAATTTTTCGGATGGCTTTCCCCGGCAAGTGATCCTTTATTTCCGCTACGGTGTTTCCCAAATTTTCTTGTTCAGTGACAATTACAGGAACGCCCATGATATGACAAGCCTTGATTAATCGAATAATATTCCGGAGGATATTCTCGCTGTTTGCTATCGCGGGCATCAATTTATCCTGCACATCAATGATAAAAAGGAGAGAATCGTGTCGCTCGGTCATACCATCAGTTGTTTTATTCCGATAGGTTTTCATATTTCTCTTTTTCCTGTGTTCGGTTATTCTTGAACAACGTGTATGTCCGGATAGTTTCTGTATTGTTCGGCATAATCAATGCCATACCCTACGACAAAACCATCGTCGATTGTAAAACCGACATAATTTGCTTCGATTTCCACTTTTCGCCGGGATTTTTTATCGATAAGTGCGCAAATTTTCAGGTGTTTTGGCTTTCTTTTCCGTAACAGTTCCTTTATTGATTTTAACGTAAGACCGGAATCTATGATATCTTCAACAATAATTACGTTTTTTCCTCTAATATCTTCTTCCAGATCTTTTGTAATGGTTATCTTTCCCCTTGACTTCATTGTATTTCCATAAGATGAAACCCTCATAAAATCTATTCTGGATGGGTTTCGGATACGCCTTATAAGGTCTGATGTAAACATAAAGGAACCCTTGAGAAGGCAAACAAAAACGATCTCTTCGCCGTGAAAATCGTTCTCAATTGACAAAGCGAGACGGTTCACGGCGGCAGCGATGTCCTTTTTTGTGAACAATTTCCTAAGCATATCAGATTCCTTTTCTCTAAATATTTCTACAAAGCATGCCGCATAAGAATTATTTGATTTTCTTGCGGCAAGTTTGTTTTCGTGATGACAATTTCAGAGGCATCCGTTTCTTTAACGTTTTTCTTATCTCTTATAAAAGCATCCACTCCTTCTATTGGCATGTTTGCCTTATCCGTTCTATAATGCATCGGTATTGTAATGGCCGGCTTTACATCGTTCATTATTTTTGTGGCATCTTTCGCGTCGATAGTAAAGAAACCTCCAATGGGCAAAAGCATGACGTCGATTTTCCCCAGGTTCCGCAGATAGCTCTCATCCAGGATATGTCCAAGATCTCCAAGGTGTGCCACAGCAAGCTCTTCAGCGTATATTACAAAAATAAGATTATTCCCTCTTTCTTTTCCTTTTGATGTATCGTGATAGGTAGGTATAGCTATTATTTTTAAGCCTTTTTCTTCGTATTCCCCTGCGCTCTTAATGTGTGCGAATGTTCCCTCTATATCTCTTGTGTAATTGTGATCTCCGTGATCGTGGCTCGTAAGGACAATATCAGCTGCATCCTTAATTGCCCCATAGCCAATAGACCCTCCAAAAGCGCCAGATTCATAAGGATCAATAATAATTTTCTGGCCACTGTCCACGGCTATACGGAAAGCAGAATGACCGTACCATTTTATTTTCATGACAAACCCTCCTTATTAATTGATGATACAATTTAGCCTTATAAGTGTCAAGAGCCTATCATAGAACTTTGTGTTTATAAAAACCTTGAAAAACTCTCTGGGGCATCTTACACTCATTTTCAGCCTTTTACTGATTTTATTCAAACGGCAGGAGGAGGTTTTTGTAGGACCAGAAGAAATCATAAGCGGCATTTACCTTGTAGGAGGTTCGGGCATAACTGATTCGAAAGACTGTTCTATCTATCTTTTAGATCTGGAAGAACTTGTGCTCATTGACACGGGGGCAGGGTCGAGTGTTGACCGCATCATACAAAACATCCACGAGTTGGGGCTTGACCCTAACAACCTCTCCACGGTGATTCTTACACACTGCCATATCGATCACACAGGAGGTGCTGGCGAGTTTAGAAGGCGTTATGGTGCTCGCATAATCATCCACAGCCTCGATGCAGGAGCGGTTGAAACCGGAGATAAAACCCTGACTGGAGCATCATGGTATGGGATCAACTTGGTGCCCCTTCCCGTAGATGCTAAGCTTAAGAAAGATGAGGAAGTCTTACGCTTTGGAACACAGCAAGTAGTCTGTCTTCATACTCCTGGTCACACACCCGGTTCTATAGCATTATATCTGGACAAGGAAGGAAATAGAATCTTATTCGGTCAGGACATTCACGGCCCTTTTCTCGCAGAATTTGGCGCCAACATGAAAGATTGGCAGAAATCCATGAAAAAGCTCCTGGCGTTGAATGCCGATATTCTCTGTGAAGGCCATTTTGGTATCTATAAACCTTCAAACAGGGTCAGACAATACATAGAGCGTTATCTTGATGAACATGGGAACTAACATTTCGGTTCTCAATAATGCCGCTTATCTAAAATGTTTCACGTGAAACATATTTGGCATATCGCAATGAGTTTATGATTATAATATTCTTTTTTCTTGTCAACGATTTATTTCTTTATAATGAAGATCCCTTTCAATGTTCCATATTTTCTTTCCCAGTTCCTTCTTTGTTTCACCAGTTATATCAAGAAACCGTGTCGATATGAGTCTGATGTTTTTTTCCGCCATTTGACCTTCTGGCTTTCGTACGTGAACAACCTTTGTCTTAATCTGGAATGCTTTTTCTCCAATAACAAGGATGGTTTTTATTTTATCGTTTACTTTAACCTGGGGAATATTGTTATGGCTGAAACTTACCCCGTCTATTGAAATATCGATAATGTTGACTTTTTTCCCGAATACAAAAATATCGATGCCGCTATTACTGGGTGGTTCGTGTCGATAAAACATCCGTAGATTGTATTGTTCCCAGGGACCCTTCTGGAACAATACAACTGCCTGAGTTTTTTTTTCCGAAACTGGTTTAAAGTATTTGACAAGCTCAAATATCGTTGCCGGAAACCCGTATCTTATTGGTTTTCCTATGTTTTTTTCCAGGTACGTGACATAAACTTCTTTGTTCAGATCTTCTTTTGATATGTGCGGTTTTGTCTGAGCTATAATTATTTTATTATCTATTACGTCATAAACTACGGAGTCTTTTGTTTCGACAACTTCTTTCTGGTAATCAATCCTGACAATGACGTTAACAATTTGTCCCCGCCTGATCTCCATTTTACGTCCTTATTGTTGCAACATTAGCTTTACTGAAGTGACTCTATCTTCTTAATACATTTCTATTATACGTAGCCTTATCATTCTTTACGGGTATGCTGCCACAACGACAATAAAAGCTTCTTCTTTTCCTGTGTTTCTGAGACTGTGGGGTTCTCCGGCCGGTATCCAGATTGCGTCCCCCTCTTTTACTTTCTTTATTTCATCCCCGACTTTCATCATCCCACCGCCTTTAAAAACAATGTAAATTTCCTCAACATCATCAACGTGTTCCTCTATGGTGTTTCCTGCCGGCAGTATGGCATATGCGAGAAATTCGATAGCCTTCATAAACTGGCTGGTGAGAACCATTCTCGCGACAGCTCCTCTGTGCGCTATATACGTTGTGTCCAATACTTCTTTGTCGTTGAAATTATGAACAATCATGATTGCAATCTTATCTTTTCCCGAAATTACCCAGTTGAACCCTCTCTAGTTGACTTTTCATCATTATTGTAATTTTTAACTAAACAATCTTTTTTTATCTATTTTACCACATAAAGTAAGGCAACTCTTTTCTCAATTATGAACATATAAATCTCATTATGTCAATTTTTTTTCGGTTCCTGGTTCCTTTAGGTGTTGCCATATTGATTCTTGTGTCTCGCCGCATTCAGACTCAACTTGGGGATTTTATTTCCTGCCCGGCAGAGAGAAAGGCGCCTCCGCAACCCTTTCCGGCAAAAATGTTCATACCCAGTTGTCCCGCCTTTCAGGACTACGGGGCCCTTTTCTTTGCCTGGGACTGCATAGGTTTTTCTTAGCTCTACTGTCCAGCGCCCTCGACAGTTACATAATCGCCCATCTGTCCGCTATTAGCAACGTTTTTTCTGAACCTGAATCTGAATCTCAACCGTTGACAGACATAAAGGTATTCTGTTACATTTGCAAAAACCATCATAAGCCGATGTGGGTATGAAATTTACAAAACGCGTTAACGATATCTCTCCGTTCTTTGTCATGGAAATTCTTGAAAAAGCACAATCAATGGAAGCAAGGGGGGAAGATATTATCCACATGGAAGTTGGTGAACCTGATTTTCCCACACCACACTTTATAAAAAAAGCAGCTGTAAGGGCAATCGTGGAGAACCATACTGCCTATACTCACAGCCTTGGTATACCCGACTTGCGTTCAAGGATAGCGCGCTATTATTTTGAAACGCATGGGCTGAACATTCCGGAAGAACGCGTCATCATAACCAACGGCACATCAGGAGCATTTCTTCTTTTGTTTGGAACATTACTCCAGCAAGGAAGCGTGCTTGCTGTTAGCGATCCCGGCTATCCTTGTTATAAAAACATTGCCCTTTTTGTGGATGCCGATGTCCTTCAAATTCCGGTATCGGAAGATTCTCGCTTCGAAATAACCACAGAACATCTTTATTGCGCGGAAAAGATGCCCGATGCGCTTGTTCTTGCTAACCCATCCAATCCGACAGGTGTTATATACTCAGATGAAGGGCTTCGTTCTCTTTGTAACTACCTTTCAAAACATAACAGTTTTTTTATTATCGATGAAATTTATTCCGGGCTTTCTTATAGTAAAAAACCCGGTACAGCGCTTGCTATATCGGACAATATCATCGTAATTGACGGTTTTTCAAAAACATTTGCTATGACCGGTTTCAGGATAGGCTGGATGGTTGTGCCTGAACCGCTTGTAAGACCACTCCAGAAATGCGCTCAAAATTTGTTCATCTCTCCTCCTTCAATATCACAATATGCCGCGCTTTCGGCATTTGATAATCCAGAAGAAACTAATTCTATGCGAAAAACGTATGAGGAACGGCGTAATTTTCTGGTTCCTCGTTTAAAAGATATTGGTTTTTCTATTCCTGTTTGCCCTGATGGTGCCTTTTACATATACGCCGGTATCAAAGAATGGAACATTGATAGCATGGATTTTGTGAATAGGGCACTTGCGGAAGCGCATGTGGCTATCACCCCCGGTTATGACTTCGGTAAATTTCAGGCAAGTATTCATGTTCGCTTTTCATATACGGAGAATCTGGAGAGATTGAGGGCGGGCTGTGAAAGGCTTGAGCATTGGTTAAAAACATTGTGAATCATGCTCATTTTTTTCAATATGTTTCACGTGAAACATTTGTGTTCGGTTTCTTTAGTGTCACAACTCGATGCAAACAAACTGCTCTCCGTGTAGTTTTTTTCTCTTTCCCACAATACTTTCTTGATTTTTCAATTAAAAGCTACTAATCTCTTTTAAGGAATTTATTAATGACTGTCGGCATTGTAAAACACCCTATCTATCTTCAGCACATTACAGACAATTATCACCCCGAAAATCCGAAGCGTCTCGAATACATCTATGCCATGATCGAAACCTTGGATCAAAAAGGGCTCACCTATATATCTCCCCGCATGGCCACTCATGATGAGATTGCTCTTAACCACGATTCCTCTTATATAGATTCCATCGCACAGACTAGCGGTAAGGGCCCAATCCATCTTGATGGCGACACTGTCGCGTCTCCCAAAACATATGAAGCCGCTCTCCTGGCTACGGGTGGGGTTCTGGAACTTGCGGATGCCGTTCAGTCTTCCCGGGTCCGAAATGGGTTTGCCTTTATAAGACCCCCGGGGCACCACGCTGAGCGATCAAGGGCAATGGGTTTTTGTATTTTCAATAATATTGCAATTACAGCGCGGTATCTTGCACAAAAATACGCTCTGAGAAATATTTTCATTGTTGATTTTGACCTCCATCACGGTAATGGGACTCAACACAGTTTTTATAATGATAAAAGTGTTCTCTATTTTTCAACACACCAATACCCATATTATCCTGGTACGGGGTGGTATGAAGAAATAGGAGAGGAGGCAGGAAGAGGCTATACAATAAACGTTCCCATGTCACATGGCATGGGGGACGAAGATTACATTTATGTTTTTAAAGACGTTCTCGTTCCCGTCATAGAAGCTTATTTACCTGATTTTATTCTTGTTTCAGCTGGTTTCGACGCCTATTTCAACGATCCTTTAGGCGGAATGGAGGTCACAGAGGCCGGTTTCGCCGCAATGTCGAGGATGCTCATTGATCTTGCCGAAAAACACTGCGCTGGTAAAATTCTATTTATTCTTGAAGGTGGTTATGACCTGAAAGGCCTTGCGACCTCTGCAAAGGCAGTTATCATGGAGCTTAAAGGTCAAACGATCTATCCACGCGAAAAAAAGGGGGAACCATCAGAATCTGTTGTTCAAATGGCCTCTATTGTAAAGCGCCTGTTGGTGCCCTATTGGGGACATTTTTAATTACGTTTGCGGCTCTTCTTTCCACACCATTTCTTTTAATTCTTTTCCAACTTTAAAATAGGGCAGTTTTTTGGGTTCAACATTCACTGTTTCACCGCTTTTCGGATTTCTTCCTCTGTATGCCTTATATTCTCTCAGGGTGAAACTTCCGAAGCCCCGTATTTCAACCCGTTCGTTCTTTGTTATTGCTTTCTTTATGCTGTCTATGATGGTATCTACTGCTATTTTCGCGATCTTTTGATTAACATTAATATCGGCCGCAAGTTTGTTGATGATGTCCATTTTATTCATACATAATCCTCCCTATTGGTTTTCTAAAATATATTTATATGCGTTTCTAAATATCTTCAAGCCGTCTCCCTCAACGTCCAGCCTCTCCCTCGTCCACCTTGGGTGTTGCGTGTAATGAACAAAGGCCTCCGGGTGGGGCATAAGACCAAATATTCGACCTGTATGATCACAGAAGGCGGCAATGGCATTATCCGAGCCATTCGGATTGTAGGGGTATACATGAGTAACGGCGCCCGTTTCGTCAGCATATTGCATTGCTATGTGACCTTCCTTAATCATTGTATCCCTGTTCTCGGGTGTGTCAATTACACATTTACCTTCACCATGTCTTACTGGAAGATAAATTTTATCCATATCTTTCGTAAATATGCAATGGGAAAGTTCATTTACCTTCAGGTTAACCCATCTGTCCTCGAATTTGCCTGAGTCGTTAGATGTTAGCGTCACGGTTTGCTTACCATACTGCCCTTCCATTCCCGGTAAAAGACCGGTTTTAACCAGTAGTTGAAACCCGTTGCATATTCCAATGATTATTTTATTCCTGTAAACAAATTTTATCAGCTCGTCGAGAAATCTTTCCCCCGATCCCCGCATGATCTGATATTTCCATTTCACGGCCTGTGCTTTTGCTGATCCCAGGTCGTCCCCGTCCAGAAAACCACCAGGAAAGTTAATAAATGCATACTTGTGTATGCTTTTTGGATTCTCCATCATCTCATCAATATGCATTAAGTCGGCGCTGAATCCTGCAAGGCGGTTCGCGTAAGCCGTTTCGTACTCGCAGTTAATTCCATTCCCGAAAAGCACCAGACTTTTTGGTTCTCTTTTTTTCATGTGGTGTAACTATGTAATCCTATTAAAACAAAATTTACAACAAAATAATTGAACATTACCGTTAAAAAGCCAAGTATTGTTACGATTGCCGCTATTTTTCCCCTCCAGTTTCTTCTCTGCATCGCATGGAGGTATAACGCGTACACGATCCACGTGATAAGCGACCATGTTTCTTTCGGGTCCCATCTCCAGAAAGAACCCCACGCGTATTGAGCCCAAACGGCACCTGTTAGTATACCAGAAGTTAACATGGGAAAGCCAATAATTATGCTCTTATAGTTAATTTCTTCGAGCATCTGAAGGGGGGGTGTTTTCAATCTGTGCCCGAAAAGGTAGAGAACGCCGCACACGAAAGATATAGTAAATGCACCGTAAGCGATGAAACATGTGATGACGTGCACGTGAAGCCAGTTGCTTTTAAGAGCTGGGACAAGGGGTTGTATCCCTTTCTCGACGGAGGGGGAGAGAGAAGCAAAGCCCATTAGAAAGAGTGCCACAACCGACACACAGCATGTTATTACGGGGTTGCGATGACTTTTCTTAAGCACAACAATTAAAACATTTATGCACCAAACGTAAAACACGAGCGACTCGTATAAATTAGAAAGCGGAACATGTCCTATGCCGAGCCTGTACGACTCTATCCACCGTGAGGCAATCCCCCCTGTTAGCAAGCCAAGAGTGGTCCATGTTGTGATCCATATAAGTGAACGTATTCTTTCTTTCTTCATGACAAAATAGAGGGTGTGAACAAAACAGAGAAAAAGGTAGAGGATGGTAACAATACCGAATATTTTGTCGTCCATTGCCGCCTACCCTTTTTTTAACCCTTCAAATTCTTTTTTGAACAGTTCTTTGTTTTTTGAGGCATTCCCTGCCATAATGGTTTCACTCCCCGTGCTTACAATTAAAATCCTGCGATAACTTGTAAAAAACGTTACCCACAAACCGAAAAGAATCATTATAAATCCTGCCCAGACAAGGGGTAGGCCGGGGTTCCTCGATATTTCCAGGTTTGTGTAGGGTTCTTCCCGAATATCGTCGATTTTTATCCTGACACCCTCAATTACCTGCGACCGTAATCTGTCTACATTCGGCACGAACCAGGTGGTTTTCACTTCCTGTCCTTCTGGGTAAACAATCTGAACACCGGGGCCAAAATTGTGCACCTCCCGGACAAATCTTACAATCCTCATGATTAGCTTTCCCTTCTTGAGGGTTTCTTGTTCGGCAAGCACCATCCTTTCATTGTCAACACGAAATTCAAAAGACATTCTCTTTCCGTAACCTGATTGGTATATACGTATCCCTTTATAGAAAAGCGGGCTATTAACACGAATCTCTTTTTTCACAACTGTCCTGCCATCCTCCAAAATTTCCACGTTGCTTACATAGTCTTTCGGCGTACCGTCCGGGTAGAAGCTTGCCTTGAAGTCACTGCATTTAATGGCAAAACCAAGTGTTTTTTGTTCATCGCCTGCTCCTTCAATTTCCATATGGTTTTTCGTTTCTCCCACAGCGAGGACGACATACCCGCGATAGCCAAATACAAACCCGATCAGGGCGCCGGCAATTATAATAAGTATGCTTCCGTGCGTAATAAAAGCTCCCCATCGTGAGAGAACCCCTCTTTCAAATACTGTTTCTTTTTCATCGCTATAAACCGGGCGATACGTCCTTCTAATCCCTTCAATTACTTCTTCTTTTTGCTCCTCCGGTATGCAAGTGCTCAATTCCATTTTTTTCAGTTTTTCCGCACTTTGCGGCTTATGTCTTCTTCCCTCTCCAATCAGCCGACGGAGTTGTTGCGTTGTACAGAGAAAAAGGTTAATCGTGAAAAGGGCAAGCAGAATGTAAAACCAGGCGCTATGATACGTGTCATCTAAGCCAAGGGTTTTTATTATCTTATAAGTAGTTGCCGTGTATATGGCAAGGTATTCCTCTTCTGTGCCTCCCTGTTTGATGAAGCTTCCTAATGTTGACCCTACTGCAATCAGACCGAGAATGAACAACGAAAACCGCATTGATATAAAAAATACAAACAATGAGCCTGCCGGCGTCTTTTTCTTCTTCACTTGTTACTCGCTATTTTATTAGGCATTCATTATGCGCACTCATTGCCCTCGTTCTCCCCGTTTTTCTTGTTTTCCGTTTCGAGAGGCGGGTCTCGTGTTGCTTGTGGTAGGCATTTTCTTGTGTTCACCCACCTTTCCTCTCGCCAGGGATGCGTATATTCCAACAAGGCACATAAAAGCAAAGATAATAAATGCAGCCTGCACGCTTTTCATAAGCAACGGGTAACGGGCTGGGATGATTTCGACCTTCCCGATATATACCGCAAAGAGCAGCATGACGGTGCCCATGCTGAGCATTTGCCCAAGGAGCCTCATTGTTGAAAGCGTTGATGAGGCAACCCCATAAAAACGCGTTTCCACTGATCCCATAATAGCGTTTGTATTCGGTGAAGAAAAAAGGGCAAACCCGATACCGAGGACAAACAGGTTTCCAACAATAAACCACATCGGTGTTGTCGCCTTAATAAGAACGAATAAAAAAAGACCTAAGGTGGTTATGGCCATACCGCTTGACGCAACAATTCTTGGTTCTACTTTATCAGATACTTTCCCTGCAAAGGGTGAACAGAGGGCCTGCACAATCGGTTGCGCCACCAAAATCGTTCCCGCATTCAGTGGTCCAAGGCCCTTAATGTGCTGCAGATAGAGGCTTAAAAGAAAACTCACGGCATATGTGGCACTGTAATTGATGAGTGCCGCAACATTTGAGAACATAAAAACCTTGTTTTTGATGAGAAGGTTGACATTCATGATTGGGGTTCCTATTCTCCGTTCCCACAACACAAAGAGCATCATCGCCGCCAGTCCGGAAACAATGAAGAAGGTTGAGCGTATTTCCGGTAGGAGTGAAAATCCATACATCAGTGCGATGATCATAATGCCATATATGAAAGACCCAACAAGATCGTACCTTTCTCCCCTTGCGGGCGCCCATTCTTCGCGCAATTTCCAAAAACAAAAACCAAGAATGGCAATACCTAAGGGAACGTTTATAAAAAAAACACTCCTCCATCCAACGTGTTGCGTCAACAAGCCCCCAACAAAAGGACCCGCTGAAAGCCCAAAATATACTGAAGCAACATTGATACCGAAGACCCTTCCTCTTTCCCTGGGAGGATAAACCGATGAGAGTATCGCTATCCCTGTTCCAAAAATCATTGATCCTCCTATTCCCTGTAATCCCCTAAAAACTATCAGGAGTTCCGTGGAAGGGGCTATGCCGAGCAAAAAAGAGGCTATCGCAAAAATTCCTGTGCCTGACAAAAAAATCTTTTTCCGCCCCAGGATATCTGCCAGCCTTCCCAGTGGAACAAGAAACATGGCGGCTGCCACCATATAAGCCGTTGCGACCCAGCTCAGCGATACGGCGTTCATACCGAGCTCTCCCGCCATTCTCGGTAATGCCACGTTTACCGAGGAAAGCGCCATGGGGGCAAGAAATGAGGATATTGTAACCGCAATAAGTACTGCTGTTTTGCTAGTAGCGTTTTTTTGAAGATCGCTCATCGTAACGTTCCTTCTTCGCGCGAAACCTCCCCATATCCCATAACGGTGTAATAGGCGGCCCTGTCAAAAAAATAGACGAGTCGTTCCCCGAGCTCAAACATGCGGTAGATATCGACAGCCTTTTCCCATACACCAAAAGAATATATAAACATCCATATATGTTTCTTGAGAAGGCTTAAAGAGCTGATAAGGTCTTCCAGCGACACTTTGTCTTTCCTGCGTTTTCGTGCCACGTCATAATAAAAATCTTTAAGTTCTTTTTCGCTCCTCTTTCCCTTCAGCCACGATTCAAAGTGGTCTATTATAAAGACGGCCCTTTCATAAAGATCCTCTTTGTGCAGATTGTGGTATGATTTTGTTGAAGGGTTCGTTGTAATATCGTCCAGCCATAGCTCTATTATTTTCTGCGCGTTGTCCCGGGCAACGCTGATAAGTTCATCAGAGAGAAGGGGTTTTAAGCGTTGCGATTTTCCTTTAATCGTGGCCTCGACAAAGACATCAACAGAGTCGTGAATGTTCCAGAGGTCTTCCTTCAGTTTGATATATTTCTGCATGGACAATTCCTGGGAATCAAAGGCGAGCTTGGGAAGATTCATAATCGGAAAGTACCTGCATTCAGAAGCATCGTCGCCGGCCATCTCGATGCCGCTTATTTTTTCCGCTTCGAATGTAACGACAAGAAGCTCTCCGTAAAGCGGGTTTTTGTGGGAAGAAACATCAACGAGTTGAAGAATTTTTCCCGTAACGCCTGTTTCTTCTTTCAGTTCTCTCAACGCTGCATCTTCTATGCTTTCGCCGGTTTCCGCAAAACCAATGGGAAGACACCACATGTCCCGAAATGGCTCATTTGCTCTCTTTACAAGCAAGGTTTCTCTGTCTCTGTTAGAGAGAATCACCGACGCCACGGGTAGCGGGTTTTCATAGTAGATTTCTTGACAATTTTTACATACCTGTCTTTCCTTTGAGGCGAGTATATCAACCCCCAGCATCTTACCGCAGTAATTGCAAAAAATCTTCTTTTTCATTTTTTAACCAAAAATATCCTGTCGTCTTTATTGAGGCGGAATATCCCGTTCCTTGAAAGCTCTCGGAGCATTGTTTCTCGTACAAAATCCGGATCCGCATCTTTTCTGATAAACTCTCTCTTAAAATCGATGTAGAGGGACAGGGGGGCTTTGTCGCCTTTTTGGAACACCAACGAATTCGGGTAGTCTATGGCTCTTACGTTCCGGAAATGCCTTTTTAACACGCTTTCCCCGTTCTCCGCTGAAAAACGCTCGATAATGGTTCTTAAATTTCGGAAGTCAAAAAACCGCTTTCCCTCCTCAAGCATAGATTCGCTGTGTGTAACAACAACGAAAATTCCTCCTTTACGGAGAATGCGTTTTACTTCAGACAATATCTTCGGAAAGAAGTATAACGCGTAAGCGCAAATAACGAAATCAAAATAGTTTCCAGGGAAATCTATTTTATTGAGCAGTTTGCGCTTTAAAAAAACGGCATCATCTGCTACTCTTTTTGCGCGCTCAATAAAAAAGGGTTTATTTTCGGGTAGGTAATCAATACCAACAATAAGCTTCAATTTCTTGTTGATGTCACTTCTCATGCCCTCTTCAAACCATCCATATCCGCAGCCCAAATCTATCGCCCGTTGCATGTCTCTCCATGCAACCAGTTTATTGACGACTTTACGTATATCTGTCCTGTTTTCTGAGTGAGCTCTGATAATCTGCCCAATTTCTGCGTGCAGGGATTGGTCCGAGTAGCTTTTTATAATCTCTTCCACGATGCAGTTATATATCAAAGACTTCGCGTTGTAAACCAAAATGGG
>CAZXVZ010000027.1:17063-21972 GCA_964644085.1 uncultured Syntrophus sp. | reverse complement strand
GCCTTCTGCAATGATTTCGTTACTATCATCCTGGAGGATTTGAGCGCGGCATATAAAAAAGAGATTCACGAAAATTGTCTTGAGCCATACAGGTTTTCCGCTGTTTATCCTATCCTGCGGGTCATGAAAGCGGCCGAATTTCTGAAAGAAGTTGAGAATACCAAAAATGCGGAATAATAAGACGCAGGATATTTATTTTCGCCAAAATGAAAGACCCGTGCGAAAACCCTCGCCGGTGAGCAAACCGTTTATTATTACCGTTGCCATTATTTTCGTTCTGGCCATGGGATCGCTGGCCTATTTCTACAAAGACATGTGGATAAAAAAACAGGAACAACCTGTTCAGGTAATCCGGAAAGAAGTGATCACGCTCTATATTCCATCTGACCAGAATAAACTTATTGAAAAAAATATAGATATCACAGGCATCTTCAATGAAAAGGCCAAAGGCGATCTTATTATCAATAAACTGAAGGAACTTAAAATTCTGCCTGAGGAAGTGACGCTGAATGACGTTGCCGTCGATTACGAGAGCACCTTGTATCTGAATTTCTCAAACATCGTGTCGGAAAAACCTATGAGTTCGATGTCTGAAATCCTTAAGACATTCTCCATTGTTAATTCTTTTCTGGGAACCTACAAGAACACGAACAAGGTCCAGCTCCTCGTTGAAGGGCAGCCTGTTTACACTTTGAATGGCGCGGTGTACATTTATAAACCGTTGGAATTCAACAAAGATTTACTGGAGGATTAGATGATTGATCCAAAACTTGTCAGAGAACACATTGAAATTCTGGAAGAAGGTCTCAAAAAACGCGGGGCTTCCTTTGATACGGGAAAATTAAGAAAAATTGACGCTGAAAGAAGAAACCTCATCCAGCAATCAGAAAAAATGAAAAATGAAAAAAACGCCCTCTCCGACGAAATCGCGAAAACGAGGAAGACAGGCGGGAGTGCTCCGGAGAAGATAGAACACCTGAAATCACTTGGCAAGGAAATCAGCGCTATCGACGAAAAACTGAAAGGCATTGAAAAAGAATGGGAGGATGCCCTTCTTGTGGTGCCTAATATTCCCCATGAATCGGTTCCCGTAGGCGCTACCGATGAAGACAATGCTGTCGTCAGGACATGGGGAGAGAAACCTTCATTCGATTTTGAACCTCTCGCCCACTGGGACCTCGGAGAAAAACTCGATATTCTCGATTTCAAAAGGGCCGCGAAGATTACGGGATCGCGGTTCACCCTTTATAAATCATACGGCGCGCTCCTCGAACGTTCTCTCATTAATTTCATGCTCGACCTTCACGTGACAGAGCACGGATACACGGAAGTCCTGCCTCCTTTCATGGTCAACCGGGAGACAATGACAGGCACCGGGCAGTTACCAAAATTCGAAGAAGAGCTCTTCCGCCTCGATGGTCTTGATTATTTTCTGATCCCTACCGCTGAAGTCCCTGTTACCAATATTTACAGCAATGAAATCCTCAAAGAGGAAGAACTGCCCATAAAATATGTCGCCTACACCCCCTGTTTCAGAAAAGAAGCGGGCGCTCACGGCAAAGATACGCGGGGACTAACCCGCCAGCACCAGTTCAACAAAGTCGAACTGGTAAAATTCGCGCATCCTGATAATTCCTATAGTGAACTCGAAGGACTGCTCCTCGACGCGGAAGACGTGCTCAAGAAATTGAATATCCATTACCGGGTTTCTCTTTTATGCACCGGCGATATCGGTTTTTCTTCAGCCAAAACGTACGATATAGAAGTGTGGCTGCCGGGACAGAACATCTACCGGGAGATATCCTCCTGCAGTAATTTTGAATCATTCCAGGCCAGGAGAGCGAAAATCAGATACAGAAAATCAAACGGGAAGATAGACCTTCTCCACACGCTGAACGGATCAGGCCTTGCCATAGGGAGGACCGTCATGGCAGTTATGGAAAATTACCAAACAAAAGACGGCTCTATAGTCGTGCCTGAGGTCCTGCGACCCTATATGCACGGCATTACACGGATACCAGACGCCTGAAAAAAATGACAGGGGAAGAAATCGGTTAACGAATCTTATTTCTCCAAAGGTAGATAATGGGGCTTGCGACAAATACTGAGGAGTATGTCCCAATCAGTACACCGATAAGCAAAGCCAGAGAAAAGTCAAAGAGTACTTTGCCGCCGATCACAAGTAAAGCCACAACACCAAGCATGGTGGTGAGAGAAGTGACGATGGTTCTGCTCAATACTTCATTAATACTCTTATTTATAACATCGCCAAGATCCGCCTTTGTCTTCATCTTAACCATATTCTCGCGGATTCTGTCAAAAACAACAACAGTATCTGTCAGGGAATACCCGGCAATCGTTAAAAGGGCGGTAATAAAAAGAATATTCATTTCTCTGCCGAATACGAAGAAGATACCGAGCATTACTATAACATCATGGAAAGTTGCCGCTGTGGCCGCAATACCGAATACAAAATTAAAACGTATCCAGATATAGATGACAATTCCTATAAGTGAAAAGACAATGGCAATAATGGCATTCCGCTTCAAGGTCTTACCGACCATTGAACCGACCATGTTGCTCTCAAGCACCTCGTATTTTTTACCCTGCAAACGGCTTGACAGTGTCTGGCCAATTTTGTCCTGTACCCTTTCCTTATCGGTGTCGGAAAACTTCGTTTTCAGCAGAAAATCATTTGTGCCGCTGACTTCCTGAATTTGTATATCGTGTATGCTTCCTGATAGGGCATTACGCAGATCACCGATATTTACCTTTTCCTGAAACCGGATATAAAGATTTGTACCACCGGTAAAATCGACGCTCAGATTTGCTTTTCCCATGGAAACCATGACAAAAGCAATGCAACCAAGGACAAGGAGGGCGGCTGAGAAAATAAAAGTCTTGTTTCTCAGACCGATAAAATCGATATGTGTGTTTTTAATAATTTCGTGGAACTTCATCAGATACTCAGGCTCCTTGGTTTATATTTTGTTATAATCCAGTCAAAAATTACCTTTGAACCGACAACCGCGGTGAAAAGGTTTACGATAATGCCTATGGTGAGCGTAAGGGCAAAACCCCTGATCGGTCCTGTTCCGAAGATGAAAAGAAAGAAGGCTGTAATGAGCGTTGTCACATGGGCGTCAATGACAGTAAGCCACGCCCTGGTATAACCACTGTCTATGGCGGCTCTGACCGTTTTTCCGAGCCGCAGTTCTTCTCTTACTCTTTCAAAAATGATGACATTTGTGTCAACGCCGATTCCCATGGTAAGTATGATACCGGCTATCCCGGGCAGGGTCATGGTAAATTTGAAGAGGCTGAAAATACCGAGAAGATATATGAGATTAAGGAAAAGCGCAATATCAGCAACCACACCTGACAAGCGGTAATAATACATCATGAAGCATACGATAAGAATAGCACCCAGAATTGCCGCCTGGAAACCCCTTCTGATTGAGTCCTGACCCAGTGTCGGTCCTATGGTAATATTCTGTACAACCTTTACGGGTGCGGGAAGCGCACCGGCTTTAAGTACGATAGAGAGGTCTTTCGCCTCATCATTGGAAAATCCGCCGGTGATCGACGCCCTGCCGCCGCTGATTCTTTCCTTGATAACCGGAGCTGAATACACTGTGTTGTCGAGGACAATCGCCAGTCTCTTACCGACATTCGCCGCTGTGATCTGATCAAAGAGTGTCGCTCCTTCACTATTAAATTCTATTGCCACATAGGGTTCATTGCCAAAATCGCCGCCAATTCTTACCTGCGCGTCTGAAAGCAGCTCACCTGTCAGGACACTCTGTTTTTTGAGAAGAATTGGTGTTGTTGTGGTAATACCCGTTTCCCGGTTTCTTACCTTCATTGTCAGCAGTTCACTTCCCTCCGGGGCTATTCCGCTTGTCTGGGCGCTCGCTGCATTCTCTTCGTCAACAAGCTTGAACTCGAGCTGTGCTGTTCTTCCTATTAAATCGAGCGCTCTCTGCGGGTCCTTTACCCCGGGCAACTGCACAAGTATCTGATTCTCGCCCTGCTTGACAATAACCGGTTCTGTGACACCGAACTGATCTATCCTGTTTCGTATAGTTTCAAGAGCCTGGTCTACGGCATTTTCTCTGATTGCGACCAATTCCTTCTCCGGCAAAACAAATTCAAGCTGTACACCATCTCCCTCATCTTTTGAAGCGCCGGCCTTTAACGACGGGAATCTGTTTCCCACAAGATTATAGAGCTTTTCCCTCTGACTTGAAGGTACAGTGATAAAAACCGAATTCTCTTTTTTGTCAAGCGCCATAAAGCGGATACCGTCTGCTATCATGGCGTTCTTCAGACCGTTAAAGTTCCTTTCAATCATATTGTCCATGAGCTTTGCCATGTCCAGTTCAAGGAGAAGTTGCATACCACCCTTCAGATCAAGCCCAAGACGGATCTTATCGGAAGGAAGATATTTTTTAATGTCGCCTTTTAACTGATAAACATTGGGCAGGCAATAAACAAGGGCAATGATAAGCAGAATTGCAATAAGGATAAATCTCAGTTTTATAGATTTAAACACTGTTTGACCTCTGTTGTTTCAATTATGTTAAAACATAGGAAAAATATATTCTTATGGGCTATTTGTCAAGAGAAATATCTTCCGGGGTCATGAAATTTAATTCTCTGGACTATAAAATATTGAATGATATATGATAGATTTAACTGTAATACTCGCACGTATATCATGGATAGAGAACAGGCGAAAAGCAGAATAGAAAACCTCAGGAAAAGCATCGAATATCATAATTACCAGTATTATGTGCTCGACAAGCCCTTCATTACCGATGCTGAATACGACAGACTCATGAGGGAACTTGCAGACCTTGAGACAACATATCCTGAATTTTTTGACAAGAATTCTCCAACACAGAGA
>CAZXVZ010000027.1:0-17053 GCA_964644085.1 uncultured Syntrophus sp. | reverse complement strand
GGGACAACCCCTTGAAGCCTTTTCGACCGTGTCCCACACAATTCCCATGCTGAGTCTCCAGAATGCCATGTCGGTTGAAGAAATAAGGGACTTCGATAAAAGGACCAGAAAGCTGCTTGATGCGGATACTATTGAATACGTCATTGAAGTGAAGATCGACGGTCTTGCTGTTGAACTTGTCTATATCAACGGTGTCTTCGCGCAGGGTTCCACAAGAGGAGACGGGTATACCGGTGAAGACGTCACGCAGAACCTGAAGACCATACGATCAATCCCCATGAATCTTATGAAAGAAGACGTCAACATAATCCCTGAACGGCTTGAAGTGCGGGGTGAAGTTTTTATGGGTAAAAAAGAATTTCTTGCCCTCAACGAAGCACGGGAGGTTTCCGGGGAACCGCTTTTCGCAAACCCGAGAAATGCGGCTAGCGGATCTATCCGGCAGCTGGATCCAAAGGTTACGGCGAAAAGAAAGCTGAATATTTTCTGCTACGCCCCCGGTCAAATAACAGGGATCAACTTTAAAACCCATGAACAGTTCCTTCAGCATTTAAGTTTATGGGGGTTCCGGGTGAACCCCCTGACGAAACTTTGTATGGGTATTGACGAGATAATCAATTACTACAGCTATATTGAAAATATCCGCGATGAAATACCGTATGAGATTGACGGAACTGTTATCAAAGTAAACCGTTTCGATTTGCAAAACCGGCTTGGTGCTGTCTCCCGGTCGCCGCGCTGGGCCATCGCCTTTAAATTTCCCGCGAAAGAAGAAATAACAAAGGTCGAAGACATTATCGTGAGCGTCGGCAGAACAGGCGCTCTTACACCTGTCGCTGTTCTGGCGCCCGTTGAAATCGGCGGCGTTGAAGTATCAAGGGCAACACTCCATAATGAAGACGAAATACGACGTAAAGATATCCGGATTGGCGATACCGTGGTCGTCACCAGGGCCGGTGACGTTATCCCTGAGGTTGTAAGAGTTATTGAAGAAATACGATCCGGCAGCGAAAAACCTTTCACGATGCCCAATGCCTGTCCCGTCTGTAATGAACCGGTCGTAAGGCCAGAGGGTGAAGCTATCAGGCGATGCATTAATATAAACTGCCCCGCCCAGATAAAAGGCAGCATCGAACACTTTGCCTCAAAGAGAGCAATGGATATTGACGGCCTGGGGACAAAACTCATTGAGCAACTGGTCGACAAAAAGGTCATCAACGATATCTCCGATCTTTACTATCTTAAAAAGGAGGATTTAACAGCCCTGGAAAGAATGGCCGAAAAATCAGCCCGGAATATCCTCGATGCCATTCAGAATTCTAAGAGACGATCTTTCGCGCGATTCATCTACGCGCTGGCCATCAGAAATGTAGGTGAACATATCTCGGGTCTTATAACCGCACGATATAAGGATATCCATGCCCTTATGAACGCGGACAGAGAAGCGCTTCTTTCAATCCATGAGATCGGGCCCGAAGTGGCAGGCAGTATTGTTTCTTTTTTTCAGGACGCGAAAAACAGAGCAACGATAGAAAAGATGATGACAGCGGGAGTTGCCATCGAGTATGATAAAAAAGAAGCTAAAAAACTTAACGGCTTCACTTTCGTTTTCACAGGGGCATTAAAAAGTATGTCCAGGGATGAAGCGCGTAAGAAAGTGGAAGATCTGGGGGCGCAAACAGCTCCTTCGGTGAGCAAGAAAGTAAATTATGTTGTCGCTGGAGAGGAAACAGGTTCAAAACTTGACAAGGCAAAGGGGCTCGGCATTAAAATTATTAATGAAGATGAATTCCTTGCCCTCATAGAGGAAAGACTTTGAAAAAAGAGAAACTGAACGCTCCGGTTACAGCCATAATCGGTGGTACATCATTAAAAGATTCAGCGTTTTTCTCCGCCTGGAAGACAAAACCGATTAGAACCGAACATGGTGTCGTTCAATATAAAACGAACGGAACGGCAATCTTTCTGCAGCGGCACGGTAAAAATATTGTCCCCCCTCATATGATCAACCACCGGGCAAACATACTGGCAATGAAAAAACTCGGCGTAAAAAAAATCATTGCCGTCAATTCAGTCGGGAGCTTAAAGGCAACGCTTAAACCGGGTACCTTTGTTATTCCTGACGATTTCATATCTTTATGGCAGATACCGACTTTCTTTGACAGAGAAACGGTATTCACTATTCCTGAAATGGATAAAGCGCTTGGTAAACAGCTTTATAATGCCTGCCGGGAACAAACAACGCGTGTACGAACCGGGGGCACTTATATTCAAACCACAGGACCAAGGTTTGAAACAAAAGCGGAAATCCGGATGCTTAAAAATTATGGCCACATTGTCGGCATGACCATGGCGTCAGAAGCAACACTGTGCATGGAATATGATATTTCCTACGCGAGCCTCTGCTCTATCGATAATTACTGCAACGGCATCATAAAAGTTCCGCTCACAATGCAGCAGATAACGGACCGTAGTAAAGATAACATTGAAGTCATTGAAGCGATAATCGAAAAGCTCATAACGCGAGGTATTTAATGAAGATACTTATAAAAGACGTTCTTCTCGAAGGACACACGACTGATATTTTCCTGGATGGTGGTGTCATCGAAGAAATCACGACAGGCTGTGCGCGTGCGGCAGATAAAATAATAAATGGTAAAAATATGGCTGCCCTTCCCTCCTTTATCAATGGTCATACCCACGCCGCCATGACTCTTTTCAGAGGGTATGCCGACGATATGCCGCTAAAAAAATGGCTCGAAGAAAAAATATGGCCGCTGGAAGCCAAACTTTCTGAAGAGGATGTCTACTGGGGGGCAAAACTCGCCTGTCTCGAAATGATAAAAAACGGAGTTACTGTTTTTAACGACATGTACTGGCACTGGGAAGCAACCGCCAGGGCCGCTCGCGATATGGGGGTGCGCGCTTTTATCAGCGCAGTCTTTATCGATATGTTTGATCCGAAAAAGAGCGATGAGCAGATAAAGGAAAATCTGCGGCTTTTCGAGATCTCGGGAAAATATAAACCAAATGTCACTTTCACCTTCGGCCCGCACGCGGTGTACACCGTTTCACGGAAAAGTCTTGAGTGGATGCGTGACTTCGCGGAAAAAGAAGATATTCTCATTCATATGCATCTGGCGGAAACCGAGAACGAAACGCATTTCTCAAAAGACAAATACGGACTTACTCCCGTTGAGTTTTTGGACTCAATCAGTTTCCTGACAGAACGTTATATCGGCTGTCACGGGTGTATGCTCGATGAAGCGGACTGTGACATCCTCAAAAAACAAAAAGCGAAACTCGTCCATGTCCCTGTTTCCAATCTTAAACTTTCAGTAGACCGGATATTCCCCCATTCACTCATGAAAAGCCATGACATTCCATATTGCTTCGGCACTGACGGATGCGCGTCGAATAACCATCTTGATATAATAGAGACCATGAAATTTGCATCCCTCCTTGCTAAATTTTTCTCCCAGGACCCCACCATGCTCCCCGCACGGGAAACGTTTGATTTCGCCACAAAGACAGCAGCTGATGTTTTCCGGCTCGGTTCCTGGGAAATAAAAGTCGGTAACAGTCCGGATATTATCCTCATCGACCTTACACAGCCTGAATTCACCCCCAATTTCGATATCTATTCCGATATTGTTTACGCGACTAACGGCCGTGCGGTTGATACCGTCATAGCAATGGGGAAGGTTCTCATGGAGGGCAGATATGTGGCGGGCGAAAGAGAAATCGTGAGCAACGCCGGAAAGATCGCGAGGTCGCTTGTTGCGCGATGAGATTCATCTGCGACACCACAGTCGGAAAACTGGCAAAGTATTTACGTATATTCGGGTTAGATACAGTCACCATCAGTAGCCCTGATGAACTGAATCAGTACATTCAATCAACCGGCTCTCCTCTCCTTTTTACGAGAAGGACAAAAAATATCTCCTACCGGCCGATGAAGCTCATCAAAACGAATAGAATTAAGGAACAGATAGAAGAAATTGAAGACCTTATCAAGCCATATCTGAAGAGAAAAAAGTTTATGACACGATGCATTGAATGCAACTCCCTTCTCACATCGGTTGAAAAAAAAGATATAGAAGCGCTCGTTCCCGAATATATCTATCACAATCATGAAGCATTCAAGATCTGTCTCTCCTGTAAAAAAGTTTACTGGGCAGGCACTCACGCAAATAAGATAAAAAAACGGATCAAAACATTAAATCTTGACGTTTATGAGCAAAAACTATGAGTTTCCCCTTCAGGAAGATGATCGAAACCCTGCAGGCGCTTTTCCCGGATGACGTTCCGTCTGTCACAAAAATATCACAGAAAACAAAACGAGATCCTTACCTTGTGCTTATCGGTACCCTTTTGAGCCTCAGGACAAAAGACGAAACAACGGAAAAAGCCATGCGAGCATTAACAAAAAAAGCAAAGACACCTCAGGAACTATTAAACATTTCAGAAAAGGAACTTCAGAAACTCATTTATCCCGTTGGGTTTTACAGAAATAAAGCCCGCACGTTGAGAGACGTTTCAGAAATTATTTTAACCAAATATAGCGGCAGGGTGCCTGATTCAATTGACGAATTATTGACCATAAAAGGTGTGGGAAGAAAAACTGCCAATCTCGTCATCACCGAAGGTTTCGGTAAACCGGGCATATGCGTTGATACCCACGTTCATAGAATATCAAACAGGCTGGGTATTGTTTCAACAAAAAACCCTCACGAAACCGAGATGTCCTTACGAAAAATTCTGCCCCGCCAATACTGGATTATTTACAATACCCTGCTTGTAACCTTCGGAAAACGCCTGTGTAAACCCATATCACCGCTTTGTGCTAACTGTTTATTATCAAAACTATGCAAAAAAGTGGGGGTAGGCACACATCGATAAATTATCTTTTATTAAAAAATTTAAATTAAATCATTATTTTTTACCTTTACAATTGGGTACTTTTTCTGTTAATTTTCCTAATCGTATGGGAAAATTGAAAATTATTCTTGCCGCAATAATCTTTTTCATACTGCCCTTATCGCTTTACGGCAGTAATGGCGAAAACATATCCAAAATTGAAGTCACGGGAAATGAAAAAATCGACACCGGTTTTATCATGAACGTGATAGCGACAAAAGAAAATACACCCTACAGCCTCGATACAATAAGAGACGACATGAAAAATATTTACAAAACCGGTTTCTTCAGTGACGTACAAATTGATGTCGAAGATACCGATAAAGGCAAAATTATCACGTTTGTCGTCATTGAAAGGCCTTCTATAAAAAACGTTTATGTTACAGGAAACAAAAAAATAAAGACAACCGACCTGGTAGAAAAATTAAAAATACAACCGAACACTGTTTTGAATACGAATAAGATCAAAGAAAGCATTGATGAAATGAAAAAATTCTACGCCTCCAAAGGATATTACGATACAAAAATAAATTACGAAATCGATTACGGAGACGAATACAACGTAGCGGTAACAATCGATATCGACGAACCAAGCCAGGCATATGTGAGAAAAATAAATTTTACCGGAAATAAGGTATTTAAAGCAAGCACATTAAAAGACTATATGCGCATAAGAGAAAAAGGGATATTCTCCTGGTTTACCGGTTCCGGCATCCTCGACGAAGACGCTCTTGAAGACGACCGGAAAAATCTTGAAGGTTTCTACAGCGATAATGGCTACGTGAGGGTGAAAATCGGGATACCTGACGTTGCCATTTCAAAAGACGGTAAAACTATTTCCATAACAATACCGATTGAAGAAGGTAATTTATACAAAATCGGTACAATAGATTTTGCCGGTGATTTGATATTTGAAAAAGATGAACTTTTAAAACAGCTGAAAACAAAAACAGGTAACACTTTCAAATCTACCCTTTTCCAGGAAGATATGCTGACTCTGACAGATATGTACCAGGACCGTGGCTTCGCTTTCTGTGATATAGCACCACTTACGCTTATTAATGACGACACCAGGATTGTGGACCTTTCCTATAATATAACAAAAGGGCAGGAAGTCTATTTCAACAGGATTAATGTTTTAGGGAATACAAAAACGAGGGATAAGGTCATACGGAGGGAATTGAAGTTTGGCGAAGGCGATAGATTTTCATCTTCAGACTTAAAGGAAAGCAAAAGAAAATTGACCAATACAACTTTCTTCAAAGAAATCGATATGAAAATCATTAAAACGGAGGACCCCAATAAGGTCAACGTTGATCTCGCCGTTGAAGAAAGGCCTACGGGATCTTTTAACGTAGGCGTCGGATACAGCACCGAAGAAAAAATGATGGTTTCAGGTTCTGTCTCACAGGAGAACTTCCTGGGAACGGGAAGAAAATTGATGCTTGACGCTTCTCTGAGCAGTGTTACGCAGCAATACAGATTTACATTTACTGAACCGTACATTTTTGATAAAAAACTCTCGGCGGGAGTCAGCGCATTCAATTACGACAGAGAAATGGACGCCTACGATTACAGAAAACTTGGCGGCAGTCTCTCTCTTACCAGGCCTCTCACGGATTATGTAAAGATTTCGTCTCAATACAGACTGGAAAAAGTAACTGTAAGAAACATAGACGATGATGCAAGTATATACATCAAAGAACAAAAAGGATCCAACATTACAAGCGCCCTCTCTTTTACACTTTCAAAAAATACCATCGACGACATCCTCAATCCGACAAAAGGCATGAATGCTGACCTCACCACAGAAGTTGCCGGCGGCCTTTTTTCAGGCGACAACGACTTTTATAGCTTTACGGGAACTTACGGGAGATATTTCCCTTTAAAATTTCTGGAAAGCGCCTTCTTTGTCAAAGGTACTGCCGGTATGATCCGCTCCTACGGCGGAAAGGAAGTTCCTATTTACGAGAAGTTCTACGTCGGTGGCATCAATTCCATACGCGGATTCAAGTACGGTGAGGCAGGCCCGTTGGACATAAACGGAGAACCAATTGGAAGTGAAAATCAGCTCTTTTTTAATTTTGAATGGATATTCCCGATCTTCAAACCGGCAGGACTAAAAGGGGTTGTCTTTTTCGATGCCGGCCACGGTTTTGATAAAATAAAAGATTTTTCCTTAAAAACAACGGCCGGTGTCGGCGTCAGATGGTTCTCTCCGCTTGGACCCATCAGGCTTGAATTTGGTTTTAATTTGAATCCTAAAAAAGGAGAGAGAAGCAGCGCCTTTGATTTTGCCATCGGCACCCAATATTAACAAGGAGGAAACATGAAGTATATTGTCACATATTTGTTTATTTTCGCAATTTTGCTCACACCTTTTATCTCAAAAGCTCAATCTGCAAATATAGCGTGCGTGGATCTTAAAAGGGTCATCTTTGAATCGGATCAGGGAAAACAAATTCAAAAAACTCTTACAGATGAAGCCGGGCGCATGAAAAAAGATGTTGACGCAAAACAGGATGAACTGCAGAAGTTGAAAGATGCCATCGAAAAACAGGGTGCGACCATCACCCCTGAAGCGCGGGCCGATAAAGAAAAACAATATCAGAGCAAACTGAAAGATTATCAAAGACTGACCGGCGATTATCAATCTGAACTGCAGCAGAAAGAATCAGAGTATATGCAAAAAATACTTACCGAAATTGAAGCTATTATCAAAGCCTTAGGGGAAAAAGAAAAATATACCGTTATACTTGAAAAAAACCAGGGAGGGATACTCTATTCAGTTCCTTCGGTGGACATAACTGACAAAATTATCGCATCGTTCAATGAAGCAGCCAGGAAAAAATCACCCGCGGCCCCAGCACCAAAAAAATGATTCCGTTAAAGAAAATTGCTTCCCACATTAACGGCTCCTTGGTTGGCGATGGGAATGTAAAAATAAGCGGCATTGCGAGCATAAAGGACGCAAAGGAAGGTGAAATCACCTTCCTCACGCATCCCGGTTATAAGAAATATCTCAAGGATTGCAGGGCATCGGCAATTATCGTCGGCAAAGATTTTCCCATTGAGACAACTCAATCTTTGAATGTTATCGCCACTGATAACCCTTCTTCAGCTTACATCAGCGTGTTTCAACTCTTCACAAAACCCAAAAATAGAAAACCCGGAATACATAAGCTATCCTCCCTATCAAAACAGGCAAAGATTGAAAAAAACGTTTCCATAGCTCCATATGTTTTCGTAGACAAAAAATCTGTTATTAAATCAGGTTCAACAATCTTTCCTTTCGTTTGCATAGGCGAAAATGTCACCATCGGCGAAGGGTGCACCATTTACCCTCATGTTACCCTTTATGATAACGTAACAATCGGCAAAAATGTTATCATCCATAGCGGTACCGTTATTGGCAGTGACGGTTTCGGATACATGTGGGACGGAGAAAAACACGCGAAAATACCTCAAATCGGAAAAGTCACTATAGAAGATGACGTTGAAATAGGGGCAAATGTAACCATTGACCGTGCGGCATTGGGAGAGACAACAATTAAGAGGGGCACAAAAATTGATAATCTGGTACAGATTGCGCACAATGTTTCAATCGGTGAACATTCTGTGATCGTTTCACAGGTGGGTATTTCAGGCAGTGTTACAATTGGGAAAAATGTCGTGCTCGCGGGACAGACCGGTGTCGCCGACCACGTTACCGTCGGAGACAATGTTATGGCAGGCGGACGTTCAGGTATTACCGGAGATGTCCCCCCGAACTCCATCATTTCAGGAACCCCCCACATGCCACATAAAGAATGGCTCAGGCAAAGCATTTATTTGAAAAAGCTCCCTCTTCTTTTCGAAAAGATGAAGAAGATTGAAAAAACACTCCACCTGGAGGATTCTAATGATTGATATCTATGAAATTAAAAAACTTCTTCCGCACGCTTATCCCTTTCTCCTTGTAGACAAAATTATTGAATTTGAACCATCAAAACGAATCGTTGGAATCAAAAACGTTACCTTTAATGAGCCTTTTTTTACAGGTCATTTTCCTGACAAGCCCATCATGCCGGGAGTACTCATTCTCGAAGCCATGGCACAGACCGGCGGCGTATTGGCTTTCAAATCTTCTCCGGACATGGAAGGTTCTGTTTTCTTCACCGGTATTGATGAGGCCCGTTTCAGAAAACCTGTCATCCCCGGCGATCAATTGAAGATGATTGTCGAGGTAGTAAGACACAGGCGGGAAATATGGGTCTTTAACGGGAAAGCTTTCGTTGATAACGACACAGTTGCCGAGGCTCGCATTATGGCAATGTTAAAAACGAGTAAGGAGCAATGAGGTGATACATCCTACCGCGGTCATCGACAAAAAAGCGCAGATTGATGAAAATGTTCAAATAGGCCCTTACTGTACAATCGACGGTCCCGTCAAAATATCAAACGGCACGAGACTCGTCAGTCATGTTGTGGTTCAGGGCAGAACAACCATCGGAAAAAATTGCACGGTCAGTCCCTTTGCTTCTCTCGGTGGGGCTCCCCAGGACATCACTTACAAGGGAGAAGACACACAGGTTATCATCGGGAATGATACCAAGATCATGGAATATGTCACGATTAACAGAGGCACTGAACATGGAGGTGGGATTACGAGGGTGGGTGACCGGGATTTTATTATGGCTTACGCACATATAGCCCATGACTGCATTCTGGGAAACGATGTCATTATGACCAATGGCGCCACCCTGGGAGGCCACGTCGAGGTGGCGGATTTTGCCACCATCGCCGCTTTATGCGCCATACACCAGTTTTGCAGGATCGGCCAGTACGCCTTCGTAAGCGGTATGACAGGTGTCCCCAACGACGTGCCGCCTTTTGTAATGGCAGCGGCCAGTTCAGGGATTCGCGCCAAGCTTTTTGGACTTAACGTTGTCGGTCTTGAACGCCACGGTTTTTCAAAGGAAGACATTTCAAAATTGAAAAAAGCTTATAAAATCCTCTTCAGATCCGCTCTCCCCCTGAACACATCTTTAAAAATCATTCAGGAAGAAATTCAAAGCGAACATATCCAAACACTCATTGACTTTATTAAGTCATCAAAAAGGGGCATATGTCGCTGAAAATCGTCCTTATCGGCCTCGGCCATATGGGGAGAATACATTTTAATAAACTAACCGCCTTGAAGGACGTCGATGTTGCCGCCATCGTTGACGTAAACACGGCCATAGCGAAAGAACTGTCCGGCAAGACTTCTGTCAAGGCTTACGAAGATTACAGGGAAGCGATTAAAATATGTGATGGTGCAATAATTGCGTCCACAACAGAAACACACTATGCTATCGGTAAGGCTTTTCTTGAAGCAGGCAAACACGTTTTCATGGAGAAACCTATTGCCGTTACTCCCGCAGAAGCACAGGAACTTGTTGATACGGCCGGAAAAAGAAGGCTTATATTCCAGATAGGCCACCTGGAACGTTTCAATCCGGCGTTTTCACAAGCATCATGCCAAATCAGCAAACCGATCCTCATAGAGGCCAGCAGGCTGAGTCCTTTTACGGGAAGGTCCACTGATGTGGATGTCGTCCTTGATCTTATGATACACGATCTTGATCTTGTGCTTTCACTTGTTACGGAAGAAATCAGCGGGCTGGCCGCACAGGGTATCTGCTTCATGACAGATAAGCTGGATGCTGTGAATGCGCGAATAGAGTTCACAGGAGGATGTGTCGCAAATATTACGGCAAGCAGAATCTCTCCAAAAAAGGAACGCTCCCTGACAATATATGAAAATGACAAGTCACATACTATTGATCTTCTTCAGGGCAAATACGTTAATATTATCAGGAATCATGACGGGAAAGTGGACATATCTGAGTATACAGCAAAACAAATCGATTCAGTACAGGAAGAACTCACAGAATTTATTGATTCCATACAAGGAAAGAAGGCCCCCAGCGTAACGGGCACTGATGGCCTTAAAGCCCTTGTGCTCGTGGACAGGATCAAAGAATACATTGCAGAAAAACAGCGCACCTCAAACCTTCAATAACAAAATATTGATTGTCACCGGCGAACTTTCCGGCGAGATGCACGCCGCTCACCTTGTCATGGCGCTTAAGGAAAAATCGCCTTTCCACTTTGTCGCTGTTGGCAATAAAAGACTTGCGGATACAGGTACTGAGATTATTTATGATTACCGGGACATTTCCCTTACGGGAATAAGCGAGCTTTTCGCAAAACTACCTTCTATTTACAGCGCTTTCCATACAGTAAAAAAATATATCAGAGAGACAAGGCCTGCTCTTGTTGTTCTCGTCGATTTTCCCGGTTTTAATTTAAGAATAGCGCGCTATGCGAAAAAACATGGCGTTCCCGTTCTCTACTTCATCGCCCCACAAATCTGGGCGTGGAGGAGAAAACGTATCCGGATAATAATGCGCTGTGTCGAACGGGTAATCTGCATTCTCCCTTTTGAAAAAAGTTTTTATGATTCATACGGCATTGACGCGGTCTATGTTGGACATCCCTTCATCAACACAGTAAAATCATCCCTTTCAAAAGAGGATTTTTTAAGACACATACAGGCGGATGGAAAAAATCCAATTATCACAATTATGCCCGGAAGCAGGGAGAATGAGATTAAGAAGCATATGCCCATCCTGATTAAAACCATTGCCATTATGAAGAAGACCATTCCCGGCATGGTCACCGTTCTGCCTCTTGCTGAAAATGTGGAGAAAGGCATGCTCGAACCTTTCAGAAATACTCTTGAGGATACAGTAATTGTAAAAAAAATGGCCTATGACGCCCTGGCACACTGTGATGCGGCTATTGTCGCTTCCGGAAGCGTGACCCTGGAAGCCGCAATACTGAGAACCCCCACAGTTGTTATCTACCGGATATCTTCTCTTTCCTATTTTTTCGCAAAAATTCTCGTAAAGATGCAGTTTATAAGTCTTCCAAACATTATCGCGGGAAAAGAGGTTTTTCCGGAATTTATCCAGGACGTTGACCCTGAAAAAATTGCGGAAAAGACATTATATATGTTACATAATGGAAAAGAAGAACTGAAAAAGGATACAAATGAAATTATTGAAAAACTGGGTCATTATAACTCTTACGAATCAGCAAGAGATGCCGTTGTCGGTTTCTTAGAGAAAAGATATGGCTCTCTACCGTAGAATACTTCAGTTTCTCGCACCTTACTGGAAGAAACTGGTCATTGCCATGCTCTGCATGGCTGTGGTCTCAGGATGCAACGCCCTTATGGCCTTTGCCGTAAAACCTGTTATCGACGATATTTTCGTAACAAAGAACGCTAAGATGCTTCTTCTGATTCCAATAGGCATAGTCGTTCTCTTTCTTGTAAAAGGTTTTTTCTTTTTTCTTCAAGACTATCTGATGGGTTACATCGGACAAAGAATCGTCACGACCATTCGTAATTTGGTATTTGCAAACCTTCAGAAACAACCCCTCTCGTTCTTTGATAAAACCCCAACAGGTCAGAGTATTTCACGGGTTATCAATGACGTTACACTCATCCAGAGCATCGTCACTGATTCAGTTACCGCAATACTGATAGATATTTTCAGTATAGCCGGATATGTCTGTGTTGCCTTTTATCGGGACTGGAAACTGGCAACAATTTCTTTTATTATCCTGCCCTTTGCCATATATCCCATTGTATCATTCGGAAAAAAGTTAAGAAAAGTCGGCCTTAATTCACAGAAGGCTGTTGCTCGGCTAACAAACTTCCTTCATGAAACGATTACAGGTCAGCGGATTGTAAAAGCTTTTTCCATGGAAACCTATGAGAATGGAAGATTTAAAGAGGAAAACGAAGGAATGTTCCGTATTATGATGAAACGGACAAAACTCCGAGCGCTCTCCAATCCTATTATGGAAATTATTGGCGGGATAGCCGTTGCCTTCGTAATCTTATACGGAGGCAATGAAGTTATGGCGGGACGCTCAACGCCGGGCAATTTTTTCTCATTCACCACCGCTCTTCTTTTACTTTACGAACCAATTAAGAAGCTCAACAAGGAAAACCATAACATTCAGCAGGGGCTTGCAGCGGGGCAAAGGGTTTTCGAGATTATTGACAGAAAACCTGAAATAGAGGATAAACCGGATGCTCTTGAGATTGAAAAGATTGAAGGCACCATTGAATTTAGAGACGTTTATTTTAAATATGATGAAAGAATGGTCCTCAAATCTATAAACTTAAGGATAGCAAAAAACGAGGTTATCGCGCTCGTCGGGGAAAGTGGAGTAGGAAAATCAACATTGGCAAACCTTATACCACGTTTTTACGATATTACGGAAGGTAGTCTCACCATAGATGGCATTGATATACGGGATATATCTCTTGCATCTCTCAGAAAAAATATCGCCCTTGTTACTCAAGACATCATCCTTTTTAATGACACCATCAGAAATAATATCGCTTATGGCGTCATACCAGACCAGAAAAAAGTCGAGGAAGCGGCTGCAATGGCTTTTGCCCATGACTTTATAAGCAAATTTTCCAAAGGTTATGACACGATAGTAGGTGAAAAAGGAGCCAGGCTTTCAGGCGGACAAAAACAGAGAATAGCCATCGCTCGGGCACTTTACAAAAACGCGCCAATTCTCGTTCTGGATGAAGCAACGAGTTCTCTCGATGCCGCGTCGGAAATTGAAGTACAGAAAGCTCTAGACAATCTTATGAGGGGAAGAACGACAATCATCATCGCCCACAGACTTTCAACCATCATGAACGCAAACAGAATTATTGTCTTTGAAAAAGGTATGATTGTTCAGGAAGGTACCCATGGCAGTCTTATCGAAGCTGACGGGCCTTATAGAAAGTTATATGAACTGCAGTTCAAGGAGACTCCGGAGAAAAAACTTTTTAGAATGGGGAAACGTTAGCCATGTTTAAGAAATTACACTTCTTCATCATGTCAAGGGTTCTTCCGCCTTTTCTCTATGTTTTTCTTCTGCTTTTAAAGTCAACCCTTCGCATACAACATTTGAACAAGTCGCCCCTCGATGAAATTTCTTCACGGGGTTCCGGTTTTATTGTCTGTTTCTGGCACGCGAGGCTTCTCATGATGCCCTACGCGAGAAAATGGGGTGCCATAAAAGTCCTCATCAGCAGGCACAGAGACGGTGAATTTATTGCTCAGGTTATAAAATTTTTTAACGTGGGAGCGATCAGGGGCTCTTACAAAAAAATGAGCATTTCATCTCTCAGGGAAATTATTGATAACCTTAAGGCCGGTATTGATATTGCCATAACACCTGACGGGCCAAAAGGCCCCCGATACACGGTAAAAAGCGGGGTCATCGATCTGGCCCGTCTTTCGGGGAAAACTATTGTCCCTGTTTCATACGGTGCGGGTAAAAAAAAACTTTTCAATCCTGGGACAGATTCATCCTTCCTTTCCCTTTTTCAAAAATTGTTTTTCTCTGGGGAGATCCTTTCATCATCTCTCGTAACTTGAGCGCCGAAGAAATCGAAAAGAAAAGGAGAGAATTGGAAGCAACACTTATCTCCCTCACGGAAAAAGCGGACGAGATTGCATGTGGAAAATAATATATAACATTCTTACCATCCTTTGTTTCCCTTTCTTTCTCCTATATGGTCTCACGAAAAATAAAATTAGAAAAAACTTGCTGGAACGGTTATTTCCTGCAACTCACAAAAACGATATGGATAAAGCGGTTTGGATCCATGCCGCGTCAATCGGTGAGGCTGTCATAGCCGATAATCTCATGCAATATCTTGCAAAAGACGGCCGGCTGAATAGATTTCTGATCACGACAAATACTCACTACACCAAAGAACTCCTGATAAGAAAAACGCAGATGCCCAAAAAAGTATTTGCCCTTCCCTTCGATCTCATTTTTTCTGTAAAACGTTTTCTCAAACATGGACTACCGAGATGCCTACTCATTATAGAAACCGAAATATGGCCGAATCTGATCTGGGAATCAAAAAAACGGGGGATCCCTGTCATTATTATCAACGGCCGTATCTCCGACAGCACTTTCAAAAATTATCTCAAGCTATCATTTTTCATGAAAAATGTCTTTTCCCATGTTGATCATGTCTTCGCCCAGTCTGAAGAACACAGGGAACGCTTTATAAGAATTGGCATGAACCCTTCCATGGTAACAACAACAGGCAATATAAAATATTTCCGTTCCTTAAAAACAACCACGGATACGATTGAAAAGAAAAAAATAATATCGTTCGGAAGTATTAAAGAAAAAGAGCTCGTCGTAATCTATAAAACGATAAAAAATATAAAAAACATTTTCCCCGATCACAAAATTTTTATCGCGCCCAGGGAATTGCATCTGACAAGTACAATTGAAAAAGATCTTCTATCTTCTTTTTCTGTTACTCGTTATTCTCTACTAAAGAACGAAACGGACAGTAACGCCGAAATTGTAGTTGTCGATACCATCGGGGATTTGCTTTATATTTACGGCCAGAGTAAAGTGGCTTTCGTAGGCGGCAGTCTGGCGCCTTACGGCGGTCAGAATATTCTGGAACCGCTTTTTTTCTCAACTCCTGTCCTTTTCGGACCGCATGTAGAAAATTTCAAAGACATAGCCCAAAGAGTGCTCCAATATAAAGCAGGTATGATTGTGCGCAACGCAAATGAACTCACGCATAGAATAACTGACATACTCAAAGACGACAACCTCAGGCACGAAATGAAAAAAAACGCGCGGCTTGTTATAGAAGAACAACAGCAAGTCATGGAAAAAACTATTGAACTTGTTACTGATATCATAGAGACCCATGAGATATTACCTTGTCTCAGTTAATGCACGTCATCAGGAGGATCCGTGGAAGAGTTTTCACAATTAGTAAAACTTATGGAAACATTACGGAGCGATAAAGGGTGTTCCTGGGATAAAAAACAGACCGTAGAGGCATTTAAAACATTCATGCTCGAAGAGGTTTATGAAGTTGTTGATGCCCTAGAAAAAAAGGATGCCGGGATGCTCAAGGAGGAATTAGGCGATGTCCTGTTCCACATTGTTTTTATTTCTCAGATCTGCAAGGAAGAACATCTTTTTGAAATAAAAGATGTTATAAAGAACGTTTACCGGAAAATGTATAACAGGCATCCCCATGTTTTTGAAAAAGAAGTTTTGGATATTCCTCTTGAAAAAAAATGGGAAGAGATCAAAAAAGAAGAGAAAGAAGATTATTCTCCGCTTTCCAATATTCCTCTCGCCATGCCGGCCCTCCTTCGCGCATATGTTGTGACAAAAAGGGCCTCACGGGTCGGTTTTGACTGGGAAAGAATTGAAGACGTATATGAAAAAATGTTTGAGGAAATTGAGGAACTGAAAAAGGCTCAAGTCGCGAAGAATGCTGCATCTGTAAGGGAAGAAATCGGCGATCTCCTCTTTACCATTGTCAATATTTCACGATTTCTCAACACAGACCCCGAAGACGCCCTTCGCTCTACCATAAACAAATTTATACGCAGATTTTCCTATATTGAAAAAAATACAGACATCCGTAACACATCACTCGAAGCGATGGACAAACTATGGAACGATATTAAATGTATAGAAAAAGAAGGGGGGTGACCCCTTTATTTATTCTGTTTTTACGACATTTGACGCCTGGGGCCCCTTTGGTCCCTGCACAATTTCAAATTCGACCTTCTCGCCTGTCTTTAAAGATTTAAAACCGTCTTGCTGAACTGCTGAAAAATGCACAAACACATCTTCTCCGCCTTCCTGCTCAATAAAACCATACCCCTTTGAATCATTGAACCATTTTACTTTACCTACTGGCATACTGCTGAGCTCCTTTCATTGAAATTTATTAAGCTTTTCGGCTTATTGGCTATATTATGATTATTTAAAAAGCGTGTCAAGCTAAATTTTCATTATTCAGGGAATTTTCTTGCAAAGGTCCGATTATATAAAACATAGTAAATAATAGAATTTCAGGACAATTTCGTACAATTTGCTTCATTACAAGTCCTGAGTAACCTGTAATTGCATTATCTTTGCTGAAACATGCCTCCTCTTACTCCATCTGTTGCCCCTTGTCAATGTTAGAGAAATTTCATTTGAATCTGTTTATAACAATACGTTATATTTGCATATGGGC
>CAZXVZ010000026.1:0-22553 GCA_964644085.1 uncultured Syntrophus sp. | reverse complement strand
ACCCGGTTTTGATTCTTGATTTTAGTGTATCGATCGATCGATTGAATGTCAAGAAAAACTTACGATAATTTTTATTTAACAACACTTTCTTCTTTGAATCGATCCGTGCACTGTGATTCTTGATAAGCCCCGCTGACTATTGAGAAATTAGAATACTTTTCACTTACTCTTGATCGATGATAACCATTTTGGCAACATTTTAATATCATTATATAATATGATAGAATTAGAATCGAGTGATTGATATATTGTAGAAATAGTTCTTGACGCTCAGTAGAAATCATTGGTATTATGGAGTATGCATAGAAGAGACAAAAGGAATAGCGAGATATCTAAGGAAACCGCAAAAAAACTGATCGATGTAGCAATCGATCTATTTTCAAGAAAGGGTTTCAAGGGAACTTCGATTCGTGACATTGCTGCAGAAATGGGTATGACGTCTTCGAATATTTACCACTATTTTGGCACAAAAGAAGGTGTTCTGCGGGCAATCGAAAGACAGACACTGGAACCTATTATTAAAGAATTTCGACGAATAGCAAGCCTCGATATGTCTCCTTTGGATCGCTTTTCGTTGCTGATAAGGACACATCTTTCCTATCTTGATATACACAGAAAAGAAAGCCTTATTTTCTCTACTTTAAACGAGGAAACATTTCCTTCGGACAGAAAAGACTTGAACAAAAAGTTTCAGACGGAGACATTCTTTATTTACCGTTCCGAGATTGAACGCGTGTTAGCAAGTACTGGAAAACAGGGTAATTCCACTGTTGCCGCTTTCAGTACTCTTGGTGCTATTATCTGGTTTTTAAGATGGTATCGCCCTCAAGGAGAGAAAACGTTTGATGAAGTAGCCAACTCGATCATTAAATATATTCTCTATGGGATCATCGGCAACAGCTCTGCTGAAACACAATCCAGCAGTCAATAGAAACGTTTAATATTTTGCGAAATATTAATGGTAATTTCTTTCTTCTTGACAATTAATCGAGCGATCGATACACTTTAATATGATTGGCAAAGTTTGCGCAAGTATGAAAGTGCAGAGATACAGAGACAGTTCATCATGAAATACCCTGAGGAGGCTAAAAATGCAGTTCGGTAGTATCAACATACTGGTAAACGACCCTGAAAAGGCATTAAAGGCGTACGTAAATATGTTTGGTACCAATAACATTGAACAGATAATAAAACTAAAAGGACTTAATGACGGAATCGATGTTGTCGATGGATATTATCTCAGGACTAATCCCATACATATCGGTCTTTTTAAGCCCCGTACTGATTCGGGTAGAATGGGTGCCGCACTCTCAAACTTTGGTGAGGGTATTCATCATATTGAAATTCATATGCCTCAGGATGCCTTTGAAGAAACATACATTCGCTTTAAACACCGGGGGCGCCCCGTTTCGGAAAAGCTGACGTATATAGGTAAGTTCAGCGAGGCTCTTTTCTGGCTGGAAGAGGAAGGAGCACAGGGGCTTCCCATTAAATTTTGTACCAAGACAATGCGGAGCCTTGGCCTGTGGAGAGATACAGTTTATCTCGATACACCACAGAAGTTTGAAGCAATCGCCTTTCCAGAAGAAATTATGAGGCCAGTGATTGCAATTAAAAGTATCATGGTCACAGTCAGCGATTTCGAGACGTTCCCGGTTGTCTGGTCAGAAATCCTATCGCGCCCCTGGGTGGAAGCAGGAGACATATACCTTAGAACCCACGGCAAAGTAGACGACAAGAGAGGGAACATCTTCATTCCAATCCGCTACCAGTTTTCAGGCGGAGGAGGGATCAACATGTACTGTACACTCAACGAGGATGCGCCTATCAAAAGAGAGATGGCTTTAAGAGGAAAAACCGCCATGTACCATAATGCCGCCGGATATATAATGAGGGACAGAGTACATGATTGCTGGAAACAATGGGAGGAAGCGGGATTCAATATGGTGGATCCAAAGCCGCTTCTCAACGCCAATACGGGCAATGGCAATTATTTCTTTTTCATCCACCCGTCAAGCGCTAATGGCGTACTTTGGGAGTTCGTTTCCATGACGTCTCGAAACACCGAGGGGCAAGGCGTAATGGATTGGAACGGTGTGACTACTTTCATGGTATCTCCTGAGGTTGACTAGTTTCACGGATTACGTAGGCTGACAAACCATGTACAGTTCGCAATAAAGGAGTATCCGAGATGGAAAAATTTGCAGTTATTGCGTTGAGATTAAAAAAGAGCGTGAAAAAGGGTGAGGTTTATAATTTGATTACGCTTTTCAGTGCTGATGAACGATTTAAACGCATGGATGTGCTCACAAATGCGGATGGAGGTGATACAATCAAAATAGTCCTCGAAAGCCTTGGGGAAATAGCGCTTTCACTCGGCGATGATATGGAAAAAGGACAAAAGAAAACGCTCATGACGCTTTTTTGGTTCAGCGAAAAGTCAAAACCGATTGAAATGAAGAGATCTGCGGAGAAAGGAGAAACAATCACAGTTACCATGTGGAAGTAATGCGTGACATGCCTTCCGCTATTTTCATCGGAACGCTGGATAGAGAAAAGAACTATGAAAAAGAAACCTATTATCTTTCTTGGAGTGGGAGATATCTTAATCGACAGAGAAGAACCGGAAACAATCTTTCGGCATGTAGCATCGTTACTGTCCTCGGCGGATGTCGCTTTCGCAAATCTTGAACAAACATATTCGGACAAGGGTTATCTCATTCGCGGCCATGGAACAAATTCGAATCCGAAAAACATACAGCCCCTTCTTTACGCCGGATTCGACATAGTTTCCCTGGCAAATAACCATACCCTGGACTGGGGAGTCGAAAATTTACTCGACACCCTGGAAAAGTTGAAAGAGGCGGGCCTGCCTTACATAGGTGCCGGCGGAAACCTTGCTGAAGCCCGTCAGCCATCAATTCTGGAAAGGAAAGGGACAACCTTGGGCTTCCTTGCCTATTCTTGCGTCCATCCGAAAGGTTATGAGGCAGAGGAAAACAGACCCGGTTTAGCTCCCCTGAGAATATGGACCATTTATGAACAAGTAGACTACCAACCGGGAACTCCTCCCCGCATCGTTACAATGCCTTACAAAGAAGACATCGCGGCAATGATAGAAGACATAAGAAAATTAAGGGCCCTAGTGGATGTGGTCATTGTCTCGATTCACTGGGGTCTCCATATCGTACCCAGGACTATACCCATGTATTGTCCCGATGTTGGGCACGCCGCTGTCGACGCTGGCGCCGACCTCATTTTGGGTACGCATCCGCATATACTGAAAGGCATCGAAGTCTACAAAGGGAAAGTTATTTTCTATTCAACAGGCAACTTTGCGTGTGAGATAGGCCCTGAACAGCGTCAAAAGACGGGTGGCGAGTTTGCCGTAAAGCTAGTGGAAAGATATGGATGTGTTCCCGATCCGGAATGTCCGACCTATAACTTATCCCGTGAATCAAGAGCCACTTTGATTGTCAAAGCGCTGATAGAGGACGGAATAATAAGACAGGTGTCTTATATACCATGTTTCGTAAACAGATATTCGGAACCTGAGATTGTGACAGCAGACAATCCGTTGGGACGAGAAGTATACAAGTATGTTGAGGATATATCCGCAAGCGAGCATCTCCCCGTTCGTTTTTCCTGGGATGGGGATGAAGTGCTGGTGCTCCAATAAAAAAGAGGAGGAGTCGTTATGAAGAGTATAAGAATCTTGTCGGTTGGCGTATTTATCGGTTTCGTTCTGTCGCTTTCTTGTTCATTGATAGGGGTACAAAGTGCGCAGTGCGCTCAAAACACAATAACATTGTCCAAGACCTATAATTGGAAGATGACATCTACTTTCCCGGCAGGACATCACGAGAACACAATTCTTAAACGGTTCATAGATATTGTGAACACGCGCACTGATGGCAAAGTAAAGATTGCCCTTTTTGAAGCAACGCTCGGAGCTCCCACTGACCAGTGGGATATGCTCAAAAACAATGCAATCCAAATCGCGTATCTGGGAGAAGCATACAACACCGGCCGGATGCCCATAAGTTCCATTCTCAATCTTCCTTTCGAAGTCTCAGACCTTGCCACCACTGCTCTGGTTTACGAAGAATGGGCAAAAGCCGGCTATTTGAAAGAGGTAACAGACAACTTCAAACTGCTGGGTCAAACACCAGTAGATCTGATGCAGTTCTTTTTCCGAAATAAGAAGGTCATGACACAGGCAGATCTTAAGGGTTTGAAAATACGGACAGTATCGGCTTTACATGGCCGAATAGTTACAACGCTTGGCGCCGCCGGAGTCAGTATGCCCGGTGGAGAGATGTACATGGGACTCCAAACAGGAGTTATTGACGGTGTAATTACGGGCATCGGAGGGTTCAACGACCGTAAGCTCTACGAAACATGCAAGTATGGAATGGACTTTCCAGTCGCTGCCGGAATCTTTGTGGTTGCCATGAATAAGGAGACGTGGGACAGCCTTCCTTCCGAACTCAAGAATCTCATGATTGAAGCAGGCCGGGAAGTCTCCACGGCCGATGTGAAAAGAAAGATTGACATGGAAAAAGGTCAATGGGATGTTGCACGCAAGGCTGGCTTGACGGTTTACTCAATCACCCCTGAGGAAAAGGCCAAATGGAAGCAGGCAGTATCGGATGTTGATGACAAGTACATTGCAGAAATCGTTGCCAAAGGCTATCCAGCAAGGGAGGCCGTCAACGTAATGAGAAGGGTAGCCGGCAAGAAATAAATATTTCACGGATACCGGGACTGAGATCTTTTACAGTTCTGTCGTCAGGAAATAAAGCTTCGTCAGGGTCATTAACATAGGACTTATATACGCGCTTAAGTTTATAACACGGAGGCAACATTAATGAGTGAACATTCAAGATTCAGCAGACTCCTTGAGCCATCCCAGATTGGTTCAGTAAAAATGAAAAACCGAATGATAAAAACAACCTCTTCGATGGGTTATCAAATCGACGAAATCGATGGACATATTACCGACAAGTTCATCTATTTTGTTGAAGCTATAGCGAAAGGAGGAGTCGGCCTTATGATTGTGGAAGGTGGTACGCTTGATTTTCCGCAAGGAGCCCATGATTTCTTTCATTTTCGTATTGATGATGATGAGTATCTCCCTGGATGGGTAAGGGTTGCCGAAGCCAGCCATAAGCACGGGGTGCCTATCTTCGCCCAGATGGTACATTCAGGCCCGTGGCATAGATCAGAGATGTCCGGTCTCCAACCAATAGCATCATCAGATAATATCCGAGTAGAAGAAGGGGGGCGTCCTTCTGCTACCAGAGCAGCCACCATTGCCGAGATTGAAGGAGTAGTCAATAAATTTATTGCAGCGGCAGAACGCTATCATAAGGCGGGTTTTGACGGAGTGGAAATAAACGCGAGCGGCAACCATCTGCTGAACAGCTTTCTATCCCGCGCCTTCAATACCCGTGGTGACGCTTACGGTTGCAAGACGTTCGAATCGAGAAGCAAAATTGTTGTTGACATACTCCGAGGAATCAAAAAACGTGTGGGAAAAGATTTTCCCGTAAGTATCCTCATCAATGGCATGGAATACGGGATCGAAAAAGGTATGACTATCGCGGAAACAAAGGAACTCGCCCGTATATTCGAGAAGGCAGGCGCAGACTGCATGCACATAAGGGTAGATGGTGTTGGAAAATACTTAAGTTCTCATTATCCTGAGCTGATCCATTACCCTGAACCGCCTAGTCCTCTGGGGGACATGCTTGACGGGAGCCGCCATGGTGCTGGAGGTTACATACCCGTAACCGCTGCCATCAAGAAAGCGGTCTCCATTCCGGTCATCGCCGTCGGGCGTCTCGATCCTGAACTTGGCGAACAGATTCTCCGTGATGGTAAAGCTGATTTTATCGGGCTCAACAAACGTATTCTTGCCGATCCTGAACTACCTCGTAAAGTAGCTGAAGGGAGATTAGAAGATATTGCCCCGTGTACAGCATGTGAACACTGTATCAGCTTTCGCGTGTATCGCGAACCGGTAAGATGCCGAATAAACGCCGCTCTTGGCAGCGATGCTCCATACGATCTCAAATCAGCAGAAAAGAAGAAAAAGATAGCTGTTGTCGGTAGCGGTCCCGCAGGCCTTGAAGCGGCACGCGTGACAGCCCTCAGAGGTCATGACGTGACCCTTTACGAAAAGGAACATAAACTTGGTGGTTTGCTTCCTCTCGCAGCGCTAGTGAAAGGACTTGAGGGAGAAGATCTCGTTGCATTCGTACGCTATTTTGAAACACAGATGAAAAAACTCGGCGTCAAGATCAATCTCGGAGAAGAGTTCACCCTCGCAACCGCCAGCAGGGAAAAACCTGACGCTGTTATCGTGGCAATCGGCGGTACTCCTTTTGTACCTGTCATTCCCGGTATAGAACGCCCGAATGTCGTGAGTGGTCCTGATTTGCACCGGCAACTTAAATTTTTCCTCAGGTTTTTCGGGCCAAAATTCTTGAGGCAGCTCACCAGTCTCTGGATGCCCGTGGGTAAAAAGGTAGCAATCATCGGTGGTGCCATACAGGGCGCGGAACTGGCGGAATTTCTCATCAAGCGTGGACGGAAAGTGACCATAGTCGCCGGAGATGAAGAGATTAGCGCTGGATTGCCGAAGAGAAAACAACAAAGGCTCGTCGAATGGCTCGGTGAAAAAGATACCACAATTATAAAAAACGCGACGTGTAAGGAAATTACCGATAAAGGTTTGGTTATAACCACGAAAGAAGGGATAAAACAAATCATAGAAGCTGATACCGTAGTCCCCGCTCTTCCATTCAAGCTAAACAATAAACTGTTTAACGAACTTAAAAGTGCGATAGCCGAGGTATACCTCATAGGAGACAGTAAAGATCCACGTCTGATCATAGACGCTATTGCGGAAGGATGGCGAGCCGGAAAAACCTTGTAAAGAATGGTGCAGACCTACTTTGAATGAAACGGAGAAACTCTCACAATTTGTTACAGACACGGATTACGGTGACCTGAACGATGAAGTTATAGAGAAGGCAAAACTTTTGATCCTTGACCAGTTTGGATGTCAGCTCGCCTTCGCTACCCTACCCTGGAATAAGGCAATACAAGACTACATATCAGATACGAGAGATGGTAGACAAGAGAGCACTGTTACGTTCTATGGGTTTAAGACATCCGCCGAAGATGCCGCATTCGCAAACGCGATCTTCGGCCATGGTTTCGAAATGGACGACACGGAATTAACAACCGCATCCCACCCGGGGGTAACTGTGATCCCGCCCGCCCTTGCCGTCGCAGAATCTCAACACATGAACGGAAAAGAATTCATAACGGCTGTCGTAGTGGGTTATGATGTTTTTATCAGAGCCGGAATGGCTACACATTCGATGATGCAAAGGGGGTTTCATACTACTTCTGTGCTTGGTCCTCTTGGAGCTGCGGCTGCCGTGTGCAAGCTTCTCAAGTTTGATACAGGCCAGACGGTCAACGCTCTGGCAATAGCGTCAAGCTGTTCAGGAGGTCTTGCCGAGTATACGGAAACCGGCGGGACAGTAAAAAGAGTCCACGCTGGTTTTGCGGCAGCCAATGGACTCAAGGCCGCATTACTCGCAAAGCATGGCATCACAGGACCTCCCACTGTGCTTGAAGGAAGGAAAGGATTCTGCCAGGCTTTTACGGATAACTATTCGCTTGAGGAACTTACCGGAGACCTGGAGAAAGATTTCCGGATTATCCTTACCGGTAACAAGCCATATTGTTGCTGTGCGGCTCAACATGCCGCTATTGACGCTGTCTCAGAAATGATGGAGGCATATCTCATCGTCCCCGAAAGCATAGACAAGATACTCGTCCGGCAGAAAGAGCGAGACGTAAGGGTTGTGGGAAGCATCGTGGAACCTCATGATGTCGTCTCTGCCCAGTTCAGCGGCCGTTTTGGAATAGCATTGCGTCTCGTGAAAGGCGGCAACGGTTTTCAGGATTATTCAGAAGAGAACCTCTCAGACTCGAGGATTAAAGATCTGTTGCACAGAATCGACTATGACACCGATGAGGGATTGAAGAATGCAAATCCTTCAGGAGCACCTGCATCCGTGCAGATACGAGCGAAAGACGGAAACGTTTACGAGAGAACGGTGCAGTTTGCGAAAGGCACAATTCAAAATCCTATGACGGGTGACGAACTAAAAAACAAATTCAAAGAACTGGCTGAAACAGTGTTATCCCGAAAAAAGGTCGAGGAAATTGTCAGTACTGTTGGAAAGCTCGAAAAGATTGATGATCTCAGCACGTTGACAACCCTGCTCGTCCCCGACTAAACAAAACATTCCACGGGATAGTACACGGGTTTTGATACTCTTTACGGATAACATACATTGCATGCCAAGGAGGAACAATAGATGGGCAATATTCACATTCACATAGGAGAAATGCTCGCGCGAAACGCTAGAATGTATCCCGATGACATCGCGCTCATTGAAAGAGTTGCCGCTGATAAGAAGAGAACAGCCATCACCTGGAAGGAATTAGATGAAAAAGCGAACAGATTCGCAAATGCCTTGAAGCAAAAAGGTATAAAAAAAGATGATAAGGTAGCCCATTGGATGCAGAATTCCATAGACTGGCTCGTGGCCTACTTCGGTATCGTTCGCACAGGGGCGTGGGTTGTGCCGCTCAATTTCCGCTTTACCGCCGAGGAGATGAAATACTGTGCCGACGTGGCGGAACCTCTTGTTTTTGTCTTTGATGAAGAGTTTACCCAAAGAGTAGAGCTCGTCAAAGACCAACTGAGCTCGGTCAAGACATACATCTGTGTGGGCAAGAACATTCCCGCCCTTGCTGAATCCTTTTCCGCTCTTGTTGAAAACAGTGATGCAACACCTCTAACAACGGAACTCACCTTCTTGGATCCCTGTGGACTCTATTTCACCTCGGGGACCACGGGACAGCCAAAACCGATCCTTCTTACCCATAACAACATGGCAAATGCAGCCATTGTGGAGAACATGCACCACCGCCAGACAAAGGATGACACGTTCATACTTATGCCGCCTCTGTATCACACGGGCGCGAAGATGCACTGGTTCGGCCATCTTATCGTCGGCAGCAAGGCAGTCATACTAAAGGGCATTTCACCTGAATGGACATTTGAAGCTGTAAGCGAAGAAGGAGGAACGGTGCTCTGGAGTCTTGTGCCCTGGATACAGGATATACTGGTCAAGATCGACAGCGGAGGATTGAAACTTTCAGATTACAAACTTGATCAATGGAGGCTCCTGCATATGGGTGCACAGCCTATTCCACCTTCGCTCATCAAGCATTGGAGGAGGTATTTCCCGGACATGCAGTATGACACGAGCTTCGGCTTAAGTGAATCAACCGGACCGGGCTGCGTCGATCTGCGTATCGGTAATGACCACAAGATAGGTGCCATAGGCCTTCCCGGATTCAACTGGGAGTACAAGGTCGTTGATGATGATGGGAATATTGTGCCTCAGGGAACACCGGGGGAGCTCTGCGTCCGCGGGAACGGTGTTATGAGGGAATACTACAAAAACCCGGAAGCAACAGCAAAGACATTACGCGATGGCTGGCTCTTTACCGGAGATATGGTGAGAGTCGACGAAGATGGTTTCATCTGGATCGTCGACCGCAAGAAGGACGTTATCATTTCAGGAGGAGAGAACATCTTTCCTGCTGAGGTCGAGGATTTCCTCCATACCAATCCCGCTGTCAAAGATGTCGCTGCCATTGGGATGCCCCACGAACGCCTGGGAGAGATTGTGGCTGTCGTTATCGATGTAGTGCCCGGTAAAACGCTGACCGAAGAAGAGGTGCTCACGTTCTGCGAAGGTTTGATGAAGTACAAGAGGCCACGGAAGGTGTTCTTTGGCGAAGTGCCCCGAAACCCAACCGGCAAAATAGAAAAGGTGAAACTGCGGAAACAATACGCCGGAATGTCGGAGGCGTTCAAGCTTTAAGCTGTTGTGACGGGCTCGATCTGAGAGTTTCAGTTTCACGTCATTCTGCAACCGGATCAACCCGGAAACCCGCTATGGAAAGTCATAGAACAGACCCATTCAGCTAATAAATATTTTATGCTTGACAAGAGATCGATCGATCGATACAATAGTTCCGTATTTACAATGACGGAATTAGGCCCTGTGCTTAAGAAGAGCAAAATATTTGTATAATGCCATTTTGAAATGATCAGAAGAATTACGGAAAGAACAAAGACAGTAAGATTGCATTGGGTCGGATCAAGACACTATTAATGCTTTCGTGTCTGATGATTTCATTAGTACGGCCAGACAGAAATGCTGACAAGCATCAAAGGAGGAAAATATGCATACCTATAAGATGTTGATTGGAGGGGAATTAGTTGATGCCGAATCAGGAAGAACATATCCTGCTATTAATCCGGCGAATGGGGAAGAAATAATACTGGCCGCATACGGCGATAGAGAAGAAGTAAACAAGGCTGTTCAGGCGGCACGTAATGCTTTTCCCGTTTGGTCCAGAAAAACGCAAGAAGAAAGGTCAAACATTATAAGTCAGATTGCCCGTGTGATCATGACAAATGCTCAAGAACTGGCCCGCATCGAATCTCTCAACCACGGTTTCCCCATAAAGATGGCTATCGGCCCTGTCCAGGGATCGGCCCGTGGTTTGGAATTAATATCGCAGATGAGCAAGTCCCTCATGGGTGCTCATATTCCCGCCAGATCCAACGCTTTATCGTATGTTAAACGAGAGCCGGTAGGCGTATGTGGTTTGATTGTTCCCTGGAATGTACCTTTTGGTATCGCGATGTCCATGATGGGCTCAGCTATCGCCGTTGGGAATACTTGCGTTCTCAAACCATCGAGCATTAATTGCCTTTCAGCACTAAAACTGGGTGAACTTTTGGTAAAAACCGATTTACCGCCAGGTGTTGTCAACATTATCACCGGTTCAGGCGACACGGTAGGTGGGGCCATGGCGTCTCATCCGGAAATAGTCCAGATAGGATTCACGGGGAGTACAGAGACAGGTAAGTCAATTCTCTCTGCCGGTAGCTCAACAGTAAAAAGAATGCATATGAAACTTGGTGGGAAGAACCCCTTTATCGTACTCGATGACGCTGATATCGATGCCGCGGTGGATTGTGCTGTTTTTGGTTCTTTCTTTAACAGCGGAATGATCTGCGCCTCACCTGGAAGATATTACGTCCATGAGAGAATCCACGATGAGTTCGTGGACAAATTTGTTGCCGCTGCCAAGAATATAATCGTCGGTGATCCTTCTGATGAAAGAACGCAGATGGGACCAGTGGTGAGTAGCCAGCACCGTGACCAGATTGAGGCGTATATAAAATCAGGGCTTGACGAAGGAGCCAAAATTGTGCTGGGAGGTGTCCGGCCCTCTGATCCGCCCTTGGACAAGGGTTTTTATGTTCTTCCAACCATATTTATCAATGTCACCCAAAATATGAAAATAGCACGAGAGGAAATCTTTGGCCCCGTGGCCTGTATCATAAAGCACAAGAGTGACGATGAAGCCATACGATTCGCTAACGATACAAGATATGGACTTTGTGCTTCGGTCTGGACGAGAGATATTGTCCGGGGCATCAGATTTACTGATGAGATAAATGCTGGAACGGTTTGGGTAAATGAACATGGTTTCAACCTCCTTGAGTTGCCCTGGGGCGGCTTTAAGGAAAGTGGCTTGGGGAAATCCGGCTCCACATTTGGGGTGGAGGAATACACACAATTAAAAGCTGTATATATCGATTTAAGCGGACAAAAACAAAAGATTTGGCATCGCCTGTAAATTTTAACGTTTAGAAACAAAGCCAAGGTAGAAGACAAGAGTTCAGCAAGACTGAGGGTCAATCAGCGTGGCCACCAAAAGGAGATGGAAGGAAGGATACCGCTTCTTTCCATCTCCTTCGGTTATTCGTCAATGATTCCTTTCCGGTTCTGAATGAACCGCTTGAAATTAATTATTTACGAAAAAGATTTCTTGTCCTTTGCTAACCTTCTCCCTTTTGTCGACCGCGCCCGCATTAAGAAGAGGTGACAATGTATAGAGAGTAGCGTATCGATATTCTCAGCCTCCCGTTACAACAGCGCCGGTACAATCTTTATCAGTTCTTCCACAGTCCAAACACCATCCTTGTATACGGGTGTTGCCGTTCCACTGGGCACGCTCAGCGGCACAGGATAGATAATAAAGTCACCATTGCCCATCTTGAAAAAGCGACCTGTGACATCTCTTGCCTCATCTGTCGCCAGGTAGGCAAAAATGGGAGCTGCATACTCAGGACCGAGCCGTTCTTGTGGTGGAAGTCCTGGCATTGATGCGACTTTGTCCGGAAAGAGGTTCGTAACGGCGCTGGGTAAAACTGCGTTAACGGTGATGCCAAAGTCCTTCAGTTCGGTGGCGAGACTTGTTGTAAAACCAAGGATTCCTGCTTTCGCCGAGCAGTAAGCCACCCCAATCCCCCGCGCAGCAGCCATTGAGGATACGTTAATAATTCTGCCGTGTTTTTGTTTGATCATTTCTTTAATAGCAGGTTGCGCGCAAGCGAAATGGCCTTTCATGTGAACGGTCATAATTGCATCCCATTGAGCCTCAGTCAAATCGACAGTCGAGGCCTTCACAAAGTTTCCCGCATTGTTTACAAGTATATCTATTCGTCCAAAGTTTTGGATGGCGGTATTTATGATACTGGCTCCCCCAGTCATAGTGGCGACACTGTCATAACTGGCAGCAGCTCGCCCCCCACCTCCATTAATTTCCCGCACCACCTTATCCGCCAGGTATTCACCATCAGCATCACGACCTAAATCATTGACGACTATGCTGGCGCCCTCAGATGCCATTAAGAGCGCTACAGCCCTCCCGACGCCGCCGCCGCTTCCGGTGATAACTGCTACTTTATTTCTTAGTCTGTCAGTCATATTCCTCCATCCTCCTTGAATGAGCTTCGTTTGATACCCAATAACGCTGAATTGATAACCTGACCGATTTGCGGTTTCCTCCCGCAGAGGGTTTCAATTTCTCGGTTCCAAGTCAAGATATCATTATATATGCCACTTCGTATCCACCTGTGATGAGTACTCATATTGCAACGAAGCGTCGAGACGAAAATCTGTCACTTCTGACCTGTAATTCTCCGCATCAGCGCTAATGCTTCTTTCACCGGATATCCCTTTGCGGACCACTCAGCCACATACTTGTCATCCTCACTCGAAGTTGCCTTCTTCAACCGGGCCACCTCCTCAGGCGGGATGCTGTAGGTTTCCATACCGTTCTTTCGAACAGCTTCCCAATAACCTTTTTGGGAGTCTATGGTCTTTTTCATCTCCGCTGCTTGCACCTCTTGACCGATTTCCTCCATAAGCGTCTGAAGTTCCTTCGGAAGGCTATTCCACGTCTCTTTGTTCATGGCTACAACCCAAATACCCGCGTAGACGGGAGTCTGCAAACCGTACTTAGCTACTTCGTAGAATTTTCTGCCAATCACATTATTAACACCTGTGGTCGTGCCATCTATAATTCCTGTAGACAAAGCCATATACAATTCTCCCCCAGGCATGCTGACACCGGTAGCTCCCAGTGCCGTCATGACCTGACCCTGAAGGCCTCCCAAAACGCTGATTTTCATTCCCTTAAAACCTTCGAGAGTCGTGACTTTCTTGTTACGAAAGAAGAAATGTTGAAATGAAGTCGGCTTATAAATAAGTATTTTGAAATTGTCCGTTAATTCCCTAAGATAACCTGCTTTCATCCACTCGCCATAGACTTTGTACATATCCTCCATATTGCTAAATTCAAAGGGCAAACCCAGCATGGTACTGACAGGCATCCTGCCTACAGAATATCCCTCCGCGAGAAAGGCTAGCTGGGTAGCGTTGTTCTTCACCATATCCCAGTGGTCATTGGGAGAACCGAGGGTCCCCTCATAGAGGGTCACTTTTACCCCACCGTTGGTGCGTTTGTTCAGCGTATCGATAAATTGAACGAGCTGTTTATTGTCATCGTGCCCAGCAGGGAACCATGCAGTCATTTTCCAGTTATATGTTTTTGATAGCGATAGTACGGGCGGAGACTTCTCTGAAGCTACGGCACTTCCTGCCGTGACAAATAGTAATGCAGCTAACATCATCAGACAAACAATCATTGATACGCTTTTAGTTACTTTCATGGTTCCCTCCTTAGTTTTTGTTTTCTCGCGGTTCGCTTAATATTGTTCGGCAGGGCTGATATAGCTTCTTTTCATATCACCGAGTATCCGATTTTATAAGCAACCGGAGTAGTTCTCACATGATGTTGCCTCTCCCCTTACGATGAAATCCTATTGCTTTAGTCAACTACTTGACAAGATTTATTAGTTCACTCACATCCCAGACATCCTCCAGATTCAGTGTTTTTTCTACTGCCCGATCAATGTTGTTCGTTGGAACCTTTCTCGCGCTATACGAGGCGCAATCTTTGAATTTGGTGATGAGATCATCCCAACTCATGGGATTTTGAGGGTGCCCGTACACAAGGTCAACTCGCCTCGAGAACACAGAACCGTCAAGGGTCATGATCTCGACAATGGCCGGCAGCATTGTCTTTGAGTCACTTTTGAGGCTGGGATCATACAGAGGTATAACTTTCCGGGCCAGACTAAGCAGCTCTTCCGATCTGATATTTTCCGGAGAAAAATCTCCGATCTCCATCTTCCTCCACGCTGCTGCCATGGCAATTGTGAAAGGAAGACTCAGCTTGGCCTCCGGCGGGGATTGAGGACGTTGTCTTGCAACAACGGGTTCACAACAGTTTCTGACATTTTCTGCTTCGTAATATGCCCGTATTTCCGCTATGTCTTTCGGAAGAATGTTCTGCTCTCTCACAATCTGCAAGGTGGCATCCACATAAGGATTCGTAAATCTGCATGAAGGCCAGGGTTTAAAGCTGACTCCCACTCCTTCAAACATTTTGCCCAGGTCTTTCGTGAGAGATTCTCGATCGTAGATACCCCGAAAATACGTATTGTAGAGCCCTGCCTTTCCTTCAAAACATGTTTTAATACCCGGGATACCCTGGTGTGCCATCCGAGCCGAAAGAACGCCCGTCATTGCCGGAAAAGCCGCGTAAAGGCCTCTCAACGGACCAGGGTCGATCACAATTTCAAGGGGCCCCCCGGTTCTGGTAAGCGTGATTCCAAAAGTATTCACAGTCCGCTCCCGGTCAAGCCCCAGTAATCGCGCAGATACCGCGGCAGCGGCAAATCCGCCGAGGGCAAGCGGCGGCATCCAGAGCCCTTGGCATGCCGGGTCACCAACTCGCGACAGAGAATAGGCAAGGCGACAGTGCAGGTCATCACCGAGCGCCATAGCGGTTATGAACTCTTTGCCACTGGCCCGTCTCCATTCGGCCACAGCCAGAGCAGCCGGAACCGTTGAACTGCTGGGATGAGTAAACGCATCATCATGGACATTATCGTAATCAAGGGCGTGGGCCATGGCGCCCATGGCGAAGGCCGCTGACCACGCGTTCGTTTTAAAGTCAAAACCGATGACGGAACTTTCCTCAGCGCCGCCTCCGGCCCTCACAAGATTCACTACTTCTTTCACGCCTGCTCCGGCGCCGCTTCCACCGATAATGACTCCGAGAGTATCAAGAATGATCTTCTTCGTAGTTTCAACCACTGCGTCTGGTATCTCCTCATACTTCAATGAGGCGACGTTGGCCGCGAGTGCGTATCCGACATCCTGCAGAGTATCTTCAACAATATTCGTCCTTTCGGCACCGCACATGTTCGTCCCGTTTTCCCGGCTATGATCCACGAAACCCTCCTTGCCCATTTAGAAAATCGGTTCTTCTTTCATATTTGTTCATAAGGAGCCATCTTTCTATCTGTCGGAATCGATACATCACTCTTCAGAATCCGTAAGCTTTGCAGTTAGTTCTCCGATCACTCGACCCATTGCGATTGCCTCCGTGATATTCGTTCCGCCTGGATAAAATTTATTGACGATAGAGCCGAGTTCGCCTGCCGCAAAGAGCCTCTCAATTGGCTTCTCTTCCACGTCAAGAACGCGTCCATACTCGTCATGCTGCGGACCGCCCTGCGTGTTGAGCAGCGCTGGCCAAACCTCAATCGCATAGAATGGCATGTGGTTGACTGGACCCATGCTATGGGCACTGCGGCCAAACTCGGGATCGTAGCCGAGGAGCGCGCACTGGTTATAATCGGCGACAGCCTTCTCCAGGACTCCAGAATTGAAGCCTAGCTTTTTACCAAGTTCCCCCACGGTGTACGCCGTCTTGATCCAGCCCTTCCTGATCTCGGCCTGATTGTCGTCACTCCACCCTTCCCACGTCGGATCTTCCTGAATTATTCCAGGGCAATGGCCGATCAGGCTGCCGGACTCGCGCGCCTGTTCGTCGAAGATGAGCCAGGCTGGAAGACGCGGATAAGACATCTCTTCGGCGACACACGCGGTGAAGTCAAAAGCCATCGCATGGACATCGACGCCGGTCTCGTTCAGGAAACGCTTGCCTTTCTGGTCGACATACAGATAGTTTGGACTGTGCAGACCGATAGCGATGGGATCTTCATGATCTTTGACTTTGTAGCTGATGCCACAAGAAACACCCGTCATGTGCCACATCTTGGCGCCCAGCTCAGCGGTCATGTCAATTCCGTCGCCATAACCGAACCTTGTACCCTGTGCAAGGTACTTCAGACCCAGATAGTTCAGTTGTTTCTCTGCACTTCGATGGAAACCGCCGCAAGTCAGGCATACAGCTTTCTTGGCACGAACATTGATTATGCCGTTCGGCGTCTCGCACTGAATTCCGATAACTTCCTTTTTACCGTTTGTGATTAGGTGTCTGCCACGCATCTCATACATGATTTCAATGTTACGCTTTTCAATTCCATGCATCATGGTCTTGAACATATTGAAACCGCCGTTCATCTTTTCGCTGCCGCCGAACTTATCAGCTACAAACTGCGAGCGGCCGCCCAAACCTTCGGATCCGGGCAGGAAATCCCAAACGGCGTTCGGAGCGGGTGGAAAAGGCACCTTGGTCGCCACCATGAACTCTGCGTCGCACGTTTTCTTGAACCACTCGTGGCTTGTGGCGGTAACGTCGATCAGCTTGCGAATCAGTCCGTCTTTGACAGTCTCATCAAATATTGCACGGTAATATTGATAAACCTTATCAGTATCGTTGAAGATACGTAGCGTGCCGCCGCTCAGGCGGGTATTGCCGCCGGCAACTTTGTCGGCTTCCAGTACAAGAACTTTTGCGCCGTTGTCGTGCGCTTCAATAGCCGTGCAACTACCTGCCGCGCCAAGGCCAACCACGACTACATCAGCTGTTTTATTCCATTTCATTGTTTGATCCTTTCTCATACATGCTTTTTCCTCTTTCGTTCCATAAAACACTATTTATTAATATCTACAAAAAATCGCCGTTTAATTCCTCATCGACGTCAGTCAAAACAGCATCAAACAGGTCTACAGTACTATCAACGCTTATGAACTCCTTGAGCGTGCCGCCCGCAAGCCTTGTATTTCATCTATCGGTGTCGGGTCACTCCCAGCAACTATCGAAGACCGTCGGCTTTTACTGAAAAGCAGAGATCGCCGCCCGAGCATAAGTAGCATACTCTCAACGGCTACTCGATGCCGGTGAACTTGATTGTAACCCGGATCATTTTTTGCTCCATCCACGATCACGGCAGCACCAGCACCTCGTCTCCGTCCCATTCAAAATTTACATTGAGACCTTCGCTCCGGGAAATTTCTTCAACATAGTTGTAAACATCCTGCCCTCGAGGGTCGTCTCTCTTTACAATCTCAGGTTCCTTGTCATCCCGCTCATAGCAGGGGATATACGAAACACGTGTTATCGCTCCATCTTCGATGAGTGCTTTCGCCATCATAGTCTTTCTGCGATCATGCCAGGATTTCACCCGATAGAGTTTGTCAAGCATACCTACATGTTTGTGGTCCCTCATATGAGGACCCAGTTCCAGACAAAAATTCCCGAGAGAGTAGAAAATAGGTTTTCCTTTGTACATTTCAATGCCTTTCAGAATATGCGTATGATGACCGAGTACCATGTCAGCACCGGCGTCAACGGCGGCATGCCCTATTTCTATGCAGTAATCGGGAATAATCGCGGGTAGAATATGTTGTCCCCAGTGCATAAGCAAAATCACCACGTCTACCTCTGCCTTGAGGTCTTTCACTCGTTTCTTGATGTCTTCAAGATCATCCTTATGTGTGATAGAAACTATTAACGGTGGCGTGGCCGGCTGGAAATCAACCCTTTCGTAGATCGTCCATACTCTTACCGGGGAGACTCCGGGTTTGTCTTCTGTAGCAGCGTATTCGGGCAAATGCACGGAGCAATAATTGAGGAACCCCACTTTTGTTCCCTTCCGTTCGACAATGGCAGGCTTTCTGGCCTCCTCCAAATTACGTCCTATACCGCAAAACGGAATACCGGCGGTATTCAACGTTTCTATGGTTCCAAGAAGCCCTTCGACACCCCAATCGCCGGCGTGGTTCGTTGCTGTTGACACAACATCAACACCAGTTTTTGTATAGGCATCCACCATTTTGGCACTCGCATAAACAGCCTGCCGCGGGTCTGGCGTTCCCTTATCTGATAGAACCTGTTCCATAGCAACGCAGGTAATGTCAGCTGCCCGAAACTGGTCCACAACATGCTGAAAAATTGTCTCAGGTTTTTCGCGATCAATAATCACATCTCCGGTTCCCAAGAAGGTAATCGCTTCTTTACTCATGTTTATCCCCTTTCATTCAAATTTGCCGCATTATTCCCGTTAATTGGGCAAAATAGCAGTATTGCCGTTCCAATTGAAGCCCTTTAGAACTTTATTAATTTCCCTTTGTCTTTACCCTAAACTTCCTGTCTATGCTTCTACTGGGCCGCTACTTTACGCATAATAGCGAGAGCTTCTTTTGCAGGGTGACCTTTTGCGGCCAGGTCTTGCACGTATCTCTCCGAATTGGGGCGAATCAGCTGGCGCCACTTATTAAATTCTTCCTTGCTGACTGAGTAGAATTCACCACCGCGCTTTTCATAATTGCTGATCAAGGTCTTATCTTCGTTGTATCTTCGCTCCATTTCGGCGGCGTTCACGTCCTTGGCGAGCTGATCAATCAGTTTCTGGAGTTCCGGCGGAAGGCTGTTCCATGTATCCTTGTTCATGAGAAACACGAACATCCCGATGATCAGGTTCTGTCTGAGCACATTCTTGGCAACCTCATAGAATTTTCTATCGTTTGCCACATCTATTCCTGTAATGGCGCCATCAATTACTCCGGTCTGGAGAGCCATATAGACTTCACCGCCCGGCATACTGACGCCGGAGGCCCCAAGAACAGTCATCGCCTGGCACTGAACAGCCGAACCGCACCTGATCTTCATACCTTTAAAATCTTCCTGCTTAGCCGGTTTGCTCTTTCGAAAATACATACTGAGAGGAGAACTGGATTGAAACCAGAGGACTTTGAAGTTGTCCGTCAATTCTTTAAGGTAGCCTGCCTTCAACCACTCGTTTGCGATTGTCCACGCGTCTTTCGAGTCTGGCGCTTCCATGGGAAGTCCAAGCATCGCGAGAATAGGCATACGACCTGTATTATACATGTCGCTTGTAAATGCGAACTGGACCGCGTTATTTTTGGCCATATCCCAATGGTCACCGGGGGCGCCCAGCGTGGATTCGAACAAAGTTATTTTTACCTTGCCGCCGGTGCGCTGTTCCAGTTGCTTGGCAAATTCTACTATACCGATATTCGTGTTCTGTCCAGCAGCCATCGGGGAAACCAGTTTCCAGTTATAGGTCTTGCTGAGACTCAGGATTTGACAGGTCCCGTGATTTGCACAGATAGCGACAAACAACATAACTGTTCCCACCAGTAATGCAACCCTTTTTAGTTTTAACATTTCGTACCTCCTTTTTTGTTCAATAAATCGTAGTGACCATTCAGTAAATCATTGAAAACCCAGCGAAGGCATGACATCAACAAGCTCATCGACAGTCCATTTTCCCATCTTCCGGACAAATACAGGAGCTTCCGCCTTCAGCTGGATAGGAAGGCTGTAGAGACAGAAATCACCGCCTGATGAGTAAATAAACCGTCCAGTTATTCCCTGCGCGTCATCCGTGGCAAGATAGGTAATCATCGGCGCTACATAATGCGGTTCCAGAAACATTGATTCTATCATTGTTTTACGTGCAAATGGTGGCCGGGGCCCTGGAAACATTTTCGTATCTGCGCTGGGTAAGATGGCGTTGACGGTTATATTGTGTTCTTTCAATTCAACGGAAAGCATAGTGGTTAAGCCAAGAATTCCCGCCTTTGCGGCAGTGTAGGCAAGGTTACCGCCGCCGCCAAAAGCCGCGCGAGAAGAAAAATTGATTATTCTTCCTGTTTTTTGTTTAATCATCACGGGAAGAGCGGCCTTAATGCAGCTAAAATGTCCCTTCAGATGAACACTCATAATTGAATCCCATTCATTTTCTGTTAGTTCCGTTGTCGGTACACCGCGAAAATTTCCGGCACAATTCACCAGGATGTCAATACGGCCATAGGTGTCCAAAGCAGTCTCCACAATCTTCTCACCTCCACCCATCGTTGCAACGCTCTCATAATTTGCAACCGCCGTGCCCCCTGTCTCAATAATCTTTCGAACCACTTTATCTGCTTCATACCCCCCCTGGGAATCACGACTTATGTCGTTCACAACCACAAAGGCCCCTTCGGCAGATAACGCCGAGGCCACGGCCTCGCCGACGCCGCCACCTGCGGCTCCGGTTACAACGGCCACTTTCCCTTTCAGCCTTTCACCCATTGTCTAAACCTCCTCATTTCTCGTTTCAACTTCATATCATTAAAGGGCTCAAGTTACCCTTCAGCCGACGCAGCGATCTGCTCTCATGAGCACCCTGTATTCGAACGTACATGAAATAGGTGCCTTCGATTTCTGTGCAGACTGAGGAAGCAGAGAACCGCAGTAGAGATCCTGTGTCGGTCTATCCTCTCTCTGCCAAGTCAAAAAATATCGCTTTAACCTGTACATATTCCTCCAGTCCTAAGATGGAGTTCTCCTTTCCGAAACCGCTCTGTTTATATCCGCCCCAAGGATATTCGGGTCCCAATATATCGCCATTAATCCAGACGGTTCCGGCCTGAATCTCGTTCGCAAACCGTATACCCCTGGTAGTGTTCCTCGTCCAGACAGACGCCGATAACCCATATGTGCTGTCGTTTGCTAACTTGATAACGTCTTCATCAGAGGAGAACTTTATGAAACAAGCCACTGGGCCAAAAATTTCCTCTCTTGCGATCCTCATGTTCTGTGTAACACCTGCAAATACCGTGGGCATAACAAAGTAGCCTTTGTCCAGTGGAGGTGCTGTGGGTCTTTCACCCCCCAAGACTAGTCTGGCCCCTTCCTCCACACCAGACCTGATATAGTCTTCTACCCTATTTCTGTGTTCAGCGCTCACAACCGGCCCCATATCTGTCTTCTCGTCCGTCGGATCACCGACAACCATTTTTTGCGTCTTGGTGACGAACTTTTCCACGAATTCATCGTATAGTTTTTCATGTACGTAATATCTGCCGGTAGCGGCACAAACCATTCCACTGTTGTGGAATGAAGAAAACAAAGCATAGCCCACTGCCGCATCAACGTCGGCATCTTCCAGCACAATGCACGGATTATTACCACCAAGTTCCATGGTCAAATGTTTGACTGTATTACTCGCAACGGACATTATTCTCTTCCCCGTCTCACTGCTGCCAGTAAAAGAGACCATGCCCACACCGGGGTGGGAGGAAAGCGTTTCACCTACCGTATCGCCGAAACCGGTCACCACATTCACAACACCTTTGGGCAGACCAGCGTCTTCCAGTATTTGTACCAATTTGAGTACGGTCAGGGAACAGATACTTGGGGGTTTTATAATACAGGCATTGCCTGTTGCCAAAGCCGCCGATAGCTTCTTGGAAGCTCCGACGAGGGGAGCATTCCATGCTACAATAAGGGCACAGACTCCCCTCGGTTCACGCTGAAGATAACAGAATTTATTGGGATTACCTGATATTACCTGTCCCATAAAAGACCGGCTTACCTCGGCATTATACCTAAACATCTGCGGCAACCCCATAACCCCAAAAAAGGCCGGTTTTCTAGGCGTACCGTGACTTACAATATCAAGTTCGGCAAGTTCCTTAGCGTGTTCCTCAATTGCGTCAGCAACCTTATGCAGTATTTGTGAACGCTCAGTCGGTGTTTTCTTACACCAGGCGGGGAATGCTTCCTGGGCGGCTACAACTGCCTTGTCGACATCAGCCTTGCTTCCGAGAGGAACTTGGCCAATCTCTTCTTCCGTTGCCGGATTAAATGCCGTAAATGTTTCCCCTGATTCGGCATCAACCCATTTTCCTCCTATACGCATCCTGTATTTCTGCATGACTCTCCCCTTTATACATTACTTACAACAATACCTACAC
>CAZXVZ010000025.1:20013-22592 GCA_964644085.1 uncultured Syntrophus sp. | reverse complement strand
GTTATAACGATTGTCTTGACAGGTTATCTGTAATCTATTATAATTTAAACCACTCTCTGAATTGGCTGAAGGTGGGATTAAGAGGGTGACGGTAATACATTTGATAGAAAAAGTACACAATCTCCTGCCTATAAATAGAAATGTATGCTTAAGAAAATTGATGAGGCTTATTCTTCATGATGCTGGAGATAGATGCCATTTATAGATGCTTCGCAATAAATAGATTTTTTACACAGAATAATTATTTCTCCGATGTGTTTTGCCTCCATCGCTTTAAAAGCGCGGTCGAATTAAGAGTTTTTTCTCAATTATGAAACTTTAAGGGGGTACTCAAGTATTTTCTGTAACGTTTGATTATCAATAAGGTTGTGAAGCGTGGGTATTTTTAAAAAAAATAATTTTGATAAAAATAGTGGTACGAAAAATCTGAACCAAAACGAACCCTCCGAACGGATTCCTGTTGATACCGCGCTTAATTATCTGCTTTCCACCCAGAAATCCGACGGTGGTTGGGGTTTTTCTGAAAGCGATGAAAGCAATGTTTTTGCGACAGCAGTTATAACAATCATATTCAAGCAATTTTCACAGACACCCCGGCTTGCAGCTTCGATCAACAAAGCAATTGAGTATCTCATAGCCAAACAGAGCATCGATGGCGGATTTAGAACAAATCCGTTAACAGCGCAGGAAGCGGCTCTTGCTTACATTGCCCTTATTGATACCGCGAAAGATACCGCGATTCTAGATAATGCAAGAAATTATCTCATATCTATGCAACTGACGAATGATTCCTGGAACAGGGACCCCGATTCCAACATTTCAGCGCTCAGGGCTTTGTGTCTTGAAAACAGCCGGCAAACAACTGAACCCAGGTCTGACCGCTACTGGCGTGACTGCGGAATGGAACGTTATCTCAATAAACAAAAAGAGACACCTGAGACCATCAAAGGGAGTATTACCGGACAAGTTATTGATTCCATAACAAAAGCACCGCTTCAGGGCGTTCTATTAAACCTTGAAAGTGATCCTGAAATAAAAACGATTACAGATATGTCCGGGAAGTTTGACCTTTCCGATATACCTCTGGGTGACCAGATGATAGTCTTCGCATTAGCTGATTACACATCTGATGCTGTTTCTGTAAGCATAGACGGTGGTACTTCTTTAGATATCGGTACTGTGGCCCTTTTATCCAATCTCGCGGTAGAAGATAAAAAAAGAATTTCGGTTGACACAACAGCCATAACCGGCGAAATGAAGGAAAGTGAGATTGCCGCTAAAGCGGGGGCACGTAGGAAAGACTTTAGGAAAAAAGTATCTATAGCAATGCTTCGAAGAGGAGCTTATGAAACGTCCGGGCCGGAGATAACTCCGGTCGCCAAATCTCCATCAGAGAGTCCCCAGATCAACAAACCATCGGTAGCTTCAACAGGCGTTATTACCGGTAAGGTTTTTGACAGCGTAACGAAGCAGGCAATTGGGGAAGCATTAGTAAGCGTTGTGGGCAAATTGCCTGTATACACAGATGGCGATGGAGTATTTACCGTTCATGATGTTTTTGTTCCTGACACATGTAAAGTAACCATATCAAAAGAGGGATACTCGGATCAATTCTATCAGGGTGATTTAGAACCAAACGAAACGATGGATATGCTGGTTTACCTTGTCCCGTCATGCGCGGAGCCAGAAGAAATAAGCGGGATAGAAGAAATTGAAGAGAGACCGATGGCTTCACCGCCTGTGATTCAGGAACAGGAAGCCGTCAATACAAATATCGATACGGGAAAAGATGTCGCATCGATGGCAGAAGAAATGAGTGCAATAATTATAAGTCCCGATATAACGATTAGACTCTCTGAGACGTTAGCTCCTTCCGCAGTTTTGGCGGGCGAAGATAAACAGGTTAAGGTTAATATCAAACTGGAAGCGGTAAGAACAACAGGCAACCCGGTTGTTTTATCTGCAATGACAAATGCGGCAGGCGATAGGATAATCGTTGCTTTTGACAATGTCATGGCAGACCCGTCAGGTAAAGATACACAGTTTATTGTCAGTGTAGACAATTCCACGGTCTTTGTGTCTCAAGCCTCCCTGAACAAATCAGATGGCATGAAGATAGAATTAATCCTGGAATCACCCATAAGAGAGGGTCAGGGTATTCTATTGAGTTATACTGCCGGTGATGTAAAGTCGTTAGATGGCAAAGAACTGATGGCTTTCAAGGATCAAACTGTAATTAATAGAGTAAGACCGCCGGTATATGGCCAGGATGGATTCGGTTACAGCGGACTAATCGCGCAGAACCCTCTGCGGAATGATATTTATATGACAGGCTATAATCAATGGCCTTCAGGGTTTTATAAAAACGTCCTTGCTTTTATCAGTGGTGTTTTTGATGGAGAGAATATCTGGATGATTCCCGCGAATGCGGACAGCGTCGTCAAGATAAACAAAGATACAGGGGTCATGACAGGGTACAATAAATGGCCCCCGGGGTTCAAGAAAGGTAATCTCGCTTTTGAGGGTGGTGTTTTTGATGGAGAGAATATCTGGATGATTCCCGCGAATGCGGACAGCGT
>CAZXVZ010000025.1:0-19913 GCA_964644085.1 uncultured Syntrophus sp. | reverse complement strand
CCCGCGAATGCGGACAGCGTCGTCAAGATAAACAAAGATACAGGGGTCATGACAGAATATAATAAATGGCCTTCTGAGTTTAAAAAAGGCGGACATGCCTTCGCGGGCGGGGTCTTTGACGGACAGCACATCTGGATGATCCCATCTTACGCGGAAAGTGTTGTAAAAATTGATAAAGATACAGGGGTTATGACAGAATGTAAAAATTGGTCGCCAAAATTTAAAAAAGGCGGATACGCCTTCGCGGGCGGGGTCTTTGACGGACAGCACATCTGGATGATCCCGGCGAATGCCGATAGCGTCATAAAGATTGACAAAGATACCGGGATGATGACGGAATATGATAACTGGCCTGCGGAGTTTAAAAAAGGCGGACATGCCTTTGCCGGCGGGGTCTTTGACGGACAGCACATCTGGATGATCCCGTACTACGCCGATAGAGTGGTTAAGATTGATAAAGACATAGGAACCATGAATTGGCTTCATCAAAGGCCGCCCGAATTCAGCAATGTTGAATACGCCTTCACAGGCGGTGTCTTTGACGGAGAAAATATATGGATGATCCCGCTCAATGCCGATAGTATAGTAAAGGTAAATAAAAATACTGGCGAAGAAATTAAATACAATAATTGGCCTTCAGGCTTTAGTAAAGGCGTGAACGCCTTCACAGGCGGGGTCTTTGACGGAGAAAATATATGGATGATCCCTTCATCAGCCGACAAGGTAATAAAAATTTCCTCATTTTCCTCTAATTCGGTTTCAGCAAATGTAACGGCTAATGATACATTTTATTTTTACATAAGTCAGGATGAATCCGTTGAGGGTACTTTAATCGGCCAGGGGAACAGTTGGACTTCAGTCTATTCGCTTAATGCGGCATTAGTTCCCGGCGTTACCAATTATCTGCACATTAAAAGTGCTGATACATTAGGGCCGATAGCAGCCTTTATTGGGGATTTCTTTTTGAATGATGAAAATTTCCACTTTAAAAACGGAACCCAACGCCTGCTGACGGGAGAAGATTGCTGGGTTGTGTATGACGATGCCTTTGGGCAGACCGAAGGAACTATCACGCCTATTTGCAAAAACGGCATAGGCAAGTGGTCAACCCGTTTTGGAATTGATTTGAGTGCTCAGTGGATTTGGACGAATGGGGGTAAGGACCTCGGCACGAGATATTTCTCAACCCCTATTTATTATTCATATCTATTTGCTGATCCTGTGACCAATGTGAGAATAACTAATACGATCCCGGACACGAACCTTGCCATCCATACTAATTCCTTTTCAAAAGAACCTTATGAATTGTCTTCCAGGGGAGAAAAGACAACGGTCGAATGGAGATTCGAGGAGATTTCGATTGGACAGGTAGAGGATATTTCCTTTGATGTGACCCTGAAAGATCTGGTTTCCGGTGAGGACAGGCCGGTCACTGATAAACTTGAGCTTTTTTATGAAAATATCGAGAAAGAACAGATTCATGAAGAACTCGGCCCCTTTCAAGTCCATGTTTTTAAAATTGAATTTGTTTCGTATATCACAACTGACAAAAGCATCTATAAATCCCAGGAAGATGTAAATATAAGGGGAACGATAAAGAGCCTCAGTGAAAGTGATCAGTCTATTGATGTGAAAATTGTCGTTGAGAACAGCCAGGGCATTCTCGAGGAAGAGATTGCTGTCATTTCAGACATGACCTTTAAAGAGGGGGAAGAGAAGGACCTGAAAGACCTTGTTTTTAAACCAGGCGCAAATCATTCAGGTGATTACGCTGTGCGCCTTTTTTTCTATGATCATCAGAAACAGATAGGAGAAACATCGGCAAATTTTGCAATAGAGGCTGTTCCTGAGGCAGCCCAGGTAGCACCAGAAATAAAAGAGCCCGATAAGAGCGTTGAAGAAATTGAAAAAATAATTCCTGAATATTCCGCGGAAGAAGAAGCTTTTGAGGCAGGAAGTCCCTCAGTTGAGGAATATGCTGTTTCTGAATCATTGGGAGAAATTGAACCGGAAATTGAGACAGGAGAGGTTATTGTTGAACTTATAGGTACGATCAATGCTCAACCTAATCCAGTTTATCAAGGATTAGCTGTAAGTATCTCTTATAATGTATCAAATGATGCAGATCATGACTTAAAGGATCTTTGCGTGACTATACATATTATTAACCCCGACACAGAAGAAGTGAAAAAAACATTTGAGGCCCCTGCGAAAGCGCACAAAGGAGCATCAGTCGCCGGTAACTTTATTCTTTCAACGGCAATATTTGAACCGCGTGTTTATACGGCAGTTCTTCAGGTTGCTCAAACGAAGGATGAAACACCGAAGGTAATAGCAAGTGCAGATTTTGAAGTCAGGCTTATAAACGTAATAGTTACTTAATGTTGAGAAATAGTATTGATCTAACGGATTGTTCATTTATCGTCAACTCTATGGATATATATAAAGTCAAGTAAATAAATACGGAATAATTGTTTTATGTATTGGTATATTAATTAATAATAACAAATTGTTATAAATAATATTTAAAATATTATTTAAAAAACTCTTGCATCGTGTCTTTTTTATGTTATATATTCTTCGTGTTGTACATGGCTTAAGATTTATTGACAATGTTCCGATATAATAATAAAAGGTGACTAACATATTAATTTTAAAAAAGTAAGGCATTATGCATAGTAGCAGTTCTTTTCAAATACTCTCAATATTTCGTAGTGAAAGAGATGATAAAGACGTTTATGGCAATGTGCTCTGGAAAGGAAATTTATATGAAAGGAGATGCTTATGCCGAATGATTTAATAGGAGACCTTTCAAAAACAAGACTTTTCGATCTCATACAACCCCTGCTGACGAAAAAGAAATCGGGTTTAATATTGGTCAAGGAAAATGAAGTTGGTGAGATATATATAGAAGGAGGGAGCATTATACATGCGAAATTTGATTCTTACTCAGGAGAGGATGCTGTTTTCTCTATGATGGAGCTAACTTCGGGCAGGGTCACATTTGATTGGCAGGCAACTACGGAAGAGCAGACGGTTTTTATGCCCACTGAACAATTGCTTATGATTTGTATTGATCGGGAACAGGAATGGAAAAAGGTAAAAGAGGTAGTTTCTTCGCCTAACGCCATATTCCAGATTCCTGTAAATGGTGCCCCTGAAGATAGAAGCATTTCGGGAATACAATGGAAAATCCTGGGGCTGTGCAATGGATCCAGAACAGTTTATGAAATTGCTGATGCCCTCAGATGGCAACTCTTCGAGACCTCTAAGGCTATATATCAAATGGTTCAGAATGGTCTGTTGGAGAAAACGGCTGAAAGATCGGTTGAGAAAAAAATTAAAGCACGGAAGACAGTGAACGGGAATTTTTTTCCCATTATTGAGAATGAATTAAGAAAGATCATGGGACCCATGGCTCCCATTATCATTGATGACAAAATAGCGGAATTCGGGGAGACAAGGGAGGCATTTCCCGAGGATCAATTACCCCCGTTTGTACAGGCAATAGCAGAAGAAATTTCTGACAAGACAAAGAGAACTTTGTTTAACAAGTCGATGACAGAATTTATTGCTAAAAAACAAAAATAATATATCTGGAGGAGGGTTCTCATGGCAGGTGCGAAAAACGTTGGGTCGGGGTTGTTATTCAGACTGATAGCGGGAATTTTCATCCCTATCCTTCTGGCTTTTGCGCTTATGGCAGCTATACTATTTCTTCCCATCAATATTGGAAGTTTTCAATTTCCCAGTATTAAGGGCATTTGGCTCAACAGTCTAAATGATCTGGGAGAAGCAAGCCTTAAGGAGTCTACAACCTCGGTGAATGCTTTGGGCGAGGCAATTATCCGACAACAGGCAGTTGATGTGGCAAAACAACTTGAAATATACCTTAAATCCGCGCACAAAAACACATCTCCGGAGAAGCTCTTTTCTACAAACGACCCGGAACTGATGGAAATTGTCACGCAAAAGGTGGGCAAGACCGGTTATATTACTATCTTTGACACATCAAATACAATGCGTTATCACCCAAACGAAAAGATGGTCAACGTAAAAACTGTGACCATGTATGACAGACTGGGCACTGACTTTGTTAAAATAAATGAAAAAGCCCTTGCGGGACAGGATAACGGCGGATACTACAAATGGCCGGATCCAAAAACTAATGTTTTAAAGCCGAAGTATATGTATCTTGTCCGTGTTCAGGGAACACCCTATTTTGTCAGCGCGAGCACCTGGATCGATGAGTTTTCACAACCGGCAAAGGCTATATCAGCAAAAATGGTGCAGCTTCAGAAAAGCTATTCAGATGAATACAACAAAAGATTTTTGCTCCTTCTCTTAATCCTTATTGCCGTTATGGTAGTATTATTTATCGTTATTTATATCTATGCTTCTAGTTCAATAGTTCGTCCGATTAAACATTTGTCAGAGGTAGCTGACAGGATTAGCATGGGCGACCTAAACGCCACTGTGGATGTCAACGCAAAGGGTGAGATTGGTGTTCTTGCCCAGTCGATAGAAAGGATGCAGACAAGTGTAAAAGCCGCTATAGAACGGCTGCAGAAAAGGAGATAAAGAAAACAGGCTGTTGTTTTTTGACGACAGCTTAATATTCAAACGAAAAGAGCAAGGGGTATATTATGATGTATCCAAAAGGAGAAGCAATATATCAGAACCTTTCAACAGAGTATACTAATTTGTCGCAACTTTTGTCAGCCTTAAAACCGAAAGAGTTCTCCGGAATTGTCGAGCTTGAAACCGCCGGAACAAAAGGTGCTTTTTTTATTGTTTCCGGAGAAATTGTTAACGCGGCTTCAGGAATAGAAAATGACCCACCCGCAGCGGTTGGAGAAGAGGCAGCTGAAAGACTTCTTGCTTTCTCAAACAATCCGGACGGGGTTATTAATGTGTATCAATTACCATCCGGAGAAGTTGAATCAGCGGCAAATTCACTTGTGAAATCAGAGCTCGTTTTCAAGGATCTCAGTAGCGATTTTGTGAAACTTGATCAGTTTGTTAAAAAACTCCAGGTCGAGAAATTCACGGGTTACCTGGAAATGTCAAACAAGAAAAACCGACGAACCGGAACTCTCTCTTTGAGAAATGGGGAATTGATAAGTTTAAAAACTGTTCCCGAATCTGGTGTATCTTCTTTTTTTGAAAGCGAAGCTGTTCCGCCTGTTCTGGAAGAGTTTGCGGAAGAGGGTACATCATTTAATGTTTACCGGAGTAAAGTCTTTTCAATGCCGGTCAAAGAATCGAAAAGAACCGTTGAAACCGGAAAAAAAACGGTCGAAAGCAGAAGATCTAAACCTGAATTATTTGGAAAGCTTGACGTAAAGGAAGAAGAAATATTTGAAGTACAATTGGAAGAGAAACCTGTTTTTTGGAAGAAACAGGATATTATTGAAGAAAAAATAGAAGAAAAACCCAATATTTCTAAAGCCTTGGATTTTGTCGAGGAAACAAAAGTAGAAAACAATGCCGGGAATGGTAGGAATGAATTTCTCATGGCAATTCAGAGACTTTTCTTAAAAATGGAGAAATTCATGGACAGTTTTTCCGAGAAAGGTATTTTCCAAAAAACATTAAAAAAGGCCTGTGTTGAAAAATCGGAAACATATCATTTCCTCGATCCCTTCGCCGGGCAATTTGACTATCAGGGAAAGAAAATATATCTCGACGAGCAGGTAGGTACTGAAGAGTTTATTAAGGCAATAGCAGAATGCCTGAGCCTTTCTTTATCGTATATTAAGAAAGAACTTCCAAAGAATGTCGGTTTTCCGCCGGGGTTAAAAGGGGATATCGAATCAACGTTTAAGAAATATCAGGATATTATAAAACCGGTTTTTTGATCCACAATTCTTCGGACAGATAAGAACGTATGTAATTACTGGAATATGAAAATTTCTCTGCCGTGGCTACTTTGACCATTCGCTGAGATTATCTGAATAGATGAATTTTGTTTTCGAATCCTCTGACGACTGTTCCTCGCTGACAGGATTTTTCAATTCCACCCACTCAGTTAAATTTTTATTAATTGCGAGAAAACCGATTGTTATATCCCTTACGCGTGTTTCTTCAAAAGCGTTTGAGAGAATGATAAAATGCCTGTTGTCATTGATAATGTCACTAACCCTGTACACGTATTCCGGCAGATATATGTCGCCAAAGTAAATCTTTTCCCCTGATTTTAACCTTACTTTAACGTACTGCCCTTTTCTGTCTTTTACATCTACCTTGAGTTCGCTATGACAATATCGGCAAATTCTTGCCATTGCTTTAATATCTTCTCCGCAGTGCGGACATTGTTTTATGCCTTCCATGTGTGGACTACCTCCTTACGTGTTTGTCTTTGCTAAAAGATAAATGCTTATAGTATTTTGTGTAACACACCTTAACAATAGAATATTCCATTCACTAAATCGGGCACCGCAACCTTCCCGCCACTTTGTCCTATTTTCTCGTAATTCAGATAAATATGCAACTTTTATTTTTACTGTGAGCGATTTCTTTCAAAAAAGGAAAGTCTGTTGGCATGCCACAATATCTTTTGCAGGTCCAGTTCTGTTGTCGTATCGCATCAGTTAAATATCCGTTGTTTATAAGCTTTTTAATATATGATATAATAAATAAAAGGTGGTACAGATGGATCTTGTGAGAAAACCCGCAGTAAGCGGTATGTTTTATCCGGATAATCCAACAAAATTAAAAAAAGATATAGAAACCTATCTGAGGCATGCAATTATACCTGATTTTGAAGAAGACATAATGAGTATTGTTTCGCCTCATGCCGGGTATGTGTATTCAGGCCAGGTTGCTGCATATGGCTTTAAAACGGTCGAGAGGAAACCGTACGATACCGTTATTCTTATAGGACCGAGTCACAGAGCCTATTTTGATGGGGTTGCTGTTTGGCCCGGAGGGAGCTTTGAGACGCCTCTCGGCAGAGTTGATATCGATGAGGATATTGCCGGGGCAATGGTTAATATGGGCGGAATTATCAGGGCGGATATGGATGTCCATAGACAGGAGCATTCAATTGAGGTGCAGGTGCCTTTTTTACAATCAGTACTGGAGGACTTTAAAATAATTCCTCTTGTCATGGGCATTCAGACGACTGATGTGTGTAAAAAATTAGCGCAATCGCTGTATCCTGTTCTGCGCAACAGCTCAAAAAGATTTCTTACCGTTTGCAGCACGGACCTGTCACATTATTACCCTGACTCAAAGGCAAAGAAGCTTGACAGCATTATTGTCGATCATCTCAATACTTTCAATATACCAGGTATGATTGAAAGTGTTGAAACAGGCAAGACAGAAGCGTGCGGCGCCGGTCCCATTATTGTAACCATGATGCTTTCAGAAATGCTTGGGGCGAATTGCGGGAAGGTTCTGAAATATGCTGATTCGGGTGATATATCGGGTGATAAGAGTGGTGTCGTTGGATATGTGTCGGCCATTTTTTGCGGGAAACAATGAGGGGTTCCATGAAACTTTCTGCTCAAGAAAAAGAACAGCTAAAAAAAATGGCAAAGCAGACAATAGAAGAAGTCCTTTTAGGCAGAGATAAAAGTGAATTCGAACCAACGGAAAAGTTAAAAGAAAAAAGCGGTGCTTTTGTTACGATTAAGAAAAACAATGAATTACGAGGGTGCATCGGGTATATCAGGGGTATACTTCCGCTCCATGAAACGGTGAGGGAAATGGCAATCCAGGCCGCATTCCGGGATCCGAGGTTCAACCCGCTGCAAAAAGACGAATTGAATAGTATAGATATTGAAATCTCTGTGTTGACACCAATGAGAAAAATAATTGATATCAACGAAATAGAAGTTGGTGTTCACGGTATCTACATAGAAAAAGGTCCTTATTCAGGTTTGTTGTTGCCGCAGGTGGCAACCGAACACCATTGGGATAAGGTTAGCTTCCTCGAAAATACCTGCTATAAAGCCGGGCTGCCAAAAGACGCGTGGAAATCAAAGGATACGGTTATTTATATATTTTCGGCTGATGTTTTTTAAAAGTGGACAGGGCGCACGCGGAAGTTGATCATGAAAGGGAAGGCCGATGATTAACAAAAAGATGTCAATTGAAAAAGTGGTAAAACAATACCCTGAAACAGTTGCTGTATTCGAAAAATATGGTTTTGGTTGTCTTGGATGCCCGGCTGCCCTTTTTGAAGATGTTGAACAGGGGGCTGATATTCACGGTATAGAAGTCGATGCCCTTCTTGAAAGCCTCAACAATTGTATCAAAGGGGAAAAAACATATCTTTGAAGATAAATTCACGGCTTTGCTGTAACTCAGGGGAAAACCTCGAATTGTTGTATTGTAATCAATAGCAGACATGGTTTGATCTGTTCATAATAACGTTCTGTATAAAATCGAAGTGCAGTAATGGAGGATGAAATATTGTGTCATGAAAGCAGGTTCATATGAGAGAATTCAGCGCTGTAATTCTTGCTGCTGGTATATCGAAAAGACTTGGTTTTGATAAATTAACGGTCAAAATAAATGGCGAATCAATAATTCGAAGAGCTACGCTTCCGTTCCTGTCTGCCGGTATCGGAAAGGTTTTTGTTGTAACGGGTGTTGAGCCAAAGCATATTCTCGGAGAATTTGAAAGGCTTCCGGTTAAATGCGTTGAAAATAAGAATTATTCTTTGGGTATGTCAACATCGGTCAAAGCCGCTTTACCGTTTATAAAAGATGCGGAAGGTGTTTTTTTTCACCTCGGTGATAAACCTTTTCTTGATGAAGAAATTTTATATAACATGGTCGATGTGCATCATAAGCAAACAAATAAAATTATCGTTCCTGTTTTCGATGGTAAAAAAGGGCATCCCGTATTTATAAACGCTGATTTCTATGCCAAAGAGATAGAATCACTTGAAGGAGACAAGGGTTTGAGAGAAATTATAGAAAAACACGCTGAAGATGTGATATCTATAAGTGGTAACGAAGGTTCCATCTTCGATATTGATACGATTGAAGATATTGAAAATCTGAAAGAAAGAGGATACATCGTTGAAAAAAGTTAAAGTAGAAGAGGCACTGGGAATGATACTTGCGCACGACATTACGGAGATCATCCCCGGAAAGAAAAAAGATGTCGCTTTTCGGAGGGGAAAAATTATTGAGCGGCGCGATATTGAAAAGCTCCTTGATCTTGGCAAAAAACATCTTTATGTATTCAAAGGTGAAACTAAAGGAATTCACGAGGAGGAGGCAGGCATACGAATTGGGCAGGCCATTATGGATGATAATATGGAACTTATGCCGCCAAAAGAAGGTAAGGTGAGCATTAAAAGTAAAGTTCATGGCCTTTTTTACGTTAACGAAAAGCATCTTTATCAAATAAACAGGATAAAAAATATTCTCCTGAGTACAGTTCCTAATAGATATCCAGTAAATCCCGGTGACGTTGTAGCGGCGGCCAAGACTATTCCGCTCTATGTCAACGAAAGAGAACTGAAGATGGTAGAAAGAGTAGCCGAAAAAGGCATTTTTCATATCAGTCCTTTTAAGCATTTCAAAATGGGTCTTGTTATTACCGGCAGTGAAGTATACGATGGGAGGATACAGGATGGCTCAGCGGTCGTGAGGAAAAAATTAGAAAAATACGGCCTTACTGTCATCGATAAGATGATCGTCACCGATGACATTCTGATGATTCGCGATGCGATTTTAGCGCAATTTGACAAAGGAGCCGATATTGTTTTGACTACCGCCGGTCTTTCAGTTGATCCTGATGACGTAACCAAGGAGGGCATTGAAGCAACGGGCGCGGAGATACTTTTTTACGGAACGCCGGTATTCCCCGGCGCCATGTTTCTCGTTGCACGCCTGAATGGTAAATATATACTGGGTGCTCCCGCCTGTGTTTATTACAATAAACAAACAGTAATGGATATACTTCTCCCGAGAATTCTCGCCGGTGAGCCTATGCACAAGAAAGATGTCGCGAAACTTTCCTATGGAGGGCATTGTTTGTTTTGCCAGGTATGCCACTATCCTGCGTGTTTTTTCGGGAAGGGACCATGATGATAAATTCGGAGTTCGGAATTGAGAGTCCAGAAATAGAAAAAGCTAACCAAAAAATCAACCACGAAGAGCAGATATGCCACGGTGAACTGGTAATCCTCATCAAAGGTGCCGGCGAGATGGCCTCCGGTATTGCTCAACGGCTTTATATGGCGGGAATAAACAAGATTGTAATGGCAGAGATCGTTAAACCGCTTTGCGTGAGGAGAATGGTGTCTTTTTGTGAAGCTGTCTTTGAAGGGAAAAAGGAAGTGGAAGGTGTCAGAGCAGAATTTGTTGGGCGTCTTGAAAATATACGGTTAGTATGGAAAAGGCGCAATATTGCTGTCGTCATTGATCCTGAATGGCTATCGGTAAATGCGTTAAAACCTCATGTTGTTGTCGATGCGATCATGGCGAAACGCAACCTCGGTACAAGCAAAAATGAAGCACCTCTCGTTATCGGTGTTGGACCTGGCTTTAGTGCACCGAATGATGTACACGTTGTTGTGGAAAGCAATAGAGGCCACAATCTGGGACGGGCCATTTATAACGGCGGGGCGGAACCATACACGGGTATTCCGGGGCAGATGATGTCTTACAAGAAAGAACGGGTTTTGAGGGCTCCCGTTGCCGGTCAAGTAAAGCATTTTCGGGAAATTGGTGATACTGTAAAAGCCGGAGATCCTATCCTTGAGATCGATGGCACACCGGTACTGGCATCCATTGATGGAATACTGAGAGGGCTTATCAGAGAAATTCCGGTAACAGAAGGTGAAAAAATAGGCGATGTGGATCCAAGGGCAATGAAGGAATATTGTTACACTATATCGGAGAAAGCAAGGGCGATAGGCGGGGGTGTACTCGAAGCGATAATGCATGTGTATAGCAAACCCTAAGGAACAAATAAAAAAGCGTTAATAAATTCCGGGGCGAAAATGAACGTGTATCAAGTAATTGAAAATTTTCTACAAAGAAAGAAAAGAGGAATGATTGCCACGATAATCACCAGGGCGGGTTCAGCACCGAGAGATGTTGGCGCCAAGATGTTTATTGACGAGGATGGCAAAGTTTGCGGCACAGTCGGAGGCGGAACCATGGAACACGACATCTGCCGGAAAGCGTTGTCCAGCATGAAAAAAGAAGTTCCCGAGGTGTTGCACTTCAGAATGAATGCCAGAGAGGTGGCTTCAAGCGGAATGATCTGCGGAGGCGATGTCGATGTTCTTTTAGAGCCTGTTTTGAAAAAATATGAAACACTTTATAATCGACTCGAATATCTGGAAAGAAGTGGGAAGAGAGGTATACTTATTACGAGGTTTAATGAAAATAACTTTACCAAGACCCTCATAGAAGATAACATGACAATAAATGGCGATAACATCTCTGATAGTGAACGGGATACTTTTTTGCAGTACTTGCGTGAGTCAAAGTATTTTGTAGCGGATAATATGGTTATTGAGCCGCTTTTGACTGCGGTAAAACTTTATATCTTTGGCGCCGGCCATGTTTCTCAATATATCGCGAAGATCGCAAAAATGATAGATTTTTCTGTTACGGTTATCGATGACAGAGAAGAGTTTGCCTGTAAAGAGAGATTTCCTGATGCTGACGAGATTATTGTTGAGGATTTTTTAAAATCTTTTGAAAGGCTTGCGTTTACCGGAAAAGAATTTGTGGTAATCGTAACAAGAGGGCATCAGCATGATGCAAGCGTTCTCAGTGAAACGCTGAAGAAACAAACCAGATATGTAGGCATGATAGGAAGCAAAAGAAAAGTGAAGATGATTTTTGATCATATGAGGAAAGCGGGTTTTGATGAAAAAATTATCAACACGGTTCATGCGCCGATAGGGCTTTCCATAAACGCTGAGACACCTCAGGAAATTGCTGTCAGTATTATCGCTGAATTAATAAAGGTCCGGGGAGAATAAAAAATCGGTATGGAAGACATAGTCCTCGATGAAGAACATTTGTTAACGCGGAAAGACGAAGAAGGTTTGCTCCCTACTCCCTTTGATCCGCTGAGAAAGTACCTTGCTGAAGTCTCTCGATACCATGTACTCTCGAGAGACGAAGAATTTGAAGTGGCGAAAAGAATATACGAAGAGAAAGACAAAGACGCAGTACAAAAACTTGTTATGTCCAACCTCAAGCTTGTTGTTAAAATAGCCCTTGAATATTACAGCACTTATATTAATATCCTCGATCTTATTCAGGAAGGTAATGTGGGTCTGCTCCATGCGGTCAAGAAATATAATCCATATAAAGGTACTAAATTCTCTACCTACTCGTCATTCTGGATACGTGCTTATATCCTGAAATATATTATGGACTCGTGGAGTCTTGTTAAGATTGGCACCACACAGAGCCAGAGAAAACTTTTCTATCGTTTAAATAAAGAAAAACAAAAATTGGAGGCACTGGGCATTTTTCCCGCGCCCAAGCTTCTTGCGAGCACCCTTGACGTAAAAGAGGAAGAAGTTGAAGATATGCAGAAAAGATTGGCGTATGCAGATGTATCAATGGAAACCCCCATACACAGCGAGAGTGATGATACGATACTGGACATGATGAAATCGGATGAAAATGTTGAAGAAATAGTAGCAGATAAAGAAAAGGATGCAATTATCATATCCAGAGTAAAGGAGTTTAAAAAAACATTAAATGAAAAGGAACTCTATATTTTTGAACACCGTATCCTGTCGGAGGAGCCCATCACACTTCAGGAAATCGGTGCTCATTTTGATATTTCACGTGAAAGGGCGCGTCAGATTGAAAACAGGGTGTTAAAAAAATTCAAAGAGCGGTTTAAGACAGAATTTAAAAACTTCGATTTTTGAATAAGTGATATGTAAAACCTTCAAAATTTTATAGACCTTTATGAAAATGTTGTGGTAAAAAACCAATTGCAGCCAGAAACTCAAAAAAAATTATTTAAATAGGGGGGGGAAGCTCGGATATCATACTATCCTTTGTATGAAGTGCGTGTTGTTTTTTTAGTTTTTTCTAGATTTCACCATATACTAATCGATATTTGAGACTCATAACGCCTTATATGGACAAAAAGGAAGAGCAAATATCTGAACCTTCACAGCTATTTAAAGCGCTCATGGATAACATTCCAGACCTAGTTTATTATGAAGATACCAACGGGATGTATCTTGGATACAACAAGGCATTTCAGGATTATTTTGGTCTTGACAATGACACCTTTGTGGGCAAAACAGTTTTTGATCTTCCTATCGGTCGTAAAGAAGCGATGTTCCACCATAGTATTGATGTGGAACTTATACAGTTGCCGGGCGCCAAGACATACGAAACCTCTCTGACATTCTCTGACAATTCAATACGATATATAATCTGGAAGAAAGTGTCTTTTAAAAAAGCAGATGGAACGACGGGTGGCATTATAGGGATTATTACCGATGTTACACGACTTAGAAGAGTTGAAAAAGCGCTTGAAGAAAGTAAGACCAGATTTAAAGATTTGTCGGGAGCGTTATTTGATGCCATTGTCTTTATTGAAAATGGAATTATTGTTGACGTAAATAAAAGATTTTGCGAGATATTTGGTTATGGTGGCGGAGAAGTTATCGAAAAAAAGATTGCTGATTTAATAGCGCCGGCAGCAAGAACGCTCTTCAATGAAATGACAACATGGCAGAACGGAGAAACGCGTAAAACATTAGGACTAAAGAAAGATGGGACGATATTTCCCATAGAAATACGGCAACGCGAAACACGCTTGAGCGGGAAAGACATAAGGATATCAGTCGTGAGGGACTTAACCGAACAGAAGTATATGGAAGAAGAACTCTTGAAATCAAAAAATCTTCAGTCGGTGGGAACATTGGCCGCTGGTATAGCCCATGATTTCAATAATCTGCTCATGGCGATTGTAGGGGATATCTCTCTCGCAAAGATGAGCATACCGCAAAATGAAAGAATAGCTGAATTTCTGAACGAAGCGGAACGTATAGTTTTTATGGGGAAGCACCTGACCCAGCAACTCTTAGCTTTTTCTCACGACGGTGATTTGGTCAGAAAGGTTGTTTCTATAGGAAGAGTGCTGAGAGATGTAACAGATAAAACTCTCGAAGGTTCCTCTGTTCGGCCCAGATATATCATTCCAGGGGACCTTTTACCTGTCGAGATCGATGAAGACCAGATAAGACAGGTAATCAGAAATATGATTATGAACGCGAAAGAAGCCATGTCTTCCGGAGGGACAATTGTAATAAGTTGTGAAAATGTCAATATTACGCCCCAAGACAGACTTCCCCTCATCAAAGAAGACCACATTAGGATATCTATTCATGATGAAGGAGTGGGTATATTGGAAGAAAACATGGCGAAAATCTTTGACCCCTATTTTACGACTAAAGGCATGAGTTCACGGAAAGGCGTTGGGCTTGGCCTTGCCATATGCTATTCCATAGTCAGAAAACATAACGGTTACATCCATATAGATTCAGTTCCCGGCAAAGGCTCCACGTTTCAGATATATCTTCCTGCCGCGAAGAAAGATACTGTTGAAGTTTCTGTTGAAGAAGAGGTAATGAGACACGGGGAAGGGCGGATTCTTATCATGGATGATGACGAAATGATTCTGCAAATGGCAAAAGAGCAACTCCAATTAATGAACTATGAGGTTACAACCGCACAGAACGCTGAAAATACAATTGAGTTATACAAACAGGCCATGGAATTAAAGAGACCTTTTGCTGTTGTTATACTTGATCCTGCGATTCCCGATGGCACCGGCGGAAACGAAGTATTGCGGCAATTAATTGCCATAAACCCTCACGTTAAGGCCATCATATCGAGCGGATATCTTAACGATCCGGTAACAAAAAAATTTCAGGAGTACGGTTTTGTGGAAACATTGACAAAGCCATACGAAACAAGTGAACTTTATGCCAAACCTAAAACTATTATCAAGCACGGACAATAGACAGTACGTGTAAGTTGAAAGAGGGATGTACGTGCCCGTAAAACAGAAGACCTATCATGTGCTATTTGTGCGTACAGTAGGAAATCTTTTTCCCGTCTGAACATACCTTTATAAGGCCGTCTCTATCGGTACGCAGAAGAGGGATGGAATGTGCCTGATATCTCTTGAGTGTTTCATCGGATGGTATTCCTTTTATGCCCGCTCCGGTACTCATAACAGCGATAGAAGGTTTTACCGCGAGCAGGAAATAGCTGCTGCTTGAATATCTGCTTCCGTGATGAGGTACTTTCAGGATATCGGCATTGAGAGGTAAATACGAAAGGATAAGCTGTTCTTCAATAGCGGTTTCTATGTCGCCGGTGAGCAGAAAACTATTTTTTCCGTATTCTATTTTTAGGACGAGGGATCTATTGTTAAGATTGTCAATCGTCATTTCTCGGGACGGATTAAAGACACTCATTTTTAATCCGTTATTAAAAAGAAATTTGTCTCCTTTTTTCCATAATTCAACTGGTATATTTTTTTCTTTCGTAACAGCTAGAATTTCGTTGTAAACCGGATCTGAAACAGTATGCGTTCCCGTGACAAAACGGTTTACCCGAAAATTATTCAGGATATATGGGAGTCCTCCAATATGGTCACCATGTGGATGCGTGTTGATTACATAATCGAGAGAAAGAATTTTCCTTGAAAGGAGTAGAGGTGTAAGAACCGATTTACCCATGTCAAAGTCACCGGAATGTGTACCTCCGCCATCGATAAGCATCCGCATTCCGCGAGGTGCTTCTATAAGAATTGCATCTCCGAGCCCAACGTCTACAAAGTTGAAGCAAATGCTATCGTTGTCAAGTCGTTGTTTTGCGGCGGAATAGGAATACATGAGTAAAGAAGGTGCAAGAACGAAAATAAAAATGAAACGAACAAGTTTTTTCTTAAGGTGAAAGAGAGAGACGATAATCACGAAATAGCTTATCGCTTCAAAAAGGGTCGGCCTGATAAGAGGGTATAGATACCCCGTGTTGAGATGATTGAGTATATATAGAGTAAAGGAAATCATTTCACCTGATAATCGGAGCAGATATTTGCCACATGGGATGAATACACCTACAAGCGCAATAGGCATGGAAACGGCGCACATGAGAGGTACAGCAACGAGATTATAAACAAAAGCAAGGGGATTGACGCCATAAAAATGATAGAGAATTACAGGCAATGTTCCGATCATGGCTGAAACAGTAAGAAGAATTGAAGCGAAAAACCATCGTAAAACAGGATTCCAGTTGAGCGTATAATGGAAAAATGTTTTGGCAAATACTATTATGAAATAGACACTTAAAAAAGTAAGTTGAAATGTCGGCATGAAGATGGAGTGGGGATAAATCAGGAGGATTATAAGAGCGCTCAACGCGATAGTATTTTCTATGTGCCTTGTCCTGCCGAAATAGATGGCGAACATGTAAACCGTTATCATAATAGTTGCCCTGATTACAGGTATGTTTGAGCCTGCAGTGAGCATAAAGATAGCAGCAAACGGTATTGATAAAAGCGCTGCGTATTTCTTATCATCCCCTCTCAGTCTGGCGAGAAGAGAAATCCTCATGAACATTCTGGCGATAAAAAAGAAAAAGGCCGTAATAATACCGACGTTTGACCCGGAAATTGCCAGAATGTGAGAAGTGCCTGTTTTTAAGAAAAGTTCTTTTGTTCTTTCATCGAGACCAGTTGTGTCTCCGATCGTGAGGGCCTTGATGATGCCAATATTTTTCGCGTCTGAATTATCGATTTTTTCGGCGAGGAACTTTCTCCACGCTTCAACATAACTTTCGCCGGCCGCTATTGAAATTATTGTTCCCTTGAATTCATAGGATATTCCTTCCAGTCTTTTCAGCCATTTCCATGATATCGCGGAGGGGTTTTTATAAGTGAGAGGAAGTTCTTTAATATATCCGAATATGCGAACACGGTCATTGATAGTCAGTTTTTCTTCTGTTCTCAAAATTATTCGAAGACCACGGGTTTGTTCTGGAGAAGTAATTTTTATAACCTTTGTGTTTGGTGACGCCTCCGTAACGATACCGTCATAAATGTCCATCTCTTTATCTGAAGACATATCGGTTTTATCGTTGGAATAATAATTGCCGGTATCCGTACTTGAATCCGTGTTGAGGATATGTTTATGGTCCGGCCAGGATTTTGCCTGGTATTCAGTGACAATGCCGATCCTTATCATACCTGCTAGAACAAAACAGACGAGCACAAAAAAAGATGCCGTTCTATATGCTCTGCGGAGAATAATAGGTATAACACACAGGAAAAAGAGAGAAAGCGTGAGAGGAATAATAATCGGAACAGAACAGGTAACTTCAACGCAAATGCCGACGATAAAAGCGATGACCGGAACTAAAAACAAACTTTCCGCTTGCCTTTCGTATCAGATTTCATAATAATCCCCCTATACCACTTTTAACCATAAAGTGTCAGACAAGTCAATAAACTTGAAGGTCATGAATTACATGTTATTGAGATAAAGCGCATTGAGCGGATCAAAAAAATATTGTATAGTACAGGGATTATGAAAAAAATTGTCATCGGCACGGCAGGACACATAGATCACGGAAAGACCGCTCTTGTAAAATCGTTGACCGGTATTGATTGTGACAGACTAAAAGAAGAAAAAGAAAGGGGTATCACGACAGAGCTTGGATTTGCTCATTATCGCTTCAGTGATGACCTGGTTGTCGGAATTGTTGATGTCCCCGGTCACGAAAGGTTCATCCGGCATATGGTGGCTGGCGCCTGGGGTATTGACATGGTCATTTTTGTTGTCGCCGCCGACGAAGGTGTCATGCCTCAAACGCGGGAGCATATGGATATATGTGAGATGCTTGATGTAAAAAAAGGAATTGTTGTTATCACGAAAAAAGATCTTGTTGATGATGAAATGATTGAACTGGTCAGGGAAGATGTAAAAGATTTCCTCAAAGGAAGACTACTTGATAAATCTCCGGTTATTGTCGTATCAGCCTTAACGGGTGAAGGTATTGATGTGTTGAAAGAAACGATAATAAACCTTGCCGGGCAGATTCCTGATAAATTGAAAGAGGGGATATTTCGTCTCCCTGTGGACAGAGTGTTCACGATAAAGGGATTGGGTACTGTTGTGACCGGTACCTGTATTTCAGGATCATTAAAGGTTGGAGATGAAGTTGAAGTTTATCCGTTGTCAATAAAGACAAAAGTAAAAAATATTCAGGCCTATCATGAAGATGCGGAAGAAGCTATCGCCGGTCAGAGGGTTGCGCTGAATCTTCAGGGTATTGAAAAGAGTGAAATTTCAAGAGGTGTCATTATAGGAAAACCGGGGACACTTCTTTTCACTCACAGAATTGACGCGGCACTGAAGTATTTAAAACTTCCGTTTAAGCCCATAAAAAATGATACTGTGCTGCGGTTGCACATTGCGACCACACAGGAAGACGCGAGATTAGTTGTATTAAATAAAGACACAATAGAGCCCGGCGAAGAACTTTTTGTGCAGTTTGTATTTAAAAGACCTCTTGTCGCGTTGCCGGGTGATCATTTTATTCTCAGAGGTTCCTATACAATACAAACAATAGGGGGAGGCACAATTCTTGACATTATGCCCGCAAAGCACAAGAGAAAGACGGAAGGTCTGCAAAAGGTTCATAGTGTTTTGTCGGGTAAGGATGATCTTGAAAAGACGCTCTACCATATAGGTAAAAGCGGTTTTGCCGGGATTAATGAAGACAGGTTATCAATTCTTATCGGCAAGGATAGCGTGTGTACAAGTGACATTATCAGACAGCTTATTGAAAAGCAAAAAATAAAAGTGGTAGGGAAAATGGCTATTCAAGTTGATTCCTTCGATAAATATAAAAAAAATCTCCTTTCGATTATTCGTGAATTCACCGAAAAAAATCCTCTCAAGGTAGGTATGTCTAAAGAAGAATTGAGAACAAAACTCCCAGTCGTAGATCACTCTGTGTTTCAGCGAGCCCTTGATGAGTGTGCTCAAAACGGGAATGTTGAGGTAGATAAAGACAAGGTGAAAGTGAAAACAGCGGATAGTGTGGCAAACAAAACCGCGAATAAAGACGAAATCTCAATTTTGAAAATACTCCTTAAATACGGCCTGACGCCACCCGGCCTGAAACAATTATCCGTAGAAACGGGCAAAAAAGAGAAAGACCTCAGAGACATTCTGAACCGGCTGAGTTTTGAAAAAAAGGTGGTTAAAATAAAAGGTGATATGTATTTCCACAGTGATGTCATAGAAGACATAAAACAAAAAGCCGTATCGTATCTGACTGAAAAGAGAGAAATGACCCCTTCGGATTTTAAATCCGTAATTGATATTTCTCGTAAATACATGATCCCGCTTCTCGAATATCTTGATGAAATCAAACTGACCATCAGGACAGGAGATAGAAGGATATTGAGGAGTTAAAAACTGTTCTGAAAACGAGAGCAACCGGGTACTTATATTAAATTAAATTAAAAATAAAAACATACAAAAAAGACGCAAACTTTTTCTTATTTTATCATCGTAATGGTAACAACATTTTCCGATATCCATCCCTCACGATTATTGTAGAGGATGACTTTGTACCATTTCATGCCGGCGCGGTCTGTTTTTTCATCGGTAATAGCCAGTATTTCTCCTTTGACGATACTGAGTATACGTTGTGCTTCCATATAGGGGGCGCTTCGCACGTTGGCCCCGTCTATATTAATGATTGCAGCCAGTTTTATCTTTGGTTTTGATTCTTTTTGATATTCTGCAATAGCATCCTTGTCTGTTTCTGTCTCAATGATGTCTTTAGCTGTCCATGTTTCGTTTTCAGCAATTTCTTTTTTTAGATCGGAAGAGCACACGTCTGAACTCCAGTCACGAGATTCCATC
>CAZXVZ010000024.1:0-23267 GCA_964644085.1 uncultured Syntrophus sp. | reverse complement strand
TATCCTGCCAGATCTCTTCCACCGTAGCCCATTCCGGCAGAGGATCATCGGACGCGTGAAGATACCCATACAATGAGAGCAACTTATCCAATTCAGATGCTTCAATTTCTCTGATATTCATACTGTCAGCTTCTTATCCGATACATCATAATTCATTTAAACAAAATTCAATCATATTACTTGAGATTGAGCGATACTACCGGTCCATCGTCCTTTTTTACGCCCAAAGATGAATTGTGCAATACTGTTTGCACAATTCATTTATATCTTTTATGATGACTTATTTGATAATTTGCTTGAGTTGAATTTGACAAGTTTTTCCCAAAGAATTGACCCGCTTTCATCGCAATATTCCGTTGCGAACTCCCGAGTAAATCTATTGATTACCTTTGCATACTCTTCTGTAAATTCCTCATTCTTTTCTTTTGCTTTATGTCCAAGTGGCTCGATAATTTCGATATACAGGTTTTCATCCCCCGATATAAACTCCCAAAATCTTTGGCCGCACAGCTTCAAGTAGTCACTCTTGTCGGGCTTCTTATCTCTACCGTAGCAACAACCTTTAATCATCAACCATTGAATATTCTTGTGTGGAAATATGTTTATGAATAGAATTCTCAATTGCCTGGAACCAATCCAAATAGTCGCCTATTGACTCTTGAACTTTTATGATCTCTTCTTTGCTTAATTTACGATCAAGAACTTCTTGAGCAACTTCTTGAATATCGGTAATGTTTAGTGAGTAGACAATTTTATTTCTTCTATAGTTTTTCATTTCTTAACCTCACGCTTATTCTTACTAAAGATTCAATAATTTTCATTGATGGAAAATGTTTTCACGATGCCAACGTATCGAATTGTGATGTGGATAGAATTCAACTCTTTTTGGCAGGAATATTTTCGTGTTTTTTCCAGAGAATGACCGAATAAACTCATAATCTCCAAATTTCCCAAAATCCGTTGGTAAGCCTTGAACTTTTGACGAAACTTGAATCGTATATTGATCTAGTAAAGTGAACCAGCCCACATCAAAAGCCCAGTGGTGCAAATGGCACAGTGCTAAACCATTCCAAATATCATCTCTGCCCATGTGGCTATGGGGAACAATATGGGCAGCTTCTACTTCCCAAGATAGTAAATCTGGTGTCTGTATTTTCATTCCACAAATTGCGCACTTACAATCGTACACTTCAACAACTGCTTGACGAAAACCTCTTGTTCGCAACGTAGATTCTCTGACAACCTTTACACGCTTTTTGCTATTATCAAATGGATTATAGTTTTTTGGTCTTGGAGATTCACGAAGTTTCTTTACAATCTTTTGAACTTCGTAGGATTTAGTCGGTAATACATCTTTTCTTTCACTAGATATATTTGAAAGATTTAATGCTTCGTCGAAACCTTTCTCTGTCAACATCCATTCTTTTTTATTTGTGATTTGAATAGTTTGTGAAGGACGTGAAACAAGTTTATCTTTTGCCAAAGCGTCCGCTGCCCGAAAAAGTAACCTATGCCAGAGAAGAGATTTTTTAACACGATTTTCTTTTCGATATACAGTTTCCAAGAAGACTGTTCGTTGTTTTTCGCTCAGCCCAAAATCATTAGCTATTTCGTCAACAATTTCTTGCCCCGAACCAAACTCTTTGATTACACCACCATGCTTCAGTAATACGCCAAGTAAAGCTTGCTCAACTTGTTTCCGCGTCGGCATAGAAAATTGCTCAAGCATTTTACTTTCGTAACTCATTGAAGGTATTTATCCAGTCATTGTTTTTTGTAAAGCAGAAGTGCAAGGTTCTCTGCCGACAACCTTTTCTTTAATATTGAGAATAAACGTTCCTGTGGGTTTAAGGACTCGTAGAAACTGTTCGCTACGTGGAAGGAACCATTCGACATAAGCATCGGGAGATATCCCACCATATGATTTCACTCTACAATCTGCATATGGAGGTGATGTAACAATAAGATCAAAGAAATTATCGGAATAGCCCTGCAGAACGTTCAAACAATCGCCTTTTTTTATTGTACACTCAAGAGTTCTCATGTATGCCATTTTAACATGGAAAATCTTTGAATTCTATTCCAAAATGTCCATTCATTCTCATTCAGAAACTATTCTTCTGAAAGTCATAATTGTTGTTTATTACGATTACGAAAAATATTGTCGATGACAATGTTGTTGTTTATACCGTAAGTTAAGATTTGCCATTTCGGGCTGAGGTGATTTTCGATGAATAACGCGAAGGCAAGGGGTCGCCGCCCGGAGGCGTACTACTAGTACGTCGAGGACCGCGCGATCTCCACAGCCGACAAAGTTAGCCGCGAAAAGCGCCTCAGTCCGCTATCAATACAAGAACATGGGCTTGCCGAGCGTATCGCGCACCTTTGGCTTATACGCCTCCACATCATACAGCGCCGTTACGTCCACCTTCTTCTTCGCCGCTATGACCATCTCGAGCGGCACTGTCGTGTAACTCGCCTGCTGAAGCGCCACCATGCGCCCGCTATGGCCCATGGCAATCTGATCAAGCGCCAGACTCCCGTATGAAACAGCTACCATCCTGTCCAATGAATCAGGCGCGCCTGAACGCATGATATATGCAAGCTGCTGGTAAATGGTATTGATGCCGGTCCTCACCCTGATCTCTTCCGCAATCGCCGAGCCGATACCGCCCAGTTTTTTATGCCCGTATGCGTCCTCTACCCCCCTTTCAAATACCGTGCCCCCCATCGGATGGGCCCCTTCGGAAACGGTCAGAACGGCATAATGTGAAGGATTTTCGGAACGGTCCTTGACAAGGTAATTGATAAGCTTTTCTGTATCGAAGGGAACCTCGGAGATGGCGGCCCGGTCAACATCCGCAAGATAGGCTGCAAAGAGAGAGGTTTCGCCTGAATTTCTGCCGAAAAGCTCAACAACAAGGACACGCTCATGAGAACCGGCCGTCGTCCGAAGGGCATTAATAGCGTCAACAGAGCGGGTCACTGCCGTCGAAAAGCCGATACAGAAATCAGTACCGAAAACGTCGTTGTCCATCGTTTTCGGGATCGCCACAATCTGCACGCCTTCTTTATGAAGACGACAGGCATAACTCAGCGTATCATCTCCTCCGATGGGGATAATCGCGTCCAAGGAAAGAAAACTAATTACCTTCAAAACATGGTTGGTACAGTCCATTTTCCCATTTTCCTTCATTACGCGGTCTTCCTGTATCACGCAATCAGGTACATCACCGGAATTCACATTACCCGGATTGGTTCGTGATGTGTGGAGGATCGTCCCTCCTGTCCTGTCAATGGTGCGGACACGATCCGGGTTAAGCGGCATGGTAAATTTCTCGACAGCGGACTGGTCACCAGGGGAAATACGCATGAATCCCCCCCAGCCCCTGCGGATGCCCACTACTTCAATATTGTTTGAATGCGCGCGCTGCACCACGGCTTTAATTGCCACATTCAAACCGGGTACATCACCCCCGCCGGTCAGTATGCCGATTCTTTTTTTCCTTGACATCCGGCGCCTCCTTTATCCCGTTTTACCGGATTATCGATGAGACTTCAGACGGATAGCCCCATAGATTCATATATAGTCGCAAAGGAATATATTGTCAAGGTGGGGCGGGGAGAGAATTTCTGTTGCAATTTTAGGCAACCTGTGAAATGTTAAAGCATAGTATGCGACCAAAAATATACATAACACAGAGAATACCGTTGCCTTCTATCGATTTCGTCAGCGAATCATGCGACGTGACTTTTCATGAGGAAAAAGAATCGCCGTCAAGAAAAGAATTACTGATCAATTTAGTTGATAAGGATGGCATTATCTGCCTGGTGCGCGACAGAATTGACAGAGAAATCATCGACATAGCCACAAACCTCAAAATCATCAGTACCATGAGTGCCGGTTTTGAGCATATCGACGTGGATTATGCTACGGAAAAAGGTATCTATGTGTGTTACGCTCCTGACGCACTTACCGATGCCACGGCAGACTTAACCTTTTCGATCCTGCTCGCGGCAGCACGACGAATTGTTGAATCAGACCGGCTCATCCGGCAGAGAAAATGGAAAATATCCTGGTCGCCCCTCTTTATGATAGGGAAACCTGTCTGGGGAGCTACCCTTGGGATTATCGGCCTCGGAAAAATAGGACAAGCTGTGGCAAGGAGGGCACACGGATTTAATATGCGTGTGCTCTATTACGACCCTCTCCGTCTTTCACCTGCAGAGGATAAAGAATTGGGTGTGACTTTTTGCCATCTTGAGGACCTCCTGAAGGAATCTGACTTTGTAACTATCCATATCCCTGTCACCGATAAGACACGCCATTTCATAAACGAGAAACGTCTAAAGCTTATGAAACCTTCGGCAATTCTCATCAATACATCCAGAGGTGCAACTGTCGATGAAACCGCGCTCATTAAAGCCCTGGAAAATAAATGGATAGCGGGCGCTGCCCTTGATGTTTACGAGAAAGAACCAATCGATGATGATAATCCTCTCCTTGATTTGGACAATGTCGTCCTTGTGCCCCATATTGGCAGCGCTACCATAGAGTCACGAACAAAAATGGCCGAAATGGCTGTCCTTAATCTCCTTTCCGTCCTAAGTGGTGAGCGGCCTCCCCGCCTTCTTAATCCCGATGTAATAGCAATCCGTCCGCTTTCCAAAGTAAAGATGTTGACTGGCGATAATATTTAACCGACTGACGACTTTCTTCTTGAAATTGCGCGGAGATTACGGGAGAATAAAATATATATGAACTCACAATATTAGCGATGGTGTTTAAAGGGCCAGGTATGTATGGTTGACATCAAGGGAACAATCGTGAATGGTTCAATTCGCGCCATCAAAGCAAGAGACGGTGAAGATGTTTACAACAACATAATATCCCGGTTAGACCATCAGACAAGACAATTATTTGAGGCTCCTATATCTGATGCTGAATGGTATCCCTTAGACTTATATTTAAAATTTCTGCAGGAAGATATTAATTTGACTGCCAACGGCGATGAAAATGTTTTAGGACCTCGGGCGGGGGCTTTAAATGAGCAATATATAAAAGAAGTTTTCGGAAGTTTCGTTAAATATGAACCTCCTGAATTCTTTATCAGACACCATTCGATTCTACACCATGCCTATTTCAGGGGTGTTTCAATGAAAATGGATTTCAGTGAACTAAATAGGGCGGTAATCACATATACCGGATTTGAAAAACAACACAAACTTATCGCACCATCCATTATCGGATATTATGAAAAGGTGTTGGAAGTTTCAGGAACAGAGGGGGTCAATGCCAGATATTTAACTTCCATAGAAGAAGACAAAGGTTACTGCGAACTGGAAATTACATGGAAAGCGAAATGACATACTATCAAATATCATGTTAGTTTCCGAGCTTTTTCTTTTTGTCGAAACAAAAATACGGTCAATATGTTCTCATTTTTAACATGCCGGTGAAAAAACATTTATCACTAATAAAGAATGACATGGAAGTTTAATAGTATCGGGATAAATTTGTGTTTCTATTGATTTTGCTGTGTGTTAAAATTTATCCGTAAAAACCACCACTGACATGCGGCAAACCGAAAGGAGGATGGCATGCGGGTAATAAATCACATTGAAGGCACTGACAAGGGAGAATTACTTATATATACCCTCAGTACCTGTGTCTGGTGCAAGAAAACAAAGGCTTTTCTCGACAGTCTGGGTGTCGGCTATGATTTTATTGAAGTAGACCTTCTGCCTGATGAAGAAAAGGACAAGGCTTTGACAGAAATGAAACATTTTAACTCGCAGTGTTCTTTCCCCACTCTTGTGATAAACAACAAGCAATGCGTTGTTGGGTATGATGAAGCAAAGATAAAGAAAATGCTCGGCCTATGAGAAGCGAAGAAAATCCGACTAGCCGGGAAATCAACCTGCTGTATGAAAAAATAAAAAAGGATGTCTCCACGGGATATTATCTAAATCCTGACATGGAGTTCACAGAAACCCTTCTTGCCGGCCTTATCGTCAATGAAAAACGATACGGTTACGGCTCGTGTCCATGCAGGCTCGCCACGGGAAACAAAGAAAAAGATCTTGATATCATCTGTCCCTGTGACTATCGCGATTCCGATCTCGCACAATTTGGCTCCTGCTACTGCGCCCTTTACGTATCTGAAGATGTTATGAAAGGTATAAAGAAATTGTCGTCCATTCCGGAAAGAAGGCCACCGCAGCAACCTGTTACAAAGAAAGATGAAACATTGAAGGCTCGTAATGACGGCCTCGCTTATCCTGTCTGGAGATGCAGGGTCTGCGGATACTTATGCGCGCGAGAGGAACCGCCTGGTGTGTGCCCTATCTGCAAAGCAAAAAAGGAGCGATTTGAACGATTCATATGATAAGATGGATACAATTGACAGGGCTATTCTCAACGTCATTCAAGTGGAATTTCCGATCACGAAAAAACCTTTTGAAATAATCGGGCGGCGGGTTGGAATCAGCGAAAAAGAAGCTTTTGATCGCATTAAAAAACTCACGGGAGAGGGTTACATCAGGAGAATCGGCCCCATCCTGGATCGCAAAAAACTTGGGTACGCGAGTCTTCTTTGCGGTACTCATGTGGATGAAAATCTAATTGAGTTGCTTGCGGAAGAAATCAACAAAGAAACAGGTGTCACTCATAATTATGAACGTGATGGTGAACTCAATCTCTGGTTCACGGTGACCATGAATACAATGCATGAAATCGACAAATTCATAACAACCCTTGAAAAAACCTTCGGAATAAGGATATATAAATTCCCTGAGAAAAGGACCTTTAAGATCAAAACGTATTTTCCATTATGAGCATGGTAAATGTAAAAGAGGAACGTCATATTACCTATATCAGGGAATTTATACTGTGAGCAAAGCGAACATGAAGGGGTGGCTCCGCGAACTTATGCTCGTGGAGGGGGCGACCCCCGTCAAGCGAGGACAGGCGCAAGCCCCATTAATTGTTTCCTCGAGAAAAGAACTTTCAAGATCGGAATGTATTTCCCGATACAAAATTGTAGCTTAAATTGTTTAAACTGTTTAAACAATTTATAAAAGCAGGTGCATATGTCTGAAAACTCCGAACTCCAAAATCACGACTCTCAACAGGAAACCCGCAAACGGATTTTCCTCGTTGACGGTAACTCCTATCTCTACAGGGCATTCTATGCGACACCCCATCTTTCCAACTCCCGGGGCATACCGACGAATGCCATATACGCCTTCATCAGCATGATCAAAAAACTTAGAGACACGGAAGTCCCTGACATACTTGTTATTGTTTTTGACTCCAAAGTGCCTTCTTTCCGGGAAGCAATTTCAAAGGAATATAAAGCGCAGAGGCCGCCCATGCCGGGAAATCTTATCGCTCAGGTTCCTTACGTAAAAGGGATTGTGGAGGCTATGGGCCTTCCAATGCTTGAGAAAGAGGGGTATGAAGCCGACGACATTATCGGCACAATCGTAGAGTATTTTAAAAACCATAACGACGTTGAAACTTATATCGTGACCAGCGATAAGGATATGATGCAGCTCGTCTCGCCCACGGTTTGCGTCTACGACTCTATGAAAAACCAGATCATCAGGGAACCGGAAGTTATTGCAAAGCTGGGGGTTAAGCCGTCCCTTGTTATCGATTATCTCGCCCTTTGCGGCGACACATCGGACAACATCCCGGGTGTGCCCGGAATTGGTGAGAAGACCGCCCGCGAGCTTCTAACAAACATAGGGTCAATGGAAGATATCTATCGAAGAATCGACGAAATAAAAAAAACGTCTGTGAGAGAAAAACTTTTCGCAGGCAAGGAACTAGGCGAGATGAGCCGAAAGCTGGCCACCATTAAGGTTGATGTTCCAATTGACATCAGCATCGACACATTGACAACGACCAATGAAAACCCACAGGCACTTCGAAAGATATACCGGGAGCTCGAATTTACTTCCCTGTACAGGGAAATTAAGGGAGAGAACAATACAAAGAAAGAATGGCCAAAAAAAGAACTGCTACAACTAAATACGAAGTGTATTGCAATCCTTCCGTCTTTACAGGGCAAAAACGCCGGTGACTTCCAACTTGATTCTTTTGCCGTATACGATGGGGAGGGCATATTTTTTTCTCAAAATGAAAATGATTTCGTTGAAATTATTAACCGTGCTGAAGACATTATTACCCATAATCTGAAACCTCTCCTCATACTAATGAAAAATTCTAAATTCCAAATTCCAAATTCCAAACTTGCGACAACGCGCTTCTTCGACACCATGCTCGCATCTTATCTGGCAAATCCCTTGAGAAAAGAGTACGGGATTGGCTCCATCATCGAAGAGCATCTCGACATGACGTTGACATTACACAATGCTCGATCAATCCTGACAGAATGTGTCCCCTACCTTTTTGAACTAAAAGACACGTTAGTGAAAACAATGGCATCTTTTGGTCTCATGAGTCTTTTTACGAAAATTGAATTGCCCCTTGTTTCAGTGCTTGCCGATATGGAGCGACATGGTGTAAAGGTGGACCGTAAAATCCTGTCTGAACTATCGAGGGGTTTCGACGGAAGGCTGACAGGCATTGTTAAAGAGATATACGCGCTGTCCGGAGAACCCTTCAACATCAACTCCCCTCAGCAATTATCGAAAGTGCTTTTCGACTCGCTGGGCCTGCAGCCGGTGAAGAAAACAAAGACCGGTTTTTCAACTGATACGGAAGTCCTCGAAACCCTATCACTCCAACACCCACTTCCAGGAAAAATCCTTGAATACAGAACGCTCACCAAACTGAAAAATACTTATATTGATGTGCTCCCGGTGCTCATTAATCCTCATACCGGAAGAATACATACTACCTTCAATCAGATGGTTGTTTCAACAGGAAGACTATCGAGCTCTGATCCCAACCTGCAAAACATCCCGATCCGCGGAGAAGAAGGCATGAAGATACGCCAGGCCTTTGTGCCCGAAGACGGTTATACGCTTATTTCCTCAGATTATTCCCAGATTGAGCTTCGCGTCCTCGCGCACATTTCAAAAGATCCTCTCCTCATCGGGACGTTTCTGCGAAATGAGGATGTCCATTCCACGGTCGCGCAAAATATCTTTGGGGTAAGCGCAGGATCCGTTACTCAGGATATGCGCAGGACAGCAAAGGTTATTAATTTCGGCATCATATATGGCATGAGCGCCTTTGGCTTATCGAAAGAACTGGGAATATCACAGAAGGAAGCCCAGCATTATATTGACGGTTATTTCGCGAGACACAGGGGCGTAAAAAATTACATAGATAGTATTGTTGAAGAAGCAAGGATAAACGGATTTGTAAAAACGCTCTTCGGGCGGATACGTTTCATACCGGAGATCAACAATCCCGATCAAATGGTGCGCCAGCTTGGCCAGAGGACGGCAATGAACACACCGATTCAGGGAACAGCGGCAGATATTATCAAAATGGCTATGATCAACATTAGCGCGAAGCTTAAGCTAAAAGGACTCGGATCGAGGCTTATTCTGTCAATTCATGACGAACTGGTCTTTGAGGTCAGAGAAGACGAGATTGCTGCAATGGAAACCCTCGTTAGGGAGGAAATGGAACATGTCATTACACTTGATGTGCCGCTTAAGGTTTCAATGGGGAGAGGTGCTAACTGGGCAGCAGCGCATGAATGATGTCAGATCGTCTGCGCATACCTTTGTTGCCTGGTCGTCTTGAATCCTCAACGTACTTTTGGTAAGCTTCCGGTTCTCTCCTCGGAGTCGTCGTGGTCTGTTTCTGCATGCAATCTGAAATAACATGGCCAAAGGATGAAAATGCAATATCGTGTGACGTTTAAGAGCATGTTCGGGGTCGCGTTGGTTCTATCTCTTATCGCTTTTTTCCTCATCTTAGGCGGAATCTTATACCAAAAACTTTTCTTGGTTATATTTGGCATCATATTTGTTGCGTTGGTTTTTGCGATTCGATCCAGATTGAAAATCATTGTCGATAATAATCAGATTGTGTATACCGGCCTATTTACAACCAAAATCATTACATTTGTTGATATAATCCACACGGGATGGTTGTTTGAGCATGGACATTCCAGGGACAGATTCTATGGTTCTTTTATCTATGAGATACTCTCACAACATGACAGCATAAGGATCAACTTCAGGCTGTTCTCACTGGATTCGATGAAAATCGTAATAGATATGCTGGAAAATCTGCCGGCAAAACCATCTGCACACAATTTGTGATAATCCCAGATTTGTCATTAGAACAAGCGCCATGTTGGGATTTCCTTGACAAACACGATCCCTCAAGCTCCTGCGGCTTCACTCGCTCCCACCAGACTTCGTAACTATTGCTTTCGCAAAAAGCCAAGCTTCTTCGTCTCGTGAGGATCTGCTTCAGGAAACCCAACATACCACGTAATACTAAATTCGGGATAATATTATTTCCGGAAAGGTTTGTTGACAGAGTTATTGTTCTGGTTATTTGAGCCGGAGAGAATCGAGAGTAATTCCGCGCAGAGCACAAAAACAAATACAGAAAAATAAACCCAGAGAAAAAAGGCGATAAAAGCGCCATAAGCGCCGAAAAAAGCAGTATACTTCCCAAGGGAAAGAATGAAATATTTGAAAAGATATTTTCCCCCGTACCATATAACCACACCCGGAATCGTTGATATAAGAAGAAGTTTTTTATCTTTCACTGGCGTAAGAAGATAATAGAGAAGATAGAAAAAGATGAAGACAAGGCACATCATGACAAAAGAAAAAAGATAAACAATGGGCGTTCCCGTTACAACACCTCCAAAAAGCTTGATGAATTTCGCCTGAAGAATAAAAGAAACAATAAAACCGAAGAAGAGAAGGGTCTGGAGAATTGAAAAAAAGAATGTCATGAGCAGTTCCTCCCACTTTCCCTTGATAAACCCCTTTTGCTTTTGACCGAATATAAGATGAAATGAAGGACGTATGACAGCAAACAATCTCATGGTGAAAAAGAGCAGAAAGGCGAGACCAAGGGGTCCGGATAGCGTCTTTGTGACCGCAATAATATTCAATTCACTGAGAACTTTATTTACTATGACGGCATCATAAGGCGCGGGAATAGCACTTCGAACAAACGTCTCAAGATATCTCGCAGGATGACTGAGATCGACAACATAACCCAGAACGCAGATTGAAAAAAGCGTAAATGGAATAAACGTAAAGAGTACATAAAAAGAAATGGAGGAAACGATGACATTTCCGCGGTCTTGTTGATATTTCTTGAAGAGCGTCTTAGCGATACTAAGTATTGACAATCTCTTTTTCATGAACAATCCAGAATAACGTTATTAACCATTTCTGTCACCCTTTAATAGGGCGCATCGCACCTTGTGACCCGGCGAGACTTCAACGATATCTATGTCTCCTTCCCTGCATGACTGCGTCACTCTGGGACATCGGGAGGCAAATCGGCACCCCGGCGGCGGATCAACAGGCGACGGGGGATCACCGGGCAAAGGGCTGAAACCGCGGCGTCTGGCAGGATCGAGAGACGGTATGGAGGCGAAAAGGGCCTGCGTGTAAGGGTGCATCGGGTTCGCGAAAAGCTCCTCCGTGGGGGCTTCCTCCATGATCTTACCCACGTACATGACAGCAACTTTCCCAGCAATGTGACGTACCACGGAAAGGTCGTGGGCGACAAAAAGATATGAAAGGGAAAATTCCCTTTGGAGATCTTCAAGCAGATTAATAATTTGAGCTTGAATCGAGACATCCAGGGCTGAAACGGGTTCATCACAAACCAGAAAAGAAGGGTTTACAGCAAGCGCCCTGGCAATACCTATCCTCTGTCTCTGTCCGCCAGAGAACTCATGGGGATATCTGGAAGCAGCTTCCACAGGAAGTCCCACGATCCCAAGAAGTTCTTTTATTCTCTTTTCCGTAAACGACTCCCCCATAATGACAAGCCCTTCCCCGACAATATCCTTGATAGTCATACTCGGATTGAGAGAGCCGAAGGGATCCTGAAAAACCATTTGGATTTTTCTTCTGTAGGATTTGAGTCTGCCGGTCCTTAGACGTGCTATATCTTCGTTGTCGATGAGAATCTGTCCACTGGTTGGGTTGAGAAGCCTTGCTATGCATTTGCCTACCGTTGTCTTACCGCACCCCGACTCACCGACAAGTCCTAAAGTTTCGCCGGAAGATACGGAAAAGGAGACTCCATCCACTGCTTTCACATGCCCCACCGTGCGGCGCAGAAAGCCTTTTCTGACGGGAAAGAACATCCTGAGGTCTCTTACCTTAAGAATCATGCCTGCCCTCCCGCCCGCACCCAGCAGGCACAGGTATGTCTTTCAGCAATGGCCACAAGCGACGGCTCTTCTTCCCTGCACCGTGGTATCGCGATCGGACAACGGGTATGGAATCTGCAGCCTGAAGGGAACGCGAACGCGGAAGGTACAGTCCCTTTTATCGTGTAGAGTTTAGAACCCCGGGCGATCCTCCCCGGCAGGCTTCTGAAAAGGCCTTCCGTGTATGGGTGCGCAAAGGAAGAGAAAACCGACGCGCAGGGACCCATTTCAACAATCTTCCCCGCGTACATGACGGCTACCTCGTCAGCCATTTCGGCAATGATACCGAGATCGTGAGTGATAAGAAGCAGAGCAGTGCCTGTCTCTTCCTGCATTTCCTTTATAAGCCTGAGAATTCCGGCTTGAATAGTCACATCCAGGGCTGTTGTAGGTTCGTCGGCAATCAGAAGATCCGGTTTGAGGCAGAGCGCCATGGCGATCATTACCCGCTGCTTCATGCCTCCCGAGAGCTGGTGCGGATACTGGGAAAATCGCTGGCGTGGAACCGGAATACCTACCCTGGAGAGATATTCGATGGCTATCTCATTGGCGCTGGCGCGGTCGATATCTGTGTGTAAGCGAACAGCTTCAGCAACTTGCGTACCGATTGTAAAAACAGGATTGAGGCTCGTCATGGGTTCCTGAAAAATCATTGAGGCGAGTTTGCCCCGGACTGAACGCATTTTTATATCTGAAAGGAAAAGGATATCCTCGCCGGAAAGCATGATACGGCCGGCCATGATTCTACCCGGTGGTGTGGGAATAAGTCTTAGTATTGACAGCGCTGTAACCGACTTTCCGCACCCCGATTCTCCGACGAGACCTAATGTCTTTTTTCTCCCAACGGAGAAAGAAACTCCATCAACCGCCCTGGCAATCCCTTCACCGGTGAAAAAGTGTGTCTGAAGATTTTCAATCTCCAACACGGTTTCCGTCTTGGATTGTTGATTGATGATTCTTGATTGTCTATTCAAAGCCATCATGATCCTTTGGATTGAGCAGTTTTTCTTGTCTTAATAAAAATAGAAGTAAGCTCGCGCGCTTCCCTGTAAAGAGGCAGCAAATAATCTGCTGTCAATAATGTTTCATCCTCGATAAATTCCGGCCATAATTCAGTTTCATCTGATTCCTCTATAACAATGCTGGTTTTTGCAATAAAAGATACCTTTGTCTGCGCCAACAAAGCATCTCGATAATTTGTCGCGATTGACGTCGCGCATCTCATTAATTGTTTGCCGACATGATCACCAGGGGCTAATCTTCCCGATAAACCAGCCACCTTGACGGCTTCGTGAGCAAACACCTTGGTCCTCTTCTTAATGTCATCCGCATTCATTGTACTGTCTTTAGTTTCACAATCCGTTAATCATAAATCGACAATCATAAGTCATCACTCTCTCCTCAGGCGCGGATCGAGGGCGTCACGGAGCGCGTCGGCAAAAAGATTAAAGGCCAACACGAGAACAAAAAGGAAAGCTGACGCACTTGCCAGGTTCCACCAGATACCATTGGCAAGCTCCCTGTCCGCCGTCATGATCATCTGCCCCCAGCTGCCAGTGCCGGGTTCAACGCCGACGTTGATGTATGTGAGAACTGTTTCAGACATGACAAGCGCCGAGAAGTCGAGCGTCATTTCGATGACCACAAGATACATCACATTGGGCAGAATATATCTTGCCAGTAATCGGAGATCGCTTGCTCCCAACCCACGGGCCGCTTCCACGTATTCCATGCTCTTTACCTTTAGTGTCTCTCCTCTGATAAGACGACACAGGCCCACCCACATCGTTATGCCGAGAGCTAGACAAAGCTGCCACAATCCACGATCCAGCACCATGAGCATGGCAATAAGCAGAAGAATGCTCGGAATGGAAGAGAGAACCTGATACACATATTGGATGAAGTCATCGACCCAACCCCCATAGTAACCGGCCATGAGGCCGAAAATAATGGCAAGGAACGTCGCTATGAGCAACGGCACAATGCCGATGATAAAGGCTGTGCGGACACCTTTCAAAGCCTTATAAAGCACGTCTTCACCGAGGTTGTTTGTTCCCAGAAGATGGCGGGATTTCAGGGGAAATACAGTACGGTTAAGGGTTCCTGTTTTTGCCAGAGGCGGGGAATAGCATTTTTCTACATCTTTCTGGAATATTGCGTCGATAACGGTACGGTCCCATTTTGTTCCTTTTATGTCCTGCCGGGGGAACGGTATGACATCGAGAACGGCAATGAGCGCAAAGAGACAGATGACACAGAATCCCAGGATAGCGAGTTTATCTCTCCTGATCCTTTTTATCGCTATATTGAGGTGTGATTCAGCCACGCGTCATCCTTTCTCAAAAGTAATCCGCGGATCTACCAAGGTATAGCTAATGTCCGTCAGGATGTTCCCGGCGATGTAAAGCAGGGAATAAATGTAAACGAGAGTTCTGATAACAGGATAATCATGATTGTTTATGGCGTTGAGCATAAGATTGCCCATGCCCGGTATGCCGAAATACATCTCCAGGAGGAGACTGCCGGTAATGAGAAAGGGGATGGACTGAACGGCTGTAGTAAGTATGGGGATCATGGCATTCTTGAGAACATGTTTGAAGAGTATTCCGCCCTCGCTCACTCCTTTCGCCATAGCGGTTCTTACATAGTCGGAACGGACCTCATTGAGCATAATTGTGCGGTAGAAACGCACGCCGCCGCCAAGGCCCGACGCCACTGCCAGTATGACGGGTAAGAGCACAAATTTCCAGGCCCCCGCGCCAAAGTCGTAACCGTAGACAGGAAAATACTTGAAGACAACCCCGAGGAGATATTGTCCGACGATGATATAGATGAGCGTGGCAACGCTCATGAGAATGACGCAGACAAAGAGCGCGAGTCTGTCCACGTATGTGCCCCGGTAGTAAGCAATGAAAAGGGAGATAGGTAACGTCACGAGAATGGAAAGCAAAAAGGCAGGGATGGTGATTGTCAGCGAAGGACCTATTTTCTGTTTCAGGAGATCGCTCACTTTTTCATGAAGGTAGTCTGACTCAGGGAATTGGAAAAGGATAAGCTCCTTCATGTGATTCCAGAATCGGCTGTCGAAAGGATGTCTACGACCATCTTTGCCCGTTGCGAAGTTGAAAAACATGGGCTTGTCCATGCCATGGGCATTAATCCACGCCGTGATCTGTGCTTGAGTTGGATTCTTACCGAGCTGTTTTCTCGCCACTGACTCAGGCGAAGCAAAAATATTGAAGAGCAGAAAAGTAACGACGCAGACACCGAGAACGGTTGGTACGGCAAGCAGGAATCTGCGAATGACATAGCGGATCACCCTATCTTCTCCTTCTTACATAGGTAATTACCATAACAGGAACACAAATGAGAATCAGGAAAAAAATCCCGTACGGGAGCATCTTCAAATTGGGCCTGTTTTCGGCCTGCCGGTAAGCGCTCCTGAGTCCCGGATCAACGCGGTGATATTTCCTGTAGTTTCCGGAAATGCTGTGGGCCTTGCCGTTCTTATACCAGGCATGACGCAGCACATAGGATGGGGAGTGAAAGTTGAATATCCAGGGGCATTCCTCGATGAGGATCTGTACCATCCTGCGGATTACTTCCAGCCTTTTCGGTGAATCTTCCATAGTCTTCATCTGTTCGTAAAGCATGTCATATTCAGGATTGGAAAAGGCCGAGCTATTCGGATTCGGTGGCGCGTTTGGTCCATAGAGCAATTGCAGAAAATTTTCCGGATCGGGGTAATCCGCCACCCAGCCTCCGGACGTCATCTGGAATGTCCCTTTGTGGGTCCTCTCCAGGTATTGCGAAAAGGTGTTTACCTGGAGCTTCATTTTGATGCCAAGCGATTCGAAACAGCGCATATCAAAAACGGCTGTTTCACGGGCCCGTGTTGAATCGGACCCGATATCGTAGGTAAGCTCAAGCTGCCTGCGCGTATTCTTGTCTATCCCGCCCGGATAGCCGGCCTGCGCGAGAAGTTCTTTCGCTCTCTCCAGGTTATGGGTTCCGTATGGATTTATAAGTTTCGGATCATAACCGAAGATGCCGGGCGGCAGGGGCCCTTGAGCGTTAATGGCACGGCCGTTCATGAATATTTCATTGTAGAGGTTGGTGTCATAAGCGACAGACAGGGCCTGACGGAGAAGCTTATTTTTGCCTAACACAGGATCGCGCATGTTAAATGCAAGGAAATAGATGGAAAGATCACTGGCTATTTCCAGTGAAATACCTTTCTTTATAAAATTATCTGAAAGTTCAAGGTTTTTTGTTACGACCCTGTCAAATTGTTCTTGCGGTACCCCGGAAGCATCCAGATATCCCTGTAGAAAGAGGAGCCACACAGGCTGGCCCGCGGATATGATGCTATACCAGACCTCATCGAGGAAGGGCAGCTTCTTGCCCGCATCGTCGAGGAGGCCTTTTTCCCCGTCTCCGGAAGCTCCGGTCGATGGATAGAACTCGGTTCGGAAGGATGAGCTTCTCTCGAGGACAATTCTGTGTTGTCTTTCCCATGATTTGAGCTTGTAGGCTCCGGTTCCCACGGGGTGACGAGCAAAGCCGTCCCTTCCCGGTGCATTATAGTACTCCACAGCCTCGCGGGCCACCGGGGCAGTATAAGGCATACTCATAACGTATATAAAAGCGGGAAGAGGCTCTGTAAGCGTAATTTTCAATGTGCGTTCATCAATGGCTTTAAGCCCTTCGATTTCTTCCGAGTAATCCGCCCTGCCTTTTGCCGTGGCATTTTTAAAGAATGCGTCTATGCCCTTTATCTTTCCTGCAACAAGCCAGTAGCCTGTTGATTGCACGGCAGGGTCAGCCAGCCTTTTAATGGCGTAGATGACATCACGGGCCGTCACGGGCCGCCCCTTACCTCCGGGAAAACAAGGGTCATCCTGAAAATAAATGTCGTCTCTCAGGGTAAAGACATACTCCATTCTCTGTATTTTCTTCTTGACTCCATTTTCAAATACATTTTCGAAAAAGACGCGTTTTGAAGGGTAGTCCGCAGCTAGTGCCGGAACCACTTTGTAGGGTCTATCGAGATACGCGTTTTGATAGAGGGCATCGTAAATCTGCGTCAACACCTCTGCCGATGTGGTATCTGATACTTGCGCCGGGTCTAATGTCCGGGGATCCTCTCCCAATGCTGAATAACCGATCATCTTACTGCCATCAGGCGGATAGGGATTGTTCCCGCAGGCAAAAAGCAGAGTGAGGCAAAAAAGATGTAAGAGAACTTTTTTCCCAAACATGACCATGAATTGCGGTTATTCTAACAAAGAGGATTATTAAAGTAAAGAATGGCATGAAAAAGGTAAGGAAAAACAGGTATAACGAGCAAATACAGCAAAGAAAAACAGGATATGTTACTATAACACCAATCTGCACTCACTATTCTGTGGCAAGGAATCCACGTTCTTCTGATCCCGCTACCTTTTAGTACCTTGAATTTTTACCTGCGATTATGATAACCTTGCCCGTCTGCCATTTCAAATATGCTTCATCCAGGAGGCACTACACATGGGACTACGTTACGAAGAAGTGACACCGATGGTTCTGAATATGCTCAAGGAATTAAAGGCAAAAGATTTCAAAGAGTTGAAAAACGCGAAGATCAAAGTCCTTTTTGATTTGAAAAAAAGGAAATCGGGAGGTCGAATTGTACTTGGCAGGATTGTGAAGTCAAATGACCTTATCCGCCTCTTGACAAAGGATGAAGTCGAAGCAGTGGAAGGATATGATTACATCATTACACTGGATAAAAAATGCTGGGACAACATTCCCGATGAAGACAGGAAAAGAATTCTCCGTCACGAACTGAGGCATGCCTCCTTTGACATTGAATCTGAAAACGATCCATATAAACTTGTAAGCCATAGTATTTCAGACTTTTATGAAGAAGTGGAAGCAAATCAGAAAGATCCTCGATGGCGGGAAAGGGTGGGCACTCTTGTTGAAGATATCTACGAACAGGAAAAAGAAGCCCGTGCGGAGAAAAGGAAAAAGAAGAAAGAGAAAGAATAACGAAAAATTAGTATTTTTATTAATCAAAGCATAAAATAGACGATAAGGATTATAGGGGTTGCGAAAAGCGTAAAAGGACATTATATTTGCTATATGACTAATAAAGAAAAAGAACTGGTAACTAAATACGCGGATCAGGCCTTTCATGGAAAAACGATCAGGCAGGAATATCCGGTATGCGAATGTGGAAAGATGTTTAATGAAAGAGATTTATGTAATGCTCCGGGTGTTTTCTTTAAACCTGTTGATATATTCGGTAAAACTTACACATTGATAGAGCCCGTCTGCCCTATTTGTAAGCGAAAAATACCTGCAAGTTATATGATTCTCAATTAGTATTCACCGAAACGCTCAATATTTATAACAAGGTGATTTATTCGATCGGCGTTTTCTCTTCTTTTCTTATGTTGCCTCGAACGAGGGAGGCAATAACTCCGAAAAAACAGAGGACTGCGAAAACCATAAAAGATATTTTCAGGCTTTGCAAAAAGCGCGGGTAATTTTCAGCGGTAATCGTCACCCTGCCCATATAAAGCATAAATATGAGCGTTACTATTCCCATACTCACGGCTTGTCCGATAAGACGCATGGTACCCATTATTCCCGAGGCCACGCCGTAGAACCTTTTTTCAACAGAAGTCATGATCGCGTTCGTGTTAGGTGTTATAAAAAGGGCAAAGCCAAAACCGATGAGCAGCAAGTTTAATACAACATATCTCAGTGTAGATTGTTCATTCAGGAACACAAAGAAAACAAGCCCAATAATGAGAGATAGCATACCGGCTGAGGAGAGAATTCGGGGTTCGATCCGATCGGAAAGTTTGCCAGTTGCTCCGGCAAGTCCTGCCATCACCAACGGTTGTGCTACAAGAACCAATCCCGCCTGCTGGGCGCTCATTTTCAGAATATACTGCAGATAGAGGCTGATAAGAAAACTAATGGCAAAAGTGGCACTGTAATTGATGAGTGCCGCAATATTGGAAAAAAGAAAAGTTCTGTTTTTTCTGAAAAGATGTATCTCCATGACAGGATATTTTACTTTAGATATCCAGTACACGAAGAAAACAAAACCAGCCAGCCCGGGGCATACCAATAAAAAAGCTGTCCTGGCGGGGAATAATGAAAGCCCATATATTGTCAATACAAGAGATAAGGTATAGATGAGGGAACCCGTTAAATCAAAGGTTTCTCCACGGGCTTCAGCCCATTCTTCCTTTATCTTCCAGAAGGCAATTACAAAAATAACTATGCCAACGATAGCGTTTACAATGAAGACGCTCCGCCAACCCAGATTATCTGTAAGAAGACCGCCTATAAAAGGCCCCAGTGTTACCCCCACGTAAGTGGCAGTGAGAACTATGCCAAGGGCTTTTCCTCGGTCCTGCGGGGGATACACGGCGGTCACAATCGATAAACCAGTGCCAAAAATCATGGCACCGCCTATTCCCTGGAGTACGCGGCTGAAGATGAGAAACACACCTGATGGAGCGACAGCGCCAAAAACTGTAAAAACATTAAACACAAGAATGCCACAGACAAAAATTTTCTTTCTGCCGTAAATATCCGATGCTCTTCCAAAAGGCACCAGAAAAGCCGCCGCTGAGAGAAGAAATGCTGTTGAAACCCAGCTTAATGAAACCGCGTCCATCGAAAATTCACGACCTATAGCTGGAAGGGCAATGATGACGGAAGAACCTATAAACGGTGTCAGAAAACCACTGAGCGCGGCAGCAAGGAGTGCGTTTCTTCTGAGGCTTTTATTATCTTCCATAGAGAACCATATTGATCATTCTCGGCTTTTAACTATACCATAAAAAGACCGCTGCGATGCTAAAAATATTCCTGCAGTTCCTTGCTTCATCATAATTCAGATGATATAATAAAAATCGGGACAGAATGCGGTAAATAATGTATTACGCATCGCACAGGGCAGAATCGGATGGTGAAAGCTTTTTGCCCGGATATAATTTTTGGTGGTATTTTTAAACATTTCCGAAACGCCATCATTCATCAGCGACAGTTGTCATGTATGCAACATGGAAAAACAGGAGATAATTATGGTAAAGTTAAAAAAAGGGGTTGATATACTCGCCGATCTTGGTTGCATAAAAACAGCACGGGAGGCAGAGGCGCTTTTCGCAAAAAAATGTGATCAGTCAAACCTGGCAAAGCTACAACAAATTAAAAATCAAGAGGCATTATTAAAGATCGCAAACGCCATCGCTATGATGCAGCCGGATAGCGTATTCGTTAACACTGGTTCTGTCGAAGATATGCAAACAGTTCGCCGGATGAGTATTACAAAAGGTGAAGAGGCTCCTCTGGCCATGCCGGATCACAGCATCCACTTTGATTACGCCAAAGAACAGGGCCGCGTAGTGGATAAAACCCTCTATATCGTTAATGAGGATGAAGACGTGAGCGTCCTTGCCAAGAAGATTCTCCGAGATGAAGCTCACGCTTATGTAAAAGAACAAATGAGCGGCATTGCGAAAGGGAAAATACTGCTTGTCGGATTCTTTAACCGGGGCCCGATCGGCGCGAAAGGTTCACTGCCGGCACTGGAGATCACGACTTCAACGTACGTTATGCACTCAGCGAACCTGCTGTATCGGAATTCTTACATTCACTTCGATAAGGAAGTGGAGCGTGCCGGTTACGTAATCACCAACGTCCATAGTGAAGGTACGGGCGATCCGGCCAACTTCCCGAAAATGCGCGTATTCATGGATCGCAGCTGGCTGACCACATTCTCTATGCATTGCACTTATGCAGGTAACACGCTACTGCTGAAAAAGGGCAACCATCGGTTTGCGGTTGATCTGGCAACATACTATCAAAAAGAATCTCAGCTCTCGGAGCATATGTTTATCACCGGACTTCGGGGTCCGGAAGGGCGCAATACTTATTTTGCCGGTGCGGCGCCATCGGGATGCGGAAAAACCACAACCGCTATGGTAGGTGAAGATTTTATCGGCGACGATTTAGCACAGATCTGGATCGATAATGATGGAATCGTACGCGCGGTGAATCCTGAGTTCGGCATTTTTGGAATCGTGGAAGACGTCAACCGCGAAGGTGATCCATATCTCATGAAATGTCTGCGAGAACCGGGTTGCGAGGTAATCTGGACAAATGTTTTGATTGACGAACATAAAGTCCCTTACTGGGTAGGCTGCGGTGAAACAATACCTAAAAAGGGGATTAATTACACTGGTGAATGGTGGGAAGGCAAACTCGATGAAGACGGCCGGCCGATTCCACCGTCTAACCCAAATGCCCGTTGTACTCTTTTAAACACAAATATGCCCAACTATAATGAACAAATGGCCGAGAATCCGAGGGGCGTACCAATAAAAGTGATCACCTACAGCGGCCGTGACAGCGACACAATGCCGCCAATTGTTGTGGCAAAAAACCCGGATCAAGGCGTAGCGATCGGCGCTTCAGTTTTGTCCGCCGCAACCGCGACGGAAATCGGTGTATCTGGTGTACGTCGCCAACCCTGGGCTAATGAACCATTTATTCCCGGACCGCTGGCTGATTACATGGAGGCACAGTTTATTTTCTTCAATTCGCCAAAAATTAAAGTGAAGCCTGTAATAGCAGGTATCAACTATTTCCTGACGCACGGAGCACGGGGTGGTGAAGGCAAAAAACTGCTTGGCGAAAAGCGCGATGTCAGGGCCTGGCTCGGCTGGCTGGAACTGTACGCCAACGGGGATGTTCAGGCTATCGAGACACCAATCGGATTAATTCCCAGATACGAGGACCTTCAGAAATTATTTGCCGGCATTGATAAAGAATATCCGAAAGCGCTCTACGACAAGCAGTTCGCATTCTACGTGGACAATATCATCGGGCGCATTGACCTCCAGGAAACCGCGTACAAGCAGGAAAATAATGTTCCCCGAAAGTTGTTTGAAGTCTACCAAGAACAACGCACAGGCCTGGAAAACCTGAAAACAAAATATGGGTCAATTGTGTCGGTAGAACAGTTAATCGAAGCCGCGCAGAAATAGGATGTGAGGACCTCTTTCAGGGAGTAACTACTATCCCGTTAGACAAGGCGGAGGTTTATTGATATATCTTCGTACAGCAATGATATCCATGGACAACATATGCTCGCGGCCGGGACTGCCGGACAGGAAGTGCTTGATTTATACGGCTGGAATTTCCTGTTCACTCTGACCGGTCCCTTGGTACATGATGGGTCCGTTGGACATCTTACCGGATATTTGGGTATAAAACTTGCGCTTCCTGCCTTGGGAACCGTTATACAATGGTTGCTTACTACAATAAATGGAGGCTTTTATGGAGATATTTATCGAATATTGCGGTGCGTGAAACTATTTTCCACAGGCATCCCCTGTGAAAGCCGAATTAAAGGAACATTACCCTGAAGCAATTATTAGATTGATCGAGGGTAGCGGTGGGATTTTCGATGTGAAATGCGACACAAAGTTAATCTACTCCAAACAAAACGTCGAAGGACGGCTATTCCCCAGTGAGGGAGAAATCACCAGATTGATTAAAGAAGAAACGGGGTAACAATACTTGCACATTATATAAAAACAAGAAGAGACACAATAATCCTATTGTAAAAAGGAACACATCTCCCATGACGCATGCTCAAAAAACTTCCCGAACCCGCGTTGATATTATAGTTAAAAAAGGGACAGAAGAACTACTTCCCGACACTTTTTACAAAGAGCTCACCGCATCAGGTGTATGGATAGAGGAAAAAGGTAATGCATCGATCATTAAATGTTATCCCGAAAATGTTAAAGCCTTCCTCCTTACATTGCATACATTAAAGATACCATCTAAAGATATTTTTGTTGCCGATGAACCTGAACAGGACTACGCGGCAATGACAAGGAAATA
>CAZXVZ010000023.1:0-23733 GCA_964644085.1 uncultured Syntrophus sp. | reverse complement strand
AAACCATGAACCATTTTTTCATTAGAGGGCCTCCTTAAGGTAGTTAGTTAGGATATCATAACAGACTTTTCATCTCTCTTCAAAGACAGCATTGCGGAAACTCAATTCTCCACGTCCGCTTTTTAAAATAAACTCACAATTTCAATTACCATCTAGGTGGTGGTGGCGGCGGGAGCATTGGCCTATAATGGCGCATCCGGGGAAAAGGCGGGGAATAATACATCCGGTAACGGTTCGGGTAATAATAACGCGGTGGTGGTGGCGGTGGTGGCGCGTAGTAGCCTGCCGGAGCCATTGCGCTTCCTATGATAGTGCCGAGCACAAGGCCACCCACAGCAGCACCCGCATAGCCCCAATCTCCGTGACCGTGACTGTGGCCCAGTGCCGGAAAACCGACTGTCGCCACAAACACCAGAGCAATACAAATCATTAAACCCTTCTTCATAATTAACCTCCTGAGCATATAAATTTGCAACACACCATTTCTTCACTCTATATAACAGCAAAATTAATGCCAATAGAACGTGCCTTGTAGCCCATTGAATTTACGTAAATAATTGTTTTTTATAATCAACAGTCGGGCAAGAAATGTCGAACCGGGTTATTCTGGACGACAAAATTGTCGCATTTAAAAATCCTTTAAAATATTCAACTGAACTTTTTCATTACCTCCTCAAGGTCCTTCATAACCATGTTCTGAATCCTCTTCAGAGCTTCTTCGCTGGTGGCCTCAAATCTGAGAACAAGAATGGGCTGTGTATTGGAAGAGCGTACAAGCCCCCAACCGTCTTCAAATATGGCCCTTACGCCATCAGTATCGATGACTTTAAATTTAGTTTTGTAATATTCGGTAAGCTTTCTGACAACTTCAAATTTCACGCTGTCAGGACAATCCGTCCGTATCTCAGGCGTGGAATACATCTTTGGAAGATCGCTTAAAAATTCCGAGACAGGGCGATCATCCTTTTCCATAATCTCCAGAAACCGCAACGACGCATATATTGCGTCGTCATATCCGAAAAACTTATCGGCAAAGAAGATATGACCGCTCATCTCTCCACCCATGAGAGCACCAAGTTCTTTCATTTTCTGTTTAATGAGAGAGTGACCTGCTTTCCACATGACGGGTTTGCCGCCGTGCTTTTCAATATCGTCAAAGAGATTCTGGGAACACTTCACCTCTGAAACAAAATAAGCGCCCTTTTTTTCCTTGAGAATATCACGGGCAAAAATAATCATCAGATAATCACCCCAGATTATATTCGCCCTTTCATCAATAATACCTATTCTGTCTGCATCACCATCGTATCCTATACCGACGTGTGCCTTTTGCTCAAGCACTGTCTCCTGTAATGTAACAAGATTTTTTTCTACGGTGGGATCGGGAAAATGATTCGGGAAATGGCCGTCCATATCGCAGAAAAGTTCAATAACTTCTTGGCCCATTTCTCTCATGATAGGCACAGCGACTGCGCCACCAGTGCCGTTTCCGGCGTCTATAACTATCTTGGACTTTTTATTTAATTTGATGCGTGTCCGTAAAAATGCATAGTAATCGGAGACTATATTTTTGTATTCCCTGTATGAACCTTTTCCCTGAATAAAACGACCTTCTTCAATGATTTTTCGAATGTCCTGTATCTGGCTGCCGAAAATGGTCCATTTACCGACAGCAACTTTGAAACCGTTCATCTCAGGGGGATTGTGGCTTCCCGTAATCATGATACCCCCTTCAACGTCAAGGTTGAAAAGAGAAAAATAAAAAAGCGGTGTCGGCACAAGGCCCAGATCAGTCACATCGAGACCGCTTTCAACTATGGTCTCGACCATGAGATCGCGATAATGTTCAGAGGAAAGCCTGCAATCGCGGGCAATAGACACAGCCTTTTTCCCGTTATCCGCCATATAGGCAGCGAAAGCCCTTCCGATATTCCGCACCACATCATCGGTCAGATCTTTTTCAACATTACCTCTGATATCGTATTCCCTGAATATCTCCTTATTCATGCCAACTTCCTCCTCTTAATCATTAATATATGAAACGCCAAGCAACGCTGAGTCTTCACCAAGTCTCGCCTTTTCAATCCGTAAACCTTTCAATGACGCGGCCATTGCTCTTTTTTCAAGAACCATTTTCATGTCATCGACAAGCTGTTTTGTGCCATATATGACACCGCCGCCCAGCACAACAACCTCAGGATTCAGGAGGTTCACAAGGCTCGCGATACCGGCGCCGAGATACTCGACAACTTCCCTCCAAACAGAAATGCAGAATTCATCGCCCCTTATGTATGCCTCTTCAATGGTTCCCGCATGGAGATTATCCATGTCTCCATGAATGATGTCCAGTATTTTTCCTCTGTAGCCTTCCCGAATCCTTTTCTTAACTCTTTCCTTAATGTACCAGCCGCCGCAATACGCTTCAAAACAGCCGTCATTGCCGCAGTTGCAACGATATCCGTAAGGATTAAGAATTGTGTGACCTACCTCAGCACCAACATTGGAAAAACCACGGTAAAGTTTTCCGTCAAGGATAAGACCGCCGCCAATACCGGTACCTAAAAAAATACCGAGCACATCTCGCGGGATGCCTTCAAGCGCAAATTTCCATTCGCCGTATGTTGCGGCGTTGACATCATTCTCAATATGTGTCTTAATGCCTGTTGCTCTCTCCACATCATCTCTGAGAGGTACATTGTGCCATCCCAGATTAGGAGAAAAAAGTATTTTTTCCGTTACCCTCTCTACCTGACCTGCAGTCGCGATTCCGATCTTCTCGATCTCTTTTTTCTGTATGCCAGATTCATTAATCGTGTTCTGGATTAGAATAATTATACTGTCCCGTATGGCCCCGTAACCCCTTTGGCTGTCTGTGGGGATCTTCTTTGCGTAAAGAACAGATCCCTTCTTGTCAACAATTCCGGTAATGATTTTTGTCCCGCCTATATCAATACCTATCCGCATAAAATCACCCCCGAAAAAAAAGTGAATAGCAGGTAGTGAAGAGTGAACAGTCGAAAACAAAACGAGAATGGTAAGGATTCATGCCAACTAATACAACCTTTGCCACTACTTTTCTCCATTTATAACTCACTATTCGCTATCCGCAATTTGCAGTTTTTCTTTGTTCTTTGTTGTTTACTATTCACTGTCTTCTATCCACTTTTCTCTCGTTCCGAACAATATCTCACCCGTGACTTTTAGTTTGACATCTCTTTCTGATCTAAATAATATATGTGAGCACAGAAAATCTCAAGGCAAAAGAGGAGCTTATGGAAAAACAGTATATGCTGGACACCTTAACTCTCAAGGAATCATGGAGGCTTTTTCATATAATGGCTGAGTTTGTGGAAGGGTTCGAAAATCTTTCTGAAATACATCCAGCCATTACGTTTTTCGGCAGCGCGCGTTGCGGCAAGGGAGAAGAATTGTACGAAAATACATACAGGCTCGCCAAACTACTCGCGAAAAGCGGTTTCAACATCATCACCGGCGGTGGACCAGGCGTCATGGAGGCGGCAAACAAAGGGGCAAAAGAAGCTGGAGTAAAATCGGTCGGCATAAATATTGAACTGCCCTTTGAGCAAAAACAAAATTCTTATGCAACGACAAAGCTTAGTGTTCATTACTTCTTTGTCAGAAAAGTAATGTTCCTGAAATATGCCATGGCCTATATTGTGATGCCCGGCGGTTTCGGTACACTTGATGAATTCTCTGAAGCTCTTACCCTTATCCAGACAAAGAAAATGAAACCTTTTCCTATTGTCCTCGTCGGATCCTCATACTGGAGCGGTTTGATAGAGTGGATGAAAACAAACATGCTCGATACAGGCAGAATTTTAAAGGAAGATATGGAAATCTATAAAATCATGGATGATCCCCAGCAAATCGTTGATTATGTGAAGAAGTTCGTTATCCTATGATTATTCCGCAGTTATTTTTCTGGCAAAAACAAGATATCCCGTATGGGCAATCATCCTGTCCTGTGGTCTCACTCTTTCTGCCACTGTTTTATACTTTCTGTGCATGATCTCCATTACTTCAATATGGCCAAAACCGTTTTCCAGGGCTTTCAGCAGTTCTGATACCTGGTTCGCCGTAGGTACAATCATCCCCATTGAAGCGCTTTCCTTAACTAGACTCCTCACTTTGTCAAGACAGGTCCAGGGCTCCCGCACATCGATGAAGGCGGCGTCAAAACCGGCTTCAAAGTAGTTTTTCACATCTTCATTGCGAAGTTCAACATTGCTCCATTCACCATATTTTTCAATATTTTTTCTGGCATTTTTATAGTGTCTCTCTTCCACCTCAAAGGTAACAACTTTCCCCCGGGGGCCGACCGTATGGGCAAGCACATACGTAAGGGCAGCGCTTCCTGTCCCCACCTCAAGAATTCTTGATCCGCTCTTAGCATTAATCTTAAAAGCAATGTAAAAACTGTCCTTCGGATAGACGACCTGGGTCTCTCTTTTGAAGGCATGCATGATCATATCTTCTATTGTCGGCTCATAAATATCGTATTCGCCAAGACGAATGCCGTATTCTCTGCCTATGATATCGGAATAATTAAGGGCACCGCCCTTACCGTGAAAACCTTGTCCCGCAGAAATTCTTTTCAAATATTTCCTGTCTTTATGAATTATGAGAACAAGTCCATTTTCCTGAATGGCGCTCATATCAGTATCCTTTTTATCTGTTTTTATTTCAATTGATAAATAAAACGCCTGTTTCTAACCTGAATCGGACCAGACAGTTTATTTTCAAATATAGTTTTCCTCAGTATATCTTTAGTGTGATTACTGAAAATCTTGTATTCCGAATCTTTGATAACCTCGATATCACTCACTGTACCGTTCTGAAGAATAACAAAGTTAAGGAGCACCTCTCCCTCCAATCCCATTCTACGGGCTCTGTCAGGGTAAGAATTTTTAAAACGTTTTTGCAGCGTTTCGTTTATAATGGGAAAGTCCTCAGCCCCTGAATCACTCTTTCCGTAATCAATTACTCTCATCCCGCTTGAAAAATGTTGTGTACCACCTCCGCCCTGTATTTTATTTTCCGATACGTTCGCAGACCGTGTGCCAACTGACCCCGTTTCACCCCGAACCGTTACATGGCCTGCCGGATCATCAATGACAGCGTCTGAACCACCTTGCTTGGTCACAGGGTCCTCGACCGCAGTCCTTCGAATATTTTCATCCTGCCTCGATATTGTTCTTTCCGCTCCCTGTTTTTCCTGTTGCGCTTGTTGACTCTTTAAATCCGGTTTTTGATTTCGATCCGGAGCTTTGAGCTTTGAGCTATGGACTTTCTCTGCTTGCTCATCCCCGGTCATTCTCCCTCTCTCAATGGAAAAATCGAGTACCATGAGTTTTGGTTTTACGTACTGGTCGAAGGGAATCCATACAAAAAAGGTCACAACGATGACATGAAACAACAGAGAAACTGAAACAGCGAATGAATGTTCTTTCATTGTTGTTCCTCTGTCTGCAGGCTTACTCGTCTGAAGCCTATTGTTTTCACCGCGTCGAGAACCTCAACAAAATTCTGGAGGGACAGATTCCCGTCAGCCCTTATGAGAAAAGGCGTGTCTTTGGGCATAGCGCCAAGTTTCCCCTGAAGATCTGGAAGAACAACAACCGCCCCCTCGTAATAGATAGTCCCTGATCTGTCTATCTCGATAATCTTTGTGCGTAGAGCATTTTCATATTTTCCTGTCACTTTCGGCAGTTCAACCGGAATGAGACCGCTTGCCACAAAAGTACTTGTCATAAGAACGATGGTAAGGAGAACCAGCATCACGTCGATAAAGGGGACTACGTTTATATAGCTAAATTCTTTCTCTTCCATATTTGGCGTCCCACTGAAAGAGAGCAACCTTTACCTTTCTGACCAGATAATTGTAGAAAACAATTGACGGAATGGCCACCGCAAGACCGATAGCCGTTGCCTTCAGCGCAAGCGCCAGTCCCATCATAATTTTCGTGGCGTCCACATACCCCTCCCTGCCTATCGTGAAAAAGGTGAGCATAATTCCCAGCACCGTCCCAAGGAGGCCGATATAAGGTGCATTACTACCAATAGTGGCGATAACAGACATCCGTTTCGTTATCTCTATTTCGAAGCTTTTTCTGTCACCCGTCCGGTCATCAATTATAAGTTTTTTAAAAAAAAGATACCGCTCGATAAAAATAGCCAGTGAAATAACGGAAAGCACAATAAGGCACCCTATAATACCATAATCTATGAGATATGCCAGCCAGTTCATGCAGTTAATTTATTATATATGCTTACCGGTTGTCAAAACAACCGGCCTGAAGGTAAGGAGTGATTACAGATGAAAAAAATGGTACATTTTAACCATGGCAACTACCCATAGAATATGTTTAGACAATTCGGCGTTCCAAAAACTCACGTGCAGAAATATTGACATAATAGACGGTGTTACTCTTGAAAACCATGTTTTTCTTGTCTCTCAGCTCCCCTGCTGCACCCAACTCGCGCTGCCCTACCGAGCAAAAATAACAGGCAGAATAAAGAATGGCACGGCGGAAGATGTCCTTCTTGTTGTTACGGTAACGCTAAGGGATGACAACGGCATGGCGCTTGCTGAGTATAATGATGTCATAGCCATTGATGAAAAACAAAAAGGAGAGTTTGAGGTAAAACTCATCGAATATGATGATCGGGCAACAACATACTCGCTGACCATAATGAAAACTGAGCAACTTTAGCACACATGGAACAAGCAGATAAAAACAAACCTTTCGCCAATCTTTCTGTATTTGTGAAGACACATAAAATATGCCTTAAGAAGTTCACGGAAACACCGATGTCAATAAACGCGGGTGATGACACAGGTCTTTTCTCCCATGCAATGCAAGGTGTAAGGACTATCAATAAGGAAAAAACGAAGATTGTAAAAAAACCAAGTATCAAACATCCCGCACGCGCCTCAAGTGACGATAATCCCAGGAAACTGCTCGAAGAAGCAATCCATGAACACCTTCAATTGAATGTGACAAACCTTCCTGAATTCATGGAAGGCTTTGTTGAAGGCATCAACCCCATTACCATGGAAAAGCTGAGGAAGGGTGAATTCTCTGTTCAGAAGACATTTGATCTTCATGGTTGTTCTATTGATAAGGCCGGTGAACTTTTCCATACTTTCATTAAAGAAGCTGTCCGTGAAGGATTGAAATGCGTGAAAATCATTCATGGCAGGGGCCTCAAATCAAAGGGTAAACCGGTACTCAAAGAACACCTGAAAACATGGATCATCAAGGCCATGCACAGAAAATGGGTCATCGCCTTCTGCAATGCCCTGATGAATGATGGAGGTCCGGGGGCAACATACATTCTCCTTAAGAAATACCCGGAGAAACAAAAAATTCATATTATCGGATAGAAGAATATATTTATGCATGTTTAACAATATGAGGAACGCAGAGACTTAAACCCGAATTTTCAGGAATATTTTTAGATGGAATTAAATGGAATCATCGCTTTCGGTCAAGGAATATAGTCCTTTTTTAAACTGTGAGCTACTCCTTGTCCACTCCTGTCTGGTAGTTAAAATCGTAACCTCGCTTGGTCATTATACTGTTCTTATTCATTCTGTTTCTTTCGTGATGGGATTCGCCTTCATTTTCATATCAATGGGCGTATCATCCTCAATGGTCGGATATCTCCAGTCACCATAGGCAAAATATATCTCCATCTTTTGCGGGATAATCCTTATTTGTTATGGGACTGTTCAGTCTGCATGTCATCCACATGTCTTTTCTTAACCGTGAAAAATTATCCATCTGAAGAAGAAACCTCCTGGTGTATTTAGTCCATTTGTTGTAAGCATTGTCTTCTCACTCGGCTGGACACCATGCATAAATCCTATCTTTTCGTCCATATTGATTATCGCTTCCACAAAAGGAACCGCAATGCAGGCGCATTTTGCTCGCCATTTCTTCTTTCAATAGAGCAGGCCAATTAATCTGACAACTTTTTTAAAAAACGATGTATATATATGTAACCTGACAATAATTATTAGCACTTTTGACTTTCAAATAACCCCTTTTATCTGTTATAAAAAACAAGGAGGATACAAATGGAAAAAATCGGCATTATCGGTTTCGGTAATATGGGTGAAGCCATTGTGAAGGCTCTCATAAACAAGAGGATCAAAAAAGAATCCTTTCTCTTTTTGGAAGCAAAAAAAGAACGGGCTGCCTATGCGGAAAAAACCTATGGTTTGAGATGCGCGAAAACGTTTTCCGAACTTGTTCAAAAAGCGCGTTATATTGTCCTCGCCATAAAACCCCAGGACGCACAGGAAGTCATTAATGAAATCTCCTCCTTCATAACCGATAACAATATTGTCATATCCATCATGGCAGGCATCACTACATCAAACATACTATCGCATGTGGGCAAACCGGTAAAAATTATACGGATTATGCCCAACATATGCGCGAAGGTCGGGGAAGGCGTGATGGGGATCACGTCTAACCGGTCTGTCACGAAAGACGAACGCGTGAAAGTCCAGAAAATATTGTCCCCGCTAGGCCAATTTGTGGAAATAGGCGAAGAACTCATGGATGCAGTAACAGCTCTCGGTGGAAGCGGACCTGCGTTCTTCCTCCTCTTTCTGGAAGCGATGATAGACGCGGGTGTTAAAACAGGCTTGCAAAGGGAAAAATCGAAAACCATATCTCTTCAGGTAATCAGGGGAACGCTAAAAATGCTTGAAGAAGAAAACATACATCCCACGGTCATGAGGGATATGATTACATCACCCGGCGGTACAACTATTGCCGGAATTGCCATACTGGAAGAAAGAGCGTTTAGAGGAAACATTATAGAAGCCATCGAAAAAGCGTGTAAAAGGGCAAAAGAGCTCTCATCATGACAACAATGAACTCTCACACCAGCAAAAGGCAGTACATGGTGGACACTCAGATTGTTCAGAGAGGAGTCAAAGATTCAAGAGTCATTGAGGCCATGCGCAAAGTACCAAGGCATCTTTTTCTTGATGAAGCCCTCTGGCCGCAGGCCTATGATGATCATCCGCTGCCCATCGGAGAAAAACAAACTATTTCTCAGCCCTATATCGTCGCGCTTATGACTGAAGCGCTTAAACTGACCGGAAACGAGAAAATCCTTGAAATAGGAAGCGGTTCAGGTTACCAGACAGCTATTCTCGCCGAACTGGCGGAACAGGTATATACCATCGAGCGGATTCCGGCCATCGCCAAACGGGCGCGAAAAACCTTCGATCAATTACAGTATAAAAACATTGTTATCATAATCGGAGACGGTTCATCAGGTTGGAAAGAGCATAGTCCTTATAACGGCATTATTGTCACCGCGGGTTCTCCGAGTCCGCCAAAGCCTCTTCTCCAACAGCTCACTACCGGGGGCAGGCTCGTGATACCAATAGGCAGAGAATTCAGCCAGGAATTAATGGTATACGAAAAAGAAGACGGGGAGAAATTCAAAGAGGAAAGTTACGGCGGGTGCAGATTTGTAAAACTTGTCGGGGAACACGGTTGGAAAAAATAAAGGAAGACATAGAAGAAACCTTTTCATCGGAAAATCACGAGCTGATCGCTGAAAAACTTTATATGAGAGATCTGAGAAGACTCCCTCTCCTCACACTGGAAGAAGAAAAAATATGTGCCCGGGGAATTGTCGACAAAGACCCTGCGGCGCGGCGGAAGATGATTGAAGCAAACCTGAGGCTTGTCGTCAAGATTGCCAGAAGATATGTCAATCAGGGATTGACGCTTCTTGATCTTATTGAAGAAGGCAACCTCGGTCTTATAAGGGCTGTTGAAAAATTTGACCTCGCCAAGGAATGCAGGTTTTCAACCTACGCGACCTGGTGGATTAAACAATCGATCGAACGGTCAATAGCGAATCATTCTCGGACAATACGGCTTCCCGTTCATGTTTCATCGAGAGTTAATAAAATTTCAAAAGTAATAAACGGTTACATGGAAAAGAAAGGACGGGAGCCTACGATTGAAGAAATTGCTTATGATACAGGCTTCCGACTGGATTTCGTGAGAAATCTGTTTTCAATGGCCATCAAGACATATTCGCTGGAAACATTCATTGACGATGACAGCAAGATGACCCTCGAAGAGGTTCTTGCAAGCCCATCCAGCGAAGAGCCGCTTTCTGTCCTGGAGCATACGAAGAGGGTTGAAGAGGTCGCTTCTTGGCTCGACACACTGAGCGCTGATGAGCGAAAGGTGATCGCGCTGCGTTTCGGCCTTGATGGTGATGACCCGCAGACCCTCGAAACAATCGGTAAGATATTCGGCGTTACGAGAGAAAGAATCCGCCAGATAGAGCAAAAGGCACTTAATAAATTACGAAAAACAGTGAAGAGAAAAAATATTGGAACAGAAAGCATCTGAGACAGCCAGCCGGAAAAACGCGGCCGCTGATATTGTAAAAAAGGGCTCCGTCATCACTATCATCACCCTTATCAGCAGGCCTATCGGATATCTTCGTGAAGCAATCCAGGCATATTTCTTCGGAGCGACCCTGCTCGTTGACGCTTTCGTTGTGGCTTTTAATTTCCCCGAACTGATTCAGACACTTTTTTTTTCAGGCGCCTCAAGCGCTTTCCTTGTACCTATCTGTACCCATTACCTAAAAAATAACGAAGAGTATTCAAAAATATATTCAACATTCATTAACATCTCAATTATTCTCACTGTCGTACTGTCTGCTCTCTTTCTCATATTCAGCGGCGTAATAACGCATATCATAGCACCCGGTTTCAACCCCGAAGCAAAACGCGTTACCCAGTATCTCTTCATTATCATGATCCCTGTCATTACCTTCCATACCATTCTTTCCGTGATAAAGGCATTTCTTAACGCGCGGGAACATTTTGCCGCACCGGAACTATCTGGAATCGTATGGAACCTCTTTTTTATCGCATCCGCACTTCTGCTCAGTAAGAAATTAGGTATTTACAGTCTTGCTATCGGTGTTTCCGCCGGCGCGGTTCTCCAGATTGTCATGCAATATCCATATTTGCGGCGTAACAACATCCGATACAGCGCTACTATTGATATGAAGCATCCGTCTATAACTCAAGCTAAAAGGCTTTTTATCGGCGCCTTAATAGCCACATCGATCGTTCCTATCAACAGTTTTATCGGCAGAATAATCGCGTCCTATCTTCCTCATGGTGAGGTAGCCTCTCTTGCGTACGCTTTTAGAATCTTCATATTACCCTTTAGTCTCTTCGCCGTCCCCGTCTATACCGTCATGTTTTCAAAACTTTCACGATTTTACCATGAAAAGGACTGGAAGGGCATCACGTCTCACATAGATAGTTCAATTGTTCTCATGGTTATATGCCTTATTCCATCTACAATCCTTCTTTGCTCAGTGGGTGACATCTGCATAAAAATTCTCTATGAAAGAGGAGCATTCACAGTAAACGACACAGTCATGACCAACAAAGCCCTCTTTGGATACAGTATCGGGCTTCTTTTCTACGCCCTTTCTATCTCGTTCGTACGAATATTTAATGCAATGCACGATATGAAAACACCCGCTCTTGTTGGCCTCACCTCAATCGCTCTAAATGCTGCACTTGCCGGTCTGCTTATGGGTCCTTTCAGAAATCTTGGCATTTCACTGGCAACATCCATTGTTTCGTTTTACAACTTCTTGACACTCTATATCATCCTTAAAAAACGGATCCAGTACAATATGTCGAGAAACACTTTCAGGGATATTATAAAATCCTTACTGGCAGGCATTTTGCTTTCAATCCTGATTTATTTCGTAAGACGATTTTTTCAGGGGAATCTATATACCGTTCTTCTTATCAGCGCCTTTCTTACCCTTGCCATTTACGGGTTATTTTTCCATCATTATTACGCCTTGTTGCTGAAGAGAAAATAAACAAAGAGAGAATTCCGTATTTGTTGATAATTTCCAATTCGGAGATGTTTTTTACAGCGACCCTTTCACGGGAAAGCATTCTTAAAGACATCAGAACAGTCTGTGAAATGAATTAAAGCGATAATGATATCACGTTAATTGAGCGCGTGCTCAACAGTATTATTGACCTTTTTCACGGAAAAAAACCGGTTATCAGGCATGCAATACCGGGTATCACAATCTATTTCAAACTTTTGAGATGATACAGCCCTTTGTGGGAAGGATGGACGGACGGAACAAAAGTGGGAAAATACATAAAATATCAAAAAGATATTTTACCTTTGGGACAACGGTGGCACGGCGTCACTCTGAATATGGACATTCCCTTTCAGAACAATGAAGAAGGAATCAAAGGCTACGCCCTCCGAACAGCGGACATACTCGGTCAAATGTCAGCCGATGATTACATCAAGAAAGTGCCCATCTTATACAACGAATTTGTTGAAGCGTATCGCCTTCAAGGTTTGGATAAAAAGACGAATAGGGGCAGTTCAAGGCCGGAAAAACCCGATGATCTTACGAGAAGTACTCCGGCATTTTATGAAAATGTGGCCCTTAAGCAATTTAAACTTATGGGTTTACTCCATGAGTACCTCAGATTACATTTTGACAGTTCTGATAATCCCTGTCTGTCAGCCATAGAAAAAACATCGCATTCATGAAGGAACGATGGAAACAAAGACTGTAGAAAACAGTGAATAGTCGTTAGTGAATAATGAAAAGTGAATAGTTAAAAAATAAGGAGTTGAAGCGTGAGAGTGAAGATTCATCGGAAGATATTTGCTTTTTTTATCTTTGAGTTATTAACTATTCACCATTCACTGTTTTTCCTGTACCGCGGTCATCCTGTTGACTAACCGATTGACCCTGTGTTAGCATGTGCTTGTCTTCGATACCAGGGACAATGCTTAAACAAACAAAGAATAACAGACAAAAGCCCTTTAGAGAATTTCACATATCAAGAAAGGTTCGCGACAAATACCGGTTCAGTGAATCGCTCTTTTCCCTCAGCGGAAACGTTATCTTTACCAATTTTCCTGCTGCCCGGACATTCGCTCAGAAGATGAATAAGAAAAAAGACCTTCTGAATTATCCGGAGCAAGCAGTCAAAGCTGGACAACTTGTCGCCATGGGTCTTATTGATGAGATTCTTCATTATATCGTCGGGCTCTACGTTGAAGAAACTGACCAGTTAATGATGAAAAAAGCCCTCTCCCTTCTCACGGATAAACTTGGTAAAGAAAAAATAGCAAAAACGCTGTATCACTTTTCCGATCAGTTTCCGCCCCTTGATGTGTATAAAAAAAATATTGATATTGAAAGCTATCTCGCGGGTGAAACTGCCGGCACGCCAAACCGCGAAATTGTCCTGGAAGAAATGCTCCTTTTGTGGCTCGCCAATATGAATCCTGCCTTCTCGCCTTTTTTTGAGCTCTTTGATGATGTATCGCTGAAAAAAGACAAAGTGTATCTCGAAATTATTTCAACCCTCAGGGCATTTTTCGACTCCCAGCCACCATTTGGTCCACGGCATCAAAACCTCATCGAAATGCTGAGAAGCCCGGCTATTGCCTCTCCCCATTCCCTGGGCGGTCAGCTCGAATATATTATGGAACACTGGGGATATCTCCTCGGTAAATATTTTCATCGCATTCTCAAAAGTCTTGATCTTTTTAAGGAGGAAGAGAAATTTCCCTTTCTGGGGCCAGGGCCTGCTGAAGTTTACAAATACGCAGGTCTTGAATCTGAAACGGAGCGTTTCACGCCCGATAAAGATTGGATGCCAAGGCTTGTGTTAATGGCAAAAAATATCTACGTCTGGCTTGACCAGCTCTCAAAACAATACAGGCGCCCCATAACAAAACTTAATGAGATACCCGACGAAGAGTTTGACACCCTGCGAAGGAGAGGCTTCAGTGGTCTCTGGATTATCGGCATATGGGAGAGAAGCCCGGCTTCCCAGAGGATCAAACAAATGTGCGGTAATCCCGAAGCGGTGCCATCGGCGTACTCTCTGTACGATTACCAGATTGCAAATGATCTCGGTGGTGACGAGTCATTCCGCAATATTAGAGGCAGGGCATGGCAAAGAGGAATTCGCCTTGCCAGCGATATGGTGCCGAACCACGTAGGTATCTATTCACAATGGGTCATCGAGCATCCAGACTGGTTTGTGTCGCTCGATCAAAATCCTTTTCCCTGGTATTCTTTTAACGGGACAAATCTGTCCCAGGATGAAAGAGTTTCCATTCAGATCGAGGATCATTATTACGATCGCACCGATGCCGCCGTTGTTTTTAAGAGGCGGGACAAACATACAGGCACTGAACGTTACATCTATCATGGAAATGACGGGACCAGTATGCCATGGAACGATACGGCACAGCTTAATTATCTCAACCCTGATGTCCGCGAGGCCATGATCGAAACAATAATACACGTGGCCAGGCAATTTCCTATTATCCGTTTTGACGCTGCCATGACACTCACGAAAAAACATTTTCAGAGGCTCTGGTTTCCCGAACCGGGGACAGGCGGCGCCATTCCGACAAGGACTGAACACAGCATTGAACGGGACAAATTTAATGAACTTATGCCTGAAGAATTCTGGCGCGAGGTCGTCGATCGTATCGCCGTTGAAGCCCCTGACACGCTCCTTCTCGCTGAGGCGTTCTGGCTGCTGGAAGGTTATTTCGTGCGGACGCTTGGCATGCACCGGGTTTACAACAGCGCTTTTATGAACATGCTCCGCGATGAAGAAAACTCCAAGTACCGGATGGTCATGAAAAACACACTTGAATTCGATCCTGAGATCATGAAACGTTTTGTGAATTTCATGAACAATCCCGATGAGCGCACTTCTGTCGACCAATTCGGAAAAGGCGACAAATACTTCGGCATCTGCACAATGATGGTGACTCTCCCGGGCCTCCCTATGTTCGGACACGGTCAGATTGAAGGCTACGAAGAGAAGTACGGCATGGAATACCGCCGTGCCTATTGGGACGAAACTCCGGATCAATATTTGATTGACCGTCACGAGAGAGAGATATTTCCTCTTCTTCACAAAAGACATCTTTTTGCCGGAGTGGAAGACTTTCTCCTCTATGATTTTTTTACCGCTGAAGGCCAGGTCAACGAAGACGTCTTTGCGTACTCCAACAGGCACAGGTATGAACGTGGTCTCTTTGTCTTTAACAACAAAAACACTGTCGCGACAGGTTGGATCAAGACATCCGTTACTTATCTTGATAAAAAGGAAAACGACACAGGAAAAAAACTTACTCAGAAAACATTGAGTGAAGGGCTCACCATATCAGATGACGTGAACTGTCTTACTGTTTTCCGTGATCATGCTACAAAGCTTGAATACATCCGGAATAACAAGGAGCTTATTGATAAGGGGCTCTATGTTGAAGTCGGCTCCTATAAATATCACACTTTTCTTGATTTCAGGGAAATCCGCGACAATGAATGGCATCACTACGCGATGATCACCGGACATTTAAATGGACAGGGGGTGCCTGATATCGAAGACGCTCTCCGGGAATTGCTCTTACAGCCCATCCATAACCGTTTCAAAGACCTTCTTAACGCCACTCTGATAGCGAGGCTTGCAAAAATGAAAAATGATTTAACACGCAAGCAGGTGTCAGTCTCCGCTTATGATATTGTTAGCGAGATAGAAGAAAAGATAATCGCACTCCTCCGCGAAATCAAACATTTTACTTCCGGCACGGAAGATGAAGAAACGCTCTCGAAAGAGATATCAGATAAACTTGAGATTCTCCTTTCTCTGTCTCACCTGCCTCCAGGTCTACCGAAATCAGAGAAAGATACAAAGGATATAACTTTAAAATACTCTGACGCGTTTCATTTTGGCTGGCTGTTCGTTCATTCACTGGGAGCGATACTCAACAAAGAAAATACGGCCGCTGAGCAGAGTCGCGCATGGATAGACGAGTGGATGCTTGACCGCATCTTTAGAGATGTTTTTTATGAACTTGGTTTCAACGAAAAAGACATCTTGGAAGGCTTATCACTTATCAAAATCTTCACCGCCCATCAAAACTGGAACAGATACACTGGACAATTGACTGCTTATTCCGTCCTGGAATCGTTCATGAATGACAGCGAAGTTCAGCAGTTTCTTCAGATCAACCGTTATAAAGAAATACTCTGGTTTAATAAAGAAGCATTTGAATCTCTTCTCTCGTGGATGCTTTTCACGGCAGTTATGGGAATAGTATCAGAAAAAGAGAAGGATAAAAAGAAACAAACAGCCGATTCCAAGAATATATATGATATGATCGGAAAACTTAACCACGCCGCCGGTCAATCACAATATCAGGTTGAAAAGTTCATTGAACTCATAAGAAACAGTGAATAGCTTAGGGACAGTGAATAATTGTTGGAGAATAGTGAATAGTTTTTAACGACTATTCACTGTCTTTGCAGTTTTAGGTATTTTCGATGTGCACGGCATATTTTTGTGAACCAACGATTTCTTCTTCGTACAGTAGAGCGCGACAAATGTTCTGCAACTTCCCGCACCATCCACGGCTGTCTCTTTTGGCGTCTTCGCGTACTTGCACAAAAGATCGCAGAAATTCATACCTGTTTTTTTCATGCATATTCTTATATCACATCGTCACACGCAGACACAACGTATACCAATTCGCTTTCAACTCAATCATTTGGCAGGGAAAGCTATTTCCTGGAGCGAACATCGAGTAACGCTTGGAATATGCTGATGAACCGTAATGTGGCACGCGGCCAGGTCGTGATTTGCTCAATTTCTTTTGTCTGAGCACAATGCCAGTTCGGAAATTGAATGAAGGCGAATCGACGCAGGGTAAGCGGCACGGAACAGAGAGCGAAGCAAAAAGGTTTCTCTAACAACACGGAAAATGCACTGTTCTACCACTCATGTGGGCATATTTTTTTTAGAAACTGTAAAAGTTTTCTCTCTGTCTCGACATTCATATTCATGAACTTTATGACGTATTGTACGAATTCAAAATCAGGACGGCCATCCGCGGCCTGGTTGCGCATAACGAAACCCTTCACATCGGGAAAAGTCATATCCTTAGTCGGTTCAAGATCAAATAACACGGTATCAAAGATGGCAGGCCGTGTATCATCTCTTCTGGAGCAACCGAGAAATCCGTCCAGACCAATATCAATGAGATTTCCTGCAATGGTGAGAGCCGAATTGTATCGTAACGGGACCTTCTATTTCATGGCGTTCAGATTTTCTCCTGTTCCAATTATCCACTGTGGACATGACTTTCTGTATCAGGCTTTTAATCGTAAGAGGCTTTATGAACAAAGCGTCTATCTCAACTTTAAAACCCTCACAATATGTTACGCACACTTCTTGGGGTGACCATAACAAAAGACCTATCGTCGAGGTATCGATCATTTCGCACCCATTTCAACAATCCTTCACCGCTGAAAACAGGTACCACCCAATCACAGATAACAAGATCATATTTTTTCCGTCATTATTCTTTGAACTTCTTTTCCATCAGTTGCTTCGCCAACAATGATATTTTCAAATTTACTTTCAAGGCTTTGTATCGCAGAGTCCCGTATAATTTCATGATCATCAGCTATAAACACTTGTATTTTCACTATATACTTCATGTTGTTTAACTTTATCCCCTTATATTTATTGCATTATGGAGATGTTAATTCCACCAAATATTATCGCACTTAAAAATATCAAGTTGAGTGATTAATAAGAATTTATTCTTATGCATTTGGTAGGATCTCTAAAATATGGTACATTACCGCTCATGAAGATATTCCGCCAGCAGGGAAAAGGACAATCAATAATTCACAGGAAAACGTCTGTTAAGCTTGGATTGGGCCTGTTCATTCTCTTTCTGGTGATTGCCTGTTCTCTGCTTTTGCCCATGGGCAATAAAGAGCGCGGCACCGTCAAAGATAAACAAACCTCCGATCATTTTGACGGTAAAGCGTTTTTCAATCCTGACACTTATTCGTCTTCAGCGTCTAGTCACGGCCAAGCACAACAACGAAGCCGTTCCTGGTGGATATGGCGGCTCATTTTTGGCACCGATTGGCCTGAATGGCCGCGAGCAAGCGACTCCCTGCCCAGTCCTCCTCCACTCCAGCGGCTACCAGAAGGAGCGTTTCGTATAACTGCCGTCGGTCACGCAACATTTCTCATTCAGATGGATGGTCTTAATATTCTCACCGATCCCATCTGGTCGGAACGATGCAGTCCTGTATCTTGGGCAGGCCCTAGGCGTCATAAAAAACCCGGTATCCGCTTTGAGGACCTGCCTTTGATTGATATCGTATTAGTCTCACACAATCATTACGATCACCTTGATCTCCCCACGCTGAAACACCTCGCAAAAAAAGGCGTCAAACATGCTCTCGCGTCTCTCGGCAATGCCGATCTTATTCGTGACACAGGTATTCCCAATGTAGAGGAGTTTGACTGGTGGCAGTCAACACGGATTTCTCAGGATGTTACGGTGACGTTTGTTCCGGCAAGACATTTCTCTTCCCGCTCTCTCTGGGACCGTAATAAAACCCTCTGGGGAGGCTTTGTCATCTCAGGACCCTCGGGAAATGTCTATTTCGCCGGAGACACAGGGTATGGGCCTCACTTCAGGGAAATAGCCCAGCGTTTTTCTCCTGTTAAAGTTGCTATTCTCCCTATTTCTCCTTTTCAGCCCAGGCAGTCGAATGAACCACCCAGAGTAAGCAACCATATGGGACCACTTGAGGCAGTGCCGGCGCACAAAGACCTCAACGCGCAGATTAGTATCGCTTCGCATTTTCAGGTATTCCAGCTTGGGTCCGATGGATTTGATGATGCCGTAAACCTGTTGTTTAAAACGTTAAAAGAACACAACCTGGATCCTGCTGTTTTCATTGCGCCGGAACCCGGTCAGTCATTCGATCTCAACACATCTGCTAGCAAAACAGAAAAAATAAGAAAAAATAAGTAATGTAAATTACGCAGTGCAAAAAAGAAGAGGCAGGCCTTGTTTGGCCATGCCTCGTGCTAATCAAATAAAAGATAAGAACTGATTATTTTGAGTTGCCGTGGGCGCCACCATGACCACCGCCATTCCCGCCACCATGACCACCGCCGTGACTACCACTATTGCCTGCACCCAGGCTTCCATCGGCGCCTTTGCTATGGCCATAAGCATACGCGTTGCCGGATCCTTTACTCCCTCCAGAACTTTCAATGCCTGCAGTCATGCTATGCCCTATTGCCAGCCCTGTCTTGGAATCCCTTTCCGTCGCTGAGACCCCTTTTGAATGGCCAAGACCCAACGCCCCCGGATGGACCCCCAGTTCATGGGCAATCTGCCCCCATCCCATTCCCTGCGCCCTCATTGCCGCTATATCTTCTGTGGCGGCGCCTGCTGCCTTCGCTAAGGCGTTCTGGGCATTCGTAAGGGCGTTATCATAAGCTTTTTGCGCCGCTGCTATTTTAGCCGTATCACCCGAGGATTTTGCAGCTGCCAGTGCCTTTTCCGCATCCGTCAGCGTAGTGAAAGCCTTCTGGACATCAGGATCAGTTTTCGCCATAGCATTGGCAAGGTTTTCCGCGTGCGCCGCCTGTGCCGGATTTTGAAAGGTCGATTCTTCACTGGTTGTACCGGACTGCGTCTGGGCACCGGCTGAAACCGGACTCGTTTGAAGGATAACAAGTGAGAAAAAACTAAACATCACCATCCCAAATAAAGATTTTCTTTTCATGATTATTGCCTCCTTTTCAAAAAACATTATTCCTATCGTTTCACGGCAGTAATAAAATTGATCGATTCAGTCTCCTTAAAACTTTTCTTCCCTACCTTTATCTCCTCCTTAACGTCAAACCAGCTCACCATGAGCCGTGATGGTTCTATGCCAAAAGACCCACTATTGACAAGATAGGTCTTGATGCTTTTAGCTCTCATTTCCGCGAGTTTTTTATTTCTTTCTTTGTAGGCAACAATATGGACGGCAAGGCTTTTATTGTTTTTCAGTATTTCACCCAGAAGGTCGAGATTCATTTGCGATTCTTTCTGAAGTGTGGCTGTCGCGGGCGCGAAGAAGTTTGTTTTCAGGGTAATTACACGGCTTCCGATGAGATAATTTCGATATTCAAAATCGCCCATTTCATTAAGGCTGGTAGCCGCCTGGGACGCCATAAGACCGCCGGAATAGGCACTCAGATATTTCTTCCAAGCCTGTTTTTCCTCTGACGTTCTTCTCAGATGCTTCAAGACAAGGGCACGGTTAAAAAGCGCCGATGGATGATCCGGCACACGTGCCAACACTTTGTTGTATGAATTAAGCGCGCTTTCATATTCTGACCTCTCCATCTGATTGTAACCCAGATAGGTCCATGCCTCTACATGGTTGGGATCAAGTTCAATGGCTCTAAGATAGCTTTTCCGCTCCAGATTACTATCCTTTATGGCCGCGTATCCCACCCCTGACCAGAAATGATAATCCGCCTTGTCAGGGGACAACTGTGCGGCCTTTTGCAGGTGCCTGCAGGCTGCCTCGGCCTGCTTGTCCGCCAGACAACAACGACCTAGGTAATAATGCGCCTGGGCATTCTCCGGGTTAGTCTGAATCTCTTTGCTGAAGGCCTCTATGCCTTCCTTGTATTTCTCGTTATCAAGATAATAGCTGCCGGTAAGGCTGTACCTGACGTTATAAAAACCGGTCTTCGCTGCCTGCTGCACCGAGGCACAACCGTGAAAAGATACAAGAATAATCCACGCCAAAAAAGCTCGCGTAAGAATCACATTATTAAAAAACCTGATTGCGCTTCTTTTCATGCCCATAATAATTTGTATATCTCTGTCAAAGGTATATGCCAACACGATTTATTCCACAAGATGTTCCACTTCTTAAAACTCTATTAAGTAGCTTTATATTTTATGGTTATTCTTTATCGTTTGTCCATGACGAATGTCACATGATTAACGCCGGTTAGACCATTGCCCGATGTTGTGCTACCTGACATAGATTTATTTTTGCAGTCATGTGCTAAACCCAATCTTGTCATCTAAGGAGCATGTCGGGTTATCTGGAGCACACCCTCCCGAGACATGGAAGTTTGGTCTTTCACTTCAAGCGAAAGTTCCAAAGGTGAAGGGAAGCGAATAAGGACGCTGAAGCCTGCGGGAGAATCTTTGCGAAGGATATTCAGACGCAGATGTTCCCGCAATGGACACAAATTTAGCTTGAAAATATATTTGAATTGCAGGAAAATTAGATCAACAGACTCGGCTTTTTAAGCCATTAATATTAAGAACTATGTTCTGTTATGAGGTGATTTCATGAGCAACGCTCAGCATACTGACAAAGGGACATGGATCAGACAACTAATCGAGGATTTTATCGATTCTCCTGAGAACACCATGGAGAACAGCGCCAACGACAGGGTATTCGACAAACCGATTGTGGGATTCGCGCGTGGAGACGATCCCATCTTTGAAGAGTTCAAGAGAGACATCGGCTCATTCTATCTGACACCTCTGGAGGTATTTGAAAAAGTCTATCCCCGATCAAAGGCAAAGCCTTATGAATTAACGGTTATAAGCTGGGTACTGCCACATGTTAAGCAAACCAAAATGGACAATAGAGTAGAAGACTCTTTTCCTTGCGAGCGGTGGGCAAGAGGGAAAAAGTTTGGCATTTCTGTTAATGTGAAGCTTCAGAAGCACTTGATACAGCTGCTGGAGGAAGCAGGACATAAGGCCATTGCACCCTGTAATCCTTCGTATTGGTCAGAACAGATGTCACAAAAGTACGGCGATGCTTCCACGTGGTCGGAACGGCACACCGCCTATGCCGCGGGACTTGGCACGTTCGGGCTCTGTGACGGACTCATCACTCCTGTGGGTAAAGCGATGAGGTGCGGGTCGCTGGTAGCCCAAATCTCCATCCCTCCCACAGAGAGACCCTATAAGCGGCACACGGAATACTGCCTCTTTCTGTCAGAAGGAACCTGCGGCATTTGCAGGAAAAGGTGTCCTGTCGGCGCAATCACGGAAAAGGGACATGATAAGGAAAAATGCAAAATGCACGTTGACGGAACCTGCACAGGCTACGTGAAAGAACATTTCAATTTTGAAATAAATGTCTGCGGTCTCTGCCAGACAAAAGTCCCCTGCGAATCAGGCATACCGGAAAAAAAGAAGGGTATTGAGTTCATAAGGAGATAAATCAAGAAACTTTACTCAGTAGTGAATCAGACGGAAACCCATCTGCCGGCTGACGTCCTGGAGAGTGAAGGCGTTGAAGCAACAGTCCGGAAAGAATTTCTGCGGACGCCCCGCAGTTGCGTTCCCCTCACTTCCGAAACCGCCCCCTCCGTCCGCGTCGTCAATTATGAAAATTACAAACAGGCAACGGAAATAGCAGAGGAGTTTAAGACTCCTGAGAATGCCGGCGGTCAAAAAAATGATGCCTGGAAATGAAGAAAATACAATTGAAACCAATGAAGGGCAATTCACGGAATGTTGCAACTGTAACACCTCCGTATGAGGTCATTGGCTCGAAGAGACGGTACGGTGCACAGAGCATGGTGCACGTCGGAAAAGAAGCTCACAGCTAATAGCTCTTTGGCGAAAGAAATGGAAGAGGCCAAGAAAATGAACAATTGTGGGGTTAGTGAGGGGATTGCAATTTGAGCAAAACAATAAGAATTATCCGGATTATATTTCCCGCGTGCAATATGATCGCAAAAGAATCAATGGCAGACGTTGTCTGCCAGGATATTACTCGCGCCTACTGTTAATTCATTAAAAATAAACGGATCATCATCACTTACGAATTGACAAAAAGTAAGGGTAAGCGGCTCTCAATCTTAGTGCCCTGCTTCGATTAGCGACCCAAAAACAAAGGTATGTCCGCGTCTCGCACAATGTGCAGAGCGGTCTCTCTCAGGATCCGTTTTGTCAGTAAACTTTTTTCAATGCCTGCCAGTACGATCATGTCAGCCTGCCACAATTTTGCTATAGACAAAAGAAGGTCCTTGGGAGATCCTGGGTTTGACAGATGCTCAACATGGAATCCGTGAGCCCTGCAATACTCTGAAGCATCATACAACAGTTCGTGCGCCTTATCTTCTGATTTATGGAATGTCACGATTTTCAATATTGCATCAGGCCATAAACGTAGCTGGACGAACCGCTTCATAGTCTTGGCGGATTCCATCGAACCGTCGTATAGAATGACCACTTTCTTTATGGTACGGTACTCATGGGATACGGCAATAATCGGCCCCATCCCTGCTGACACCAATCTTATCACCGTGTCCCTGGGCTCCAGAGAAACGTCATATTCGAAGATGGCTCGCAAGCCGATTATCATGATGTCGTGATAGCGGCCGAGGGAGATAAGCTGATCTACCGTCGTATCCTCAGTTTCCCGTTTGATTTGGTATTTGATCCCCTCGGTAGCGCAGGCTGACTCGAATTCGCTGATTGCCTGCTCAATTCGATCTTTTGTTATTATGATCCGATTGTCGGTAGGGACCGTTTCTTTTTGCGCAATACCGGTATGCTTTTCATGGGTTGCATGCAATACGACTACCCCCGTAATCTGGGCATCAAAGCGCTTGCCAAATTGCACGGCACGTTCGACTGCAACGCTTGTATATGGCGTACCACCTATGGTCACAAGTATTTTCTTGATCATTCTTCTGCCCTCCTTTCTTTTGAATTGGTCCTTGGCTGTTTGTATTCATTCTTGTCCAAGAAAACC
>CAZXVZ010000022.1:0-24684 GCA_964644085.1 uncultured Syntrophus sp. | reverse complement strand
ACCTTAGCCGGCATGCCTTCCGATTCCACATAGACGCTCACAGAAAAATAATCGTAGATATAGGATTTAGCCCACCCAAGACCGGTCATCGTGGACCCCACTTCACCCGTATAATAGTAATGCCAGTCATTGTCTTTTCCGAGAATATAACCTTTTTTCCCAACATCTGAAGTGCCTATCTGCTTTGATATGGAGAGTAATACCTGGCGGCCCTTGTGGTTGAGCTTCACAAGTGTCCTTTTCAGATTGTACTCATGATAAACGCCGGTATTGAGATCCGGTGAGTTGGAATCGCGCTCGTTACCGTGGACAATGATGGGAACTTCTCCAGGAAGAACAGTTTTCCAGATTGCCGGTATTTTTTCAGCTTCATTTCGAAAGTGGGTCCAGAAAGAATATCTCAAGGAAGATGGCCTGGTAATTACGGAAAGAATATAGGGACTATAGGAATATTCCACGAATCGCGGAAATGTAATGTTTGTGTCAAATTCATAGTAAGCTCCTGTGCATCCCCGCGATTTTGGGAGTGAGTTTTCATTGTTCTTTTTCCGGGCAAGAACAAAATCCACGAGAGTGGCAGCAGCCTGCTCATCAATGCCAGTCTTGAGTTCATCGCACAATTGAATAAGCTTCATCGCGGCATCTTTAACGGAATCTATGTCATCCAAGGGAGAATATGCGCTTGCTGTCTGAAACGACAGAAACATGAGAACCCCTGGAAAAATAAAAAAAATTATAAGCTGAAAATTAATGTCTCTCTTCATGTGTAAAACGGTGCGGACAATCTTTCTTTTCCTGCGACAAATAATACGATGAGCGCTTCAGCATGTCAACGAAATAGTGCCGAACTCCTCTTATTTGAATCCGTAAAGCATAGCCTCTGTATATTATCAGTGATTGAACACCCTTCCTGGAGTGAATTTTTTCCTTTCTCGCACAAAGCGAGGAGATGGGCATCGAGAAACACCTTTGTATCGATTAAATGGCTGTGCTTTCCTGTGATAAAAGAACGGATGATATTCAACGCTTTTCCCGTTAAGATCCTTCCAGCGCCAAGCTTCGTTAGCATATGTTCCACGGTTTGCCAACTGCTTTCCATTATTTACTCACCTTCACAGAGAACGTGGAGATATGCAGAAAATAACCCCGGTATCAGATCACCCAGGCATTGCTCAACAAATTGACAGTAACCGACACAACCAAAATCCACCGGCGGGTTGATAGTTCTGCTCCCGCACTTTACGCAAGTCCTTGTTACCTCGTCCTTAACAACCTTCACTCTACTCCCACACTGAGGACACTTGACATCAATAATATCTCCCCGGCTTCCAATATCTCCTATCCTGTCTCGGACCTTTCACAATACGCTCCTTCCAGAGAATATAAGTATCATAAAGATTACCTGTAAAAATGTCCTTAATTGATTTAAGTTAATATTTACTTTATTCATCCCTTTTCTTGATGTTTATTTAACAACAAAATAGATTCCATCATCCGTCATATGTTTTAGAACATTTTTAATTCTTGTTTTTTGCAATAGCCGTTTTGTTCGACAGCGAATCATGTTTTTCGTCTTCTCGTTTTGCGTACATTATTTGTCTCAGACACCTCATTCTTCACACCTTCATCAACGGATATTGTAATTTCTTTTGACTCGTTTATCTCATCTGCCGCGACTAACGCCCTGATGGACTCTGGCGACAACCCCTCAACTACTACATCGTCAGTATTTAGACCGCAGGAACCGCCCAAAGCTACTATCTGCCTGTGCACTTTGTTGTCTTCGCTGTCCACGTAGAGGATGCCTTCTTTTCCCGCCATGCTGAGACTGCTGCCATGCAGACCCACCGTGCGGTTAAGCAAGAATTCGTTGCCTTCTTCGATAACCCGGTAGGTATTTATCACGCCTGAAGCATTCCCGGCGAGTACTCGCGTGTTTATTTTCGTGATTCTGATTTCCATTTTGTTCCTAACAGATTAAATAAAACACAGAAAAAATCCAAGCAGTTTCTTTAGACAAGTACTTTTTATTGCTACCTTTTTTATGTTCCCCCCTTCTTTGTAGCTTGAGCTACAAAAAATGTAGTGTGAGATTACCCATAAATCTTTTTTTTCCTTTAAGAGCAAGCAATATCAAGGCGTTAGGGAATGTATTACTGTGGCATGTGAATTGCCAATAGAATATAGTCAGGTTCAACTCAAGTGAGATGGACAAGAGTAAATGATGATTTGTATCACATAGTTCAGAAACGGGGATATTAGAGATGGATATTGATCATAATTCATACGTAAATAAAACAGTTTCTCATTCTCGTTCACATTTTGGTCTGATTCCGGCAATTTTAAAAGTGATGCAGGAACGGTTCCGGTCTTCAAGCCTCAGCTTCAAGATTGCTTTTCTCGTCGTTACCCTTCTGGCCTGCACCTCTTTTACCCTCAGCATCACAACGGTAAATATCATGAATAAGTATGTGCTGAACGAAATCATCAAACGAGGAGAGTCGGTAAGCAGAGACGTTGCCGCATCGGCAGCCTACAGCCTTTTATACAACGACCGGGCAGGTTTACATCAACTTGTATCACAGATAAAAAAAACAAACAGCGATATGGACTACGTTGCTATCCTCACCCCTGACAACAAAATAATTGCTCACAGCGAAGAGAAATCTGGCGATAGAGCTATGCCGGTTGATCAGGGGAAAGTGATTGCAACAAAGCAAAACGGGATAGCCGTGAAAGAACTGTCAAGGACTTCGTACACGCTTATGGAAATATCATATCCAATCATCTTTATGAATAAACCTCTGGGCAAAGTGGTCCTTGCCGTTAATAAGTCCGTTCTGATGGCGGCACAGGGTGAGGCGCAGTCAAAAATATTCCTGATCTCCAACGTCATCCTGCTTCTTGGCGCTCTTACGAGTATTCTCATGGCATCTTTTTTCTTGAGACCAATTAAAGAACTTTCCATCGGCGTAGAAAAATTGAAAAAAGGGATCACGGAAATTCCCCTTAAAATATATTCTGATGACGAGCTTGGCAAACTGACAATAAATTTCAATGAAATGTCGTCAACAATCGCCGGACAACAGGGCAAGCTGAACAGGTATGCACGCGAACTTGAAGAATCGTACATCGCGATAGTCCGGGTAGTGGCGGCGGCTATAGACGCAAGAGATTCATACACACATGGACATTCCGCGCGCGTGTCACGACTGTCTCTGAAACTCGGTAAAGAGATAGGTCTCAATATACAGGAGTTGAAAGATCTCGAGGTAGCGTGTCTCTTTCATGACGTGGGAAAAATAAAAACACCCGATTCTATTCTGCTGAAAAAATCCGGACTTGTTGATTACGAATACGAGGAGATGATCCACCACGTGGAATACGGAGCTTCCATTCTTGAAAAAGCTCCGTCACTGCGTAAATATATCCCGGCGGTACGGCATCACCATGAACGGCAGGATGGGAAAGGTTATCCTGACGGGCTATCCGGCGAGGGCATACCCCTCTTCGCGGCCATTATAGCTGTTGCCGATACGTTCGACGCCATGACTTCAGACAGGCCTTACCGGAAGGCATTTTCCAAAGAAGATGCCTTACAGGAACTGATCCGTGTGGCAGGAACACAGTTAAGGGCTGATCTTGTCGATGTCTTTGTGGATATTATCAATAATGAAAGTTCGGAGGTTTCACCCTCTTATTTATCGAAGGCGATCTGACAGCAATTTTCGCTTTGTTTCAAATGCATAAGCCAATATTAAATGCAGAAAGTATATCCGAATAAATCGTTTCTACGGTCAATGAAAAAAAACGTGCTGAAATAAGCATCACCTGTATATTAGGACTGCCTCATCGGTCGTGCCATAATCCCTGCAGTAAGATTCACTGGCAAATTCGTGGATGCATGACCTGTTGATGAGTGTCGTGTTGTCAATTACCGGATGCACGGAATTACCTCTACCTTGATTTTTTCCTGTATCATTTCCACGGGCCGGGCTTTTTTCATACTGGTTTCCTCTTGACGCGTGATACAACCAATTGCCTATAAAATATGTAATAAAATGAATGTTTGCATAAGCCTCTTTTGCATTCGGCATGTAAAAATGCTTCGTCAGTACAATACGTATCAGAACGGCTTCATGTCATGATCAAAAGGGCAAGATAGGGAATAAGGCTGAAGGTTATGAAGAACAGTTTGAAAAGCCCCATAAATGAGTAAATAACCACGTTGAACGCCCCTCTTGATATGGGATACCACCTGCTCTGAACACGATAGACCCGGTCACCGGCAAATGTAAAGATTAAACCCGTTAGAATCAACAGAGCAGCGTTCATGATTGAGCACCACATGAAGAATGTTTGGATCGTCTCGATATCCATATATTCCTCCTCTTCTATTTTATTTCCTAATGATTTCTATCTCGTTTGACAACGCCGTGGCCGGCATCTGTTCGAACGGTCTGTTACAGAAATTGAGCCGAATCCTGTAACGTCCAGGTTCTAATCCCGCGGGCAGCGTCGTGTATGTCAACCGTGACGCGTCTCTATCGTTGACCATCATGCACTCCTCTCCATCCCGGCCTTGAATCTGTAATTCTACCCCACCATTCATCCCTTCAACACCCTTAGACAAAACGCCCACTTTACTGATTCCAAATTGAAAATCACTCAGCGACGTAAGAAAGAAACGGACCTTTTCTCCCTGTTGGTAGTAATCGAATTCAGTTGTGAGATAAATCTTGCGGTTAAACTCACTTTCTTTTGTGCCTGTTTTCGACGTTGCCGCTTCCCAGAATCTGGGCTTTCCGGAATCAAGGTGGACACTTGCACCACCGTAATGGCCTATTCCGCAGCAATTCTCTTTTCGAATAATCTCCCAGATGGTTTTGCCCTTCACCCCATCAAGATAGAAATCCAGTGCCATGCCGTCCATATGGGTGCTCGTACTGGCCACGTTACCGCCGGATTTTTTCAGCTTCTCATTATAATCAGGACTTCTGTACCCTGAAGTAAGATGGATCATTTTCCCGGGGGCAATCCTGTCGGAAAAATGGTCTAAAAAAAAGATAAGCCTGAGAGAAATATGTTCTTCTCTTTGATTTTCGGGAAAACCGAATACCGCGTCGATTTCTCTGAGTGCCTTTTCATCGAGCTTTCCGTCGGAATTAAAGAGGTTTACCCGTGCTTCCCGTTTGCTATGTTCGTTCCGTATGTGAATACTACCGTCACCTGATCGAAAAAAGCGGGCAGAGTCAGGAACAGGAAAACCCGCAGAGGGCAAAATTAGTATTAGCGTAATAACCATGAAAAGAAACCGGTATAGGAATGGGTGTGTACGCGGTATTCTGAGACGATTCATACGGTAGTATTATAATAAGTGTCTGAACTATATGCAATCCAAAATATGTCGCACTGTGTCACTAGATTACGTTGAGTCAATGATGACAGTGAATAGTCGTTAGTGAAAAGTGAATAATGAAAAACGAGCAATGCGAAAGGTGAAAGTAAGTAAGAAAAAAAATCGCGAATCTCGAAACTGATCGAAAGGATATTAGGTTTCGAAAGGGATTAAACGTTGACAAGATTACCATAATCCCGAATTTGTCATTAGCGGAATGGCCGGTTTCCTCAAGCAAACCCTCGCGAGGCAAGGAAGCTTGGTCTTTTGCAATGTGCAGAAGTTCCGAAGTCGAGTGGGAACAACTGGAGCCGCAGGAGCGAAAAAAGCGTGTTTGCGGAGGAAGGCTCGACATGGAGCAGAATTAATGACACATCTACGATAATAGCAGGCGGTCTTATTTTCGTCACTATCGGCACCAACGTGATCGGCGCGGCTAAAATCCGCATAGCCAATCTCCTGTCAGTTTTGTTCTATGCCACGTCCGGGCGCTAATCTGATCATGAAACGATTTGCGCGCGGTGCGTTGTTATTGAGTGCTAAGTCTGTTAGACTCATGGACTTTTGACATTTCGCGCATTATACTGATATAACCTCTCGGGTAATGAAGACCATATGAAAACATTCAGCTGGTTCAGGAAATCTTTGATTGTTTCTGTCTTTTTTTTCACGCTGGGATTTTTACTCATAACCGACGCTCCTGCTATGACCATAAAGATAGCCGGCGACCAACTCATCCTGGGCGGGTCTATTGTAGATGGTGATGCTGGAAAGGTCCGAGAGGCGCTCGCCAAGAACTTTTCCATTAAAACTGTTGTTGTACGGAATTCACCCGGTGGCCTGGTACCCACGGCCTATGAGATCGGTAATCTCATGCGTGAGAAATTGCTTCGGACCGCCGTCTCTGGATACTGTTATTCCGGTTGCTCCCGGATATTCCTCGGAGGCACGGTTCGCGTCTTCACAGATGACTATCCTCTTCGGTTGACTAATGTGGGTTTTCACGGCCATTATTACACAAGCGGGCCACTGAAGGGCCAGCTCAATACTCAAACGGTGCGCAATTTCAGATTGAAAGACTGGATTATAGCGCACTCAGACGGAAAAGCTGACCCTGATCTGGTAGAGCGATGGATTAACATACCAATCAATATTGGTTTCATACATTTTTATCATCCTGATCTCGTAAAGGAATACGGGGTTGCAACGTTCTTTTGTGAGCGAGGACCGATACGGGGAAAAGGTATATTTGGATGTGAATCAATTAATAAGAATGCCCTCGACCTTGGTATCATCACCGGCGTTGAACTCATCAAGAGCAATGACCAGGAGGAACTGAGGGCATCATTTCCTAAAATACCGCAAAAAACAGACTATGCGAATATCAATGATCTTAAAAAGTTACCGGTAAAGGCAGGAAAGGCTCTGGCGGAATATAAGCGGTATCTAAGGGCAAACCCTCCGAAGGCGTTTGCCATCGCACCGGACAATACGGCTTACGCGTGGCAAGCAGGGAGTATGGATTCTATAGACATCGCGCTTTCGAAGTGTTCTGAACGCGCCCAAAAAGCATGTTCATTATATGCCGTTGATGATCAAATAGTATGGCAGCCGTCGCCACAGAACGGAAACTTCAAATAATACTATATTCACCGCTTTTATTTTATATTGACGTGAAACACACCGCAGGGCGCTGAAGGCACGGTTTTCGAACAAGCTGTTGACCTGATATAAAAATACTCTTGAAAAACTTCAAAGACGGGGTCGCTTCACGCCGATATCTTTTTCAATCTTCTCCCATTTCCTGCCTAACAGACTGGTAAAAACATCCCGTAACGCTTCAAAGAGACGTTTCCAGCCGGATTCGAAGTCATATTTTAAGGCATTCTCAAGAAAGGGAACAATCTCGCCCAATTTTTGTTTCGGCAGATACGCAAGCGCTCCCATATCATAAGATTTCATGAGATTCTCTTCACTCAGACCGTGAGCTGTAAGCATAACCGTCCTGAGATTTCTTTTCACTGCGATTTCCAGGAGATCAAACCCCCGGACCCCCATAATGTCAAGAATAACAAGATCATAATTATTCGATTCAAGACGATTTGCTGCATCCTCGTAATTTGTGGAAATATCAACAACACAGCCGGAACAACTTGATTCTATCTCTTCTCTGAGAATTTCTAATATGTCAGGTTCATCATCAACTGCCAGTATTTTTTTATTATCAAGAATGGATTTACTCATATTAGAGCCTCCCTCTTTTTTTGTTTAAAAACTTCATAAAGGTATCAGAGGATGTGCTAAAACGCAAGGGAATAAGAAAAGAGCTCAACGCTAAGTTTTGAAAAAAAGAAAAAGACTGATCGCGCGAAACCGACGGCAGGACACGGGTATCGGGTGGTGCCAGATAATAGAACAAAAGCTTGTTAAACCTGGGTCGTCCGGGGTGCTCTGTTTTTTCTTTTTTCTTTATCCTGCCAGGTAACAACCAAATGCCGTTGCTGCGGGGTCTGAGGCAGAGGATAGTAAGCATCAGGATCATTAGGTTTAAGCTTCTGTATAAGGTCAAAAACATTCTCACCCTGCGCGTATCCCTGATGGGCAAGATAACACCCCACAACGGTCCCCGTGCGGCCTTTTCCACCCCAGCAATGAACATAAACAGGTCTGCCCTGAGCAACCGAGTTATCAATCTCATTAAGAATATCCCTCATATATCCTCGGGATGGAGCGGTGAGATTTTTGATGGGCATACGGACACAGGATACCTGTATTGATGTCCGTTTTGCGTAACGTGCTATAGCATTCTCATACGACGGAAAAGGGTCACCATATCTCTTCCGTTCATCTTCTTCCATAAGGTTAATGATGTGCCTGATTCCGACCCAAAGGAGTCTTTTCAGTTTGTCTTCCATCTTTACGGTATCGAGATCACCGGGGTAGTATCCTGCAAGGAATTTTGCCGGCACCACCCAATAAGAATTAGGGAATGGGATAGGCGGGATTACTACTGTCATTATTTCTCCTTTTAATTTTGTCAAACAGCAATGATAGCATCACAACAGCTGATGCTTCAATCCATAATTTATCAAATACCTGTAATGCAATAATTTGTCAAGAGTTAAAACCCATGGCATTTCCCCATTTTTTTAAACAGCGTCAGCACAGTCCCTTACTTTCAAGCGTTCACGCCGACAGGCATCCAGACATAGCACTGAATAGCCGGAAGAGTTTTTTGCGATTCTCGATTCCGGGCACCGTTGGGGTCATGCTTGACGAGAAAGAAAGTCCCGAAGGTCAACCTGCGCCGTTTGAGGAGGAACAATGCGTTCGCAGGTTGCGTGAATTTCGAATAAATAGCGGGTAATGAGCACACTATGCAGGGAGCACAACAGCGTCCCCCAGTAACACATGGGTGAAACGGGAAACTTTGGTTACAATACCCGATGACTGTGAACGACATTGAGGCAGAAAGAGCAACATATTTTGAAGTGTCAGGTAATGTTACCATTGACAAAAATGTTATCTAAGGCATTGTTATTCATTGTTTTTCGGTATAGCGACATCGTGGCATGTTTCTTGAATTAATAATCATAACCGGCATACGATCCCGGAATGCTCTCTAACCTGGATTTCGGATGTCGGAGATATGGAGGCATTAGGTGGTAATGAGACAGGATTCAATTCAGATTGCGGCTTCGTCCGGTAACTTATAGAAACCGTGAGGAGGGATTAGAAATGAAAGAAATTGGAATCAAAGAAATGGCAAGGCTGGTGGAAGAATTCGCTGAAGCACACCTGATGACCGAGAAATGCTGCGCTGCTGTTATTGATAATGATATCGTGCTCTGCGTAAAAGATGAACCTGCTTATTTCGTGACGGGTGTTAAATTCGACGTTGACACACCGAGGATGCTTATAACCACCGGGACAAACATTATCAACAGAATAATCTTTAACCTGGGTCCGGAGGAAACATCAGCGATCATCGCTTCCACTATGCCCGGGCCAAAACTCCATCGGACGAAACGGCACCAATTGGCTTTCTCAGCAGGTTAAGAGAAATAAACATCGAGAGCGGCCTAGAAAAAGCGGAGCAGCAATCCAGATAAAAGGGTATGCCAAGAGTGAAACACCAATAGAAATAAAAAGCTATTAACCGGTTTTACTCCTGATCATTTGTGAAGCTTCTTCAACAGCCAGGCCATATTTTTACCAAGAGTGCGCATAATCTGGATTCCTTCTTCATCCTCTTCCACTTCACCTTTCTCTCTACCTATGCCGATATTCCAATATTGAGAACCGGGTATAATCATTTGACTGATCAAGAAAAAATGATTCAATGTGTCAAAACCGTGGATTGCACCGGCACGGCGTACAGCAATCACTGCGGCACCCACCTTTCTTCGGAACAAATCGTCATTCGCCTTGGACACATACCCTGCCCTGTCCACAAGCGCCTTCATCTGCGGGGTAACATCGGCAAAGTAGATCGGCGAGGCAAGAAGAATACCATCGGCCCCTGTCATCTTTATGATGCAGTCGTTAACAATGTCATCTTTCTGGATGCACTGTCGGTTTTTGTTTTCAAAACACTTCCTGCATGCCATGCAACCATTAATCTTCTTCCCCGCGAACTGTATTAGCTCTGTTTCTATTCCCTCTTTCTTGAGTTCATCGAAGATATAATTGACAAGTATGGCCGTATTCCCGTCCTTCCTCGCACTGCCACTGAAAGCAACGACTTTCATATCCCCCCTCCCTCCTGTTTCATAATCATAATTTGTTTCTTAATCTTGATTCAACTTTTTGTTCTGCTATCTGTTTTTGACTATTCACCATCACCTAGTTACGGTTATTTGCAGGGGAATATTCTTTGAGTTTGTTTCTGAAAAATATTTCTGATTTCATGACAGTACCGTCGGAGAGACGTAACAGATAGGGCTTACCGGATATGGATGACCTGGAAGCACAGCATTGAATAAAGTCCTCGGCGGTCTTTATCTTTTTACCGGCGGCTTTGAGTTTAAGTCGCAGGTGGCTCACGGCTGCCGGGCCATCATGCTCACTGCCATTCCTGATAAATTTTACTCCTTTTAATTCCCCGATAGAGCTTATTAAATAGTCGATTTTTGCCATTTCCGCACCATCCTGAGCAAAAGCGGTACTCAATAACATCAATAGGATCATGCAGGATAAAACATATATTCTGTATTGACAATGAGTGCTTATATTTATCATCATTTATTTACTATTCACTGTCTTTGGGCCATTCATCGTGTCTACACTCTCGTCAAATGTCTGTATTTGACACGGTGTGGCTGGTCCGCGTCTGCCCCGAGACGGGTCTTTCTGTCCGCCTCGTACTCAGAGTAATTGCCGTCAAACCACACAACCCTGCTGTCACCCTCAAAGGCAAGGATGTGTGTGGCGATACGATCAAGAAACCATCTGTCATGACTGATCACGACAACGCAACCGGCAAAATTCTCCAATGCTTCTTCCAGCGCGCGCATGGTGTTGACATCAAGGTCATTTGTCGGCTCATCGAGGAGTAGGACATTTGCTTCTTCTTTGAGCATACAGGCTAGATGGACGCGATTTCTTTCCCCTCCAGAAATCATTGAAACTTTTTTCTGCTGGTCGGTTCCCGAAAAATTAAAACGTGCCACATAACCTCGTGAATTTACCTGCCGCTTTCCGAGTTGAATTGTGTCATCTCCGCCGGAAATCACTTCCCAGATGGTCTTGTTGGGATCAAGAACATCGCGGTTCTGGTCAACATAGGCAAGTTTCACTGTTTCCCCGATTCTAAAAGAACCGGAATCAGGTCTTTCCTGGCCGGTAATCATCCGGAAAAGCGTCGTCTTCCCCGCACCGTTTGGTCCTATAACCCCTACAATTCCACCAGGAGGCAGTGAGAAAGTCACCCCCTCGATAAGGATATTATCACCAAATGCCTTGCTTACATTATTGGCCTCAATAACGATATTGCCGAGGCGGGGTCCCGGGGGTATATATATTTCCAGTTCTTTTGAAGTCTTCTCCGCATCGCGATTGAGGAGTTCCTCGTAGGAATTAATACGCGCCTTCGCCTTGGCGTGCCGTCCTTTGGGTGACATGCGTATCCACTCGAGTTCACGGGTCAGCGTCTTCTGTCTCTCTGTCTCGGACTTTTCCTCCTGCTGAAGCCTGTTCTTCTTCTGCTCAAGCCAAGATGAATAATTTCCTTTCCACGGAATCCCCTGCCCCCTGTCAAGTTCAAGTATCCACCCGGCCACATTGTCAAGGAAATACCTGTCGTGCGTCACAGCAATAACAGTACCCTCATAGTTCTGCAGGTGGTGTTCCAGCCAGGCAACCGTCTCCGCGTCGAGGTGGTTCGTCGGCTCATCCAGGAGGAGAATATCAGGTTTCTTTAAAAGGAGCCTGCACAGCGCAACACGGCGTCTTTCTCCTCCGGACAGAATATTCACCGGAGTTTCTGCCGGCGGGCAGCGTAGTGCCTCCATTGCCATCTCAAGACGCGAATCAAGATCCCAGGCATCCCATACGTCGAGTTTTTCCTGTACGGCACCCTGCCGTTCAAGAAGCTTGTTCATCTCATCATCAGACATGGGCAAAGAGAATTTTTCGTTGATGAGATTGTATTCTTTTAATGCATCCACTATTTCACGGACACCCTCTTCCACTACCTCACGTACTGTTCTTTTGTTATCCAACTCAGGTTCCTGCTCCAGGAAACCCACGGTGTAGCCGGGAGAAATAACTGTCTCACCACTAAACTGTTTGTCGACACCAGCGAGGATTTTCAGTAGGGAACTTTTCCCGGCTCCGTTAAGGCCGAGAACACCAATCTTTGCCCCGTAAAAGTAGGAAAGATAAATATCCTTCAGAATCGGCTTCTTGTCGTAGTATTTGCTTACCCCGACCATGGAGTAAATAACTTTGTTCGGTTCATTTGCCATTAGTATCCCAATCCTTCGTCTATTTTTTTGGTTTTGAAGTATACCATAATCATGTACGTTGATACAGTCATTGAGCTTATCGACCTTTTGATTTAACAGGTTTTTCTATTCACTGTCCCCTGACAACTGTTCACTGCATTCTTCAGGTTTGACAACAGCAGGATGCAGATTTATGATATGAATTCCATGACAATAAACTAAACTGACGAAAAGGAGGCCGCCATGATTGGAATCCTCAGGGCCAGACACAGCATAAGGAAATACGAAAAAAAGGCGATTGACAGGGAGGCACTGGCCATTCTTAAAGAGTCCTTGCTCCGCTCTCCTTCATCGCGGGGTATCAATCCCTGGACATTTATATTTGTTGATGACCGTAATCTCCTTCAACACCTGTCACAGTCAAAAGAACATGGGTCAGCCTTCCTCAAGGACGCGGCACTTGGCATCGTGGTCTGTGGAGATGAAACAAAAACAGACGTATGGGTTGAGGATTGCTCCATTGCTTCAATTATAGTCCAACTGACAGCCCACTCATTAGGCCTTGGAACATGCTGGATCCAGATAAGAAACCGATTTTATTCAAACGAGTTCACATCAGAAGAATATATTCAGGAGACACTCAATATTCCGGAAAACCTTCGTGTAGAGTGCATAATCAGCGTGGGGTATCCCGGGGAAACTAAGGAATCCCTTCCCTTTGAAAAACTGAAATTTGACAAAATAATGAATAACCGTTTCCGATAACCTTTTGTGTGGAAAGACATAGACATGGGGATAGAACTTCACAAATGATTAATTTTCTCACCATTGGAATTGCACTGGGGTTGTCCGCTGGCTTTTCTCCAGGGCCACTTTTGACATTGCTTTTTTCTGAAACCCTGCAGCACGGGACCAAAGCCGGTATAAAAGTTGCCCTTGCCCCCATTATCTGTGATCTGCCCATAATTCTTTTGACGTATTTCATTCTTGCAAAGTTATCCAATTTTCACAGCATTTTAGGGATTATTTCACTGATAGGGGGTATCCTTATCTGTTACATGGGGTATGAAAGTATACATTCAAAACAGGTAATTCCAAGTTCTGAAAACAAAGAATCGAAATCACTGACAAAGGGTATGTTGGTAAATGTGTTGAATCCGTATCCCTATCTGTTTTGGCTCACTGTCGGCGCTCCGACTCTGACAAAAGCTATGAATATAAATGGTGTCGCTCCAATACTTTTTATCGGCGCTTTCTATACTATGCTTGTGGGATCGAAGGTTGTGCTGGCTCTATTGATTGGCAGGTCAATAACATTTTTTAGCGGCGGGGTTTATAGATACATTCTTTATTTTCTCTCGTTCGTATTATTTTCTCTCGCATTTGTTCTTTTTCGGGACGGCTTGAAGCTACTGGGAATTCTGTAAGGAAATGAAGCGCACAGTTGATAGCTCAAAGAAAAACAACAATTGACAAATACGATTGGAATCTTTTCTGTTCACTAACAACCATTCACCGCAGTGGCTCACACAGACTTCGGTGATGTGATATCATTACCCTTAAGGGAAAAATAGCGAGTGGCTCCACAACACATAAAAAGGATTGTTTTCTTTTCTTCACTTGCCATCCTCGTCTTCGAAATGGTTCTTATCAGGGCATTCTCTATTAGATTTTCCTATCACTACGCGTCACTGATTATCAGCATTGCAATGACCGGACTTGTATTCGGAGGCATTGCCGCGTTTTTAAAGAGAGATATGTTCTTACGTGCCGGTATCGATAAGTGCGCTGCCCTTCTCTGCCTTTCATTCCCGCTGATATTTATTTTTGCCTATTTCATTCCCATGGATTATTACAGGATGCTGTGGGAAAACATCCAGGTTCTCTATCTTTTTATTTTTATGCTGATTTGCGCTCTTCCTTTTTTTCTTTACGCCATCGTACTATCGCTTGCCTTAGCGTTTGACCCTTCCACCTCAAACAGAGTCTATGCTGCTGATCTGATAGGTGCCTCGGCCGGTGTAACACTGGCTGTTATCCTTATGGAATATATATCGCCGGATCATATTATAGCCGTCCCATCAATGCTCCTCACTTTTGTACTTTATTTTGAGTTTAAGAACCGTTTCCTGCTAAAAACCGTTTTTCTTTTTTTTGTATTATTTCTATCGTCGATGATTGTTTCAGGTCAATTCACAGCGGAACTTTCCCCTTATAAAGGTCTTATGCAGGCATTGAAAGAAGAAGGTTCAAAACATTTAAGAACCATATATTCTTCAGACTCCCGACTCGACATTTTTAAAAGCACGGGAATGAAATCAGCCCCCGGTCTATCGCTCTCCTATACCAGGCCCGTGCCTCAGGGGCTTGGCCTCGCTCTTGACGGAGAAATAACAGGTGTGATGCTCGATGACAAACAAATTTTTGAAGATGACTTTCTTTTTCATATACCTTCAGCTTTGCCCTACCTTTTAAGGAAACCTGAAAAGGTCCTGGTTTTGGGATTTAAAAACAGCATTGACGCGTTTATGCCTTTTTACTTCGGCGTGAAAACAGTCTACATAACGGAGAAAGATCACTCTATAAGTAAATTTCTTTCTTCCCAATATGCGGCGGACAGTATTTACAACAAATCACTCCATGATTCTTCCGGCAGGCTTTTTCTGCAAAAAAGAAAAGAATATTTCGATATCATATCGATATCAAAAACAGGTTTTTTTCCTTCAGGCACGTTCGGCCTTCAGGAGGATTATGAACTCACCACAGAAGCTCTGCGGGCATACCTTGACCATCTCACAAATGACGGAATGCTCTCCATCCAGATGTTTCTTTTGCATCCGGCACGTTACGAATTGAGATTGATGAACAATATTATCCACGCATTGAAAAAAGAAAATAAGAACATTTCAGAAAAACATCTTCTCATATACAGAAGCTGGGACACAATCAACTTCCTCATGAAAAAGAACTATTTCTCTGCCGGGGAACAAGAAACAATTAACACATTTCTTACCAGCAGACATTTTGATATCATTTATGGAAATAATTTCCCGGAAACAAGATTTATAACCGGTGTTGATTATAACCGCATCTTCGGTCAGCTCATTGATAATCGTCAAAAAGACGTCTTTATTAACAATTACGCATTCGACATTTCCACCACATCAGACAACAGACCCTTTTTCCACTACTTCTTTAAAGCAGACAAGCTGCGGGAAATCTACGATTTGTCGGGAAAAAAGTGGTCATATTTTATACATGAGGGGATGACTCTTCCCTTTATAATACTTTTTCAATTTTTGTTTCTTATCCTTCTGCTTGCGTTTTTCTTTGTAGCATCAAAATGTTACAAGAAAGAGAAGGGCTGCTACTTGTCCGGTATTTTTACAACAGTGTATAGTCCACTCTATTTTATTTTTATTGGTTTCGCCTTTATGTTCGCTGAGATGTTTTTCATCCACAGACTGATTCTGGTATACGGATCACCTGTACGGGCCTTTTCGATTACGCTTGTTGCATTCCTTTTAAGTTCCGGCGCGGGCAGTCTTGTATGCGGTTATCTAAGTGATAAGAGTGCTCTCAAAATCATGCACGGAGCTCCGCTTATTGCCCTATCTTATTTTGTTGTCGCGATTATCATCCCGAAGGCAATAAACAATTTTTATTACATAATTCCTTTCGGGTTTTTTCTCGGTTTTTTCTTTCCGATGGGTATAAAGATTTTCTGTGCCGGCAACACGAAAACAATTCCTGTTTCCTACGCGTTAAACGGTGCCGCATCGATATTGGCTCCCCTTCTTGCATCAATGATCGGGGTTGCCTGCGGATTGAGAACTTTGCTTGTCCTGACTTTTCTTTTCTATGGTTTCGCGTTATTTTTTCTGAGCTTCACCGGTCATAGGCACAAAAACCACACCGCCTAATTCTGTGATCAGAGGCCTTCCTTTTTCTTTTTTCACAAGAGCAAGACTCTGATGAAATACTGTGCTTCCCAACGGAATGATGAGCCTTCCTCCTTCTTTTAACTGGCCGATAAGAGGAGGAGGTATGTGGTTTGCCGATGCGGTTACCATAATTACGTCGAAGGGGGCCTCACTCTCCCATCCGAAATAACCGTCTCCGTGTTTTACCTGAATATTGTTGTAACCAAGCTTCTGAAGTCTCTCCTGAGCCTGCTCATAAAGGCCTTTTTTTATTTCAATTGTGTACACATTTTTAACAATCTCCGCGAGAATTGCCGCCTGATAGCCTGAACCTGTCCCAATCTCAAGAACTTTTTCATTCCCTTTCAGGCCAACCGCTTCAGTCATGAGAGCCACAACGTATGGCTGTGAAATTGTCTGCCCTTCTCCGATTGGAAGCGGATGGTCGTTATATGCCTTATCCCGTTGTTTTTCATCCACAAAAAGATGCCTTTTTACCTTCTCCATTGCCTTCAAAACGCGGGGATCCTTAATTCCCCTCGCCTTGATGTCCCGCGCCACCATGGTAATCCTTCTTTTTTCCATTTGACTCTCCGATGTGTCGGAAGATAAGGCAATAGAAGGAAATACCGCAATTAAAAGAAAAAACACAAATAGTCTTTTCAGACAATTTCTCCTTTTGATTTATATTTTATCACAAGAACATTACATTGAAAACGCGCATAGAGGGTGCGATAAGCCACAATAAAGCAAACCAGAGAAATTTATCAAATTAGTGAACTGATTGAAAAGATGATCGATTCCAGATATCTACCTCTCTGAGAAACTTCGCGCTTTCCTCGGGTAATGACGTATTAATATACATGCCGGTTCCAAGCTCAAAACCGGCAGCCTGCGTCAACCTTGGGACAACAGAAATATACCAGTGGAAATATTTCGTTTCAGCTCCCTGGATTGAGAGGGAACGCAGCACATAATTATAATCGGGATTTTGGAGTCCCACGTAGAGCCGTAGCAGAATATCTCGCAAAATCTCCGCCAGTTTGAAGAGTTCCTTATCTGTTATCTGAGCGAAACATCCGCTATGCCGTTTAGGAAAAATCCATGTATGGAAAGGTGACAGCGCAGCGTAAGGCACAAAGGCAACGAAAGAGTCGTTTTCGGTTACAATCCGCTCACCTTCTTTTATTTCCCCATTCATATATGTACAATATATACACTCTCTATAATCAACATAATAATAATTCCGCATAGCCCCCTCAAGTCTTGTCATAACCTGGCCTGGAAAAACGGGTGTTCCGACTATCTGGGAATGGGGATGCTCAAGCGATGTCCCCGCTGTCGCTCCATGATTTTTAAATATGATGACATGCTCCACGCGGGGGTCTTCGTAAAAAGCGATCTGGCGTTGTTTGTATGCTTTTAAAACCTGTTCAATATGGCTTAGGGGCAGGAGTGCCATATTTTTATTATGCTCCGGTGCTTCAATGATTACCTCGTGCAGTCCAACACCAGAGATGTATTGTTTAAAATCAGTTTTTTTCTTTATGATTATTCCTTCCGGGCTTAAAGCGGAATATTTATTAGGAACACATCGGACCAACCATTTCCCATCCGTACCCGTCAATCTCATAGTTTCTGGAGGCGTCTGATCCTCGTTGCCGGCACAGAAAGGGCAAGTTTCCATATACCCGGGCAGCTCTTTTTTTTCTTTTTCTTGAATGAACTCATGCGGACGCTTTGCCCGTTCCGTGGCAATAATGACCCAATCGCCGGTAATACGGTTTAGACGGACTTCTGGCACTCTTCAACTCCCAAAAGGTAAATATTCTTTAGCCACCATAGTCCAATTCTATATCAAAAGGACACCCCGCACAACCAAAATTATCTTTGCAATACATTTCTATGGTTAAATATCCCAGTCTTATTTACCCTATATTTTTCAATAAATTAAAAAATAGTATGTTAATCTTTTCTGATATATTTAGCCTTATCTTGTATTAATATTATTGGTAAAGTATTTCTCTTCATGGTTCCTTAACAAGCATTTTTTTCTCCTTATTTTCTCATAAATTATTTATAATGATAACAATTAAATAAATAATACATTAAGGCTGTGTGGAAAATGCTGAAAGAAGACCTTCTTAGTTTACTTGCCAGGCACAAACAATATGATATTATCGAGTACTACAAAGGGCTCACATCCCAGTCTCAACTATTGTTCTTAAAAAACATGGAACGTTTTGACTTAAATCTCATTTTTGATTTGTACAAAACATTCTCAGCTCAAAACTTGGCGTCGCTTGATAAACAGAAAACAAAAATAGAACCGGCACCTGTCATAGCAATTCCCGTAACAACAGAAGAAAGGGAAAAGCGCGAAAAGGCAAGACTCGCAGGAGAAGTTCTTCTTAAAAAAAACAAGGTTGCTGTTCTTATTGTGGCGGGAGGACAGGGTTCGAGGCTAGGTTTTGAAGGTCCAAAAGGACTATACCAGATTTCTCCAATCAAAGAAAAATCACTTTTTCAGCTCTTTGCCGAACAGATCAATGCCCTGACAAAACGCTATAATTCGCAAATACCTCTTGTTATTATGACAAACGAAGAAAACCATGATGAAACAAAACTTTTTTTTAAAGACAGCGATTTCTTTGACATCAAAAAAGAAAATATTCATTTTTTCCGGCAGGATATGCTGCCAGCTATCACTCCTGAGGGGACACTCATACTCCAGAATGACTTCAGGCTTTTTGCAAATCCTAATGGACATGGCGGCTCACTGAAAGGTCTCAACGATTCAGGTATTCTTGGAATCCTCCTGGAAAAAGGTTATAGTGAACTTTTCTACTGCCAGGTAGACAACCCTCTTGTGAAAATAGCCGATCCTGTCTTTATTGGTTATCACAGTACTGCCGGTTCGGAAGTCTCAACAAAGGTTGTCCGAAGGCGAAGCATCGAGGAAAAGGTCGGCGTATATATCTGCTGTGACGGAAAAGACGCCATTGTCGAATACAGCGATCTAAGCCCTGAATACATGTCAGCCCTTGATGATAACGGTAAAATCCTCTACTGGGCAGGCAATACCGCAATTCACATTTTTTCACTTCCTTTTATACAAAAGATAAACAATCATGGTTTCGCTCTTCCCTATCACTGTGCCAGAAAAAAAACAGACATAGTAGGTGTGAACGGAAAATTAAAACAACTCGATGTGTGGAAATTTGAGACTTTTGTTTTCGATGCTATTCCTCTGGCCGGGAAAACCTGTTGCATGGAAATAGCGAGAGAAGAAGAATTTGCACCGGTTAAGAACAAGGAAGGTTCTGATTCGCCGGAAAGTGCCCGTTCCTCCATGACTGCTCTCTGGCGTAAGTGGCTTGAAAAAACAAGCATTGATTTTGCTCCGGACATTGCTATTGAAATAAGCCCTCTCTTCGCCCTTGATGAAGATGAATTTATCAGAAAAATGGAAAACAAAAACCTGATTATTAAAACCGACAGATATTTTGGAGAATAATTGTACCTGTTATGAATAAGACCCATCATGGGCATTTACATTACAGGAAATCGCATGAGTGTTCTCGAAACGCTGCTATTATGGGGGGGACTGACATCAAAGACTTGCCTGAAAGGTCTCTCCCCATCTATCCCGAATTATTTCTTCTAATTGTTTTAGGTCTGTTATCCTCAGCTTCGGCATAATTTCTATGCATATATTTCTGGCTCTGAGCATAATGTCCATATCCCTGATAATATCACCGACCCTGAATCGGGGAATGCCAGACTGTCTTGTTCCAAGCATGTCCCCCACCCCGCGGATTAGCATATCTTCCTCAGCAATTTTGAATCCGTCTGTTGTTTTTTCCATGGTACAGAGCCTTTTTGTTGCGACTGCCGTCCTGCGCGATGATGTTACAAGAATGCACTTTGATGCCTGTGTACCCCTGCCGACACGGCCCCGGAGCTGGTGCAGTTGAGAAAGACCGAATCTCTCAGCGTGCTCTATGACAACCATCGTCGCGTTCGGAACATCTATGCCGACTTCTATGACGGTCGTGCAAACCAGGATATCAATCATTTTATTTTTAAATCGGTTCATGATCTCTTCTTTTTCTTCAGCTTTCAGGCTCCCGTGGAGGAGACCTACCCTGTAACCGGCAAAAATAGACTTTTGAAAATAAGAGGCCATTTCAGTGGCGTTCAAAAGCTCCATTTTATCTGATTCCTCAACGAGGGGATAAACAATGTAGGCCTGATGCCCTTTTTTAATTTCATCTTCAATCATTTCGTAAACTTTTGTCTTATCGTCATCCACGAGTACCTTCGTTTTTATGCCCTGCCTGCCTTTCGGCATCTCGTCTATTAGAGAAACATCGAGATCGCCATAGACAACCATGGAAAGAGTTCTCGGTATCGGGGTTGCCGTCATCATGAGCACATCAGGCATCGATCCTTTTTCGACAAGCCATCTCCTCTGAAGTACTCCAAAACGGTGCTGTTCGTCAATAATAACAAGACCCAGTTTATGGAAGGTCACATCTTTCTGTATAATTGCGTGGGTCCCTACAATTACAGGCGCATTTCCGTTCTTTATTTCATCGAGGACACCTTTCCGGTTTTTCCCCATGTTTCCGCGGATAAAAATAACAGGAATGTTAAGTGCCTGAAAATATCGATGGACAGAGAGAAAATGTTGTTCAGCAAGTATTTCTGTTGGCGCCATAAAGGCAACCTGGTATCCGCTGTCAATGGCCAGGCAGGAAGCTATAACGGCACAAATGGTCTTACCGGAACCGACATCACCCTGAATCAAGCGGTTCATCGGCTCCTCCCTAATCATATCATTCTCAATCTCATCAATAACTCTTTTCTGCGCATCCGTCAGTGCAAAAGGCAATGCCTCCGTGAAGTTTTTATATAAAGGACCATGCTGATGAAAAGCAATTCCCTTTTCTCTTTTATAGTCTGTTTTGTTTATCCACAAAGCTGCTTGAAATAACATGTATTCTTCTAAAATGAGGCGTTCCACATACCTATGCCTGGCGCCCTCCCTATACCAGTCTTCTTCCGGGCAATGGATATGCCGGAATGCCTCAGGTAAAGGAATAAAACCAAAATGTTTCTCGACGCTCTCAGGGAAAATACATCTCACATCCTCTCCACAGAGATTTAACGCGTCTTCCATGAGTTTCCTCAATACACCCTGTTTTACACCATTCATGGGTGTGTATACAGGAAGAATCTTTTTCAGATCCAGACTTTCTGCTTCATCTTCAAGCACAATAACATCGGGGTGGATTATTTGAATGGCTGCACCAAATCTGCTCACCTGACCTGACAGAAAAAGGATGTTCCCTTTTTTGCAAACCATTTTTAAATACGACTTAGACCATTGGAACCATTTCAGGGAAAGTACACCCGTTTTATCTCCTACGATCACTTCATAGCCTCTTTTTCGGGCGTGTCTGAAAAAAAGCGACCGATATGAAACCACTGTAGCGATGATGTTCCCTCTTTGCCCCTCCTTCAAATCTGCAATGTGATGAATGGTCCTTCTGTCTACATATCTGACAGGAAGACAATACAGCAGATCCTCAACGGTTATTATGCCTTTCTCTTCCATACGTTGAGTGATTTTTGGACCTACACCTTTCATGCGCGAAACGGGCATTTTCACGCTAATGGGATAAAATTCTCTCTTTTCCATTTCTGTTTTTTATATTACACTATAGAAGCACTCTTTTAAATGACTATGTTCATTATACGCGATTGTTTGAATTGAGCTGTTTATATTTATAATAATGGAAACAATTAAAGAAAAAACAATAAACAACGTGAAGATCAAAATTGTAAGGGGAGATATTACAGAAAGTGAAGTTGATGCCATAATCAATGCAGCTAATTCTTACCTTCAACATGGCGGAGGAGTTGCCGGGGCAATATTGAGAAAGGGTGGCCCTGTCATCCAGCAGGAAAGTAATGCGATTGGTTATGTGCCGGTCGGTGAGTGCGCGATAACTTCCGGCGGCAAATTAAAAGCGCCTTACGTTATTCACGCGGTAGGTCCCCGCATGGGGGAAGGTGATGAAGAAAACAAACTAAAAAAAACAATTAACAATGTGCTCAGGCTGGCAACCTTAAAAGCGCTGAAATCTATGGCTGTACCGGCTATCAGCGCCGGTATATTTGGGTTTCCAAAGGATAAATGCGCGCGCATACTTATCGAAGAAACCATAGCGTACATCAAACAACAAAAGACCACTTTAAAAGAAATTACTTTCTGTCTCATGGACACAGATGTTATCAATTATTTTGCTGATGAATTGGTCAAACAGGTAAATAACCTGCAATAATACAGGATATTGCCGGCTTTAGTTATTGAATAGAATTGTGAGGGGTCAAAATGATTGAAGAACGTGAAGCTCTGTTAAGGATACTAAAAACACTTTCTTACGAGGAGGGGGAATTTATTTTAAAAAGCGGGAAGAAAAGTACCTTTTACATTGACGCCAGGGAAACAGCCCTCAATCCCGAAGGAATGCACCTTACCGGGGCAATTATGTACAGAATGGTCCGGGAAATACCGGGAATAAGCGCTGTCGGAGGCGTCAGTGTGGGCGCGGACCCGCTTGTCTGCGCCGTTGTCCTTCACGCTTATGGATTGAAGGACAATCTTGCGGGATTCTTTATCAGAAAAGAACCGAAGGGGCACGGAAGAAACCTCTGGATTGAGGGAGCGAAAAATTTAAGGCAGGGTATGGAGGTGATAATCCTCGAAGATGTTGTGACTACCGGTGGATCATCGCTGAAAGCTATGGAGGTTACCGAAAAGGAAGGATATAAAGTGGCGGGGGTTATTGCGTTGCTTGACAGATTGGATGGAGGGAAAGAAGCCATAGAATCAAAAGGTTACATGTTTAAATCGATATATAATCTCAATGATTTAAAGCATATTTAATACCATAATCTATTTCACAGAGTTTATTAAAAACGCTAAAAGTTCTTTCTTCCCCTTTCCCGTTTTTGAAGAAAAAAGAAAGATGGGGACTCCCTTCAGGTATTCAGAAAAAAACTGTTTTTTTCTTGCAAGATTGCCTTGCTTTTCTTTGTCGGATTTTGTAAGGACTAAACAGAATTTAAGTTTATTGCTAAAAAACCATTCCACAAGCATGGTATCAAGCGGATCTATCTCTCTCCGTATATCATAAAGCCACACAATTTTCTTTATATTGTTGTTCTTCACCATATATTCTTCTATCATCTTTTTCCAGTTTTGAGACTCTGCCCTCGATACTTTTGAATATCCAAATCCGGGAAAATCAGAAAAGATAATACCTTTTTTTTCTCCTTCAGATTCATAGCACACTTTGAAAATGTTAATAAGCCTTGTCGCTCCCGGCGTCGAGCTTGTCCGCGCGATCTTTCGCCCTGCAAGGCTGTTTATCATAGAGGATTTCCCGACATTTGATCTGCCTACAAAGCATATTTCCGGCAGACTATCGGCATTCGCATTTTTAAAAGTAATAATACTTTTTATAAACTCAGCGTTTAAAATTCTCATGAGACTCAATAATTATTTTATCGAATTTTGTAAATGGAAAAGGAATAATTTTTATATTTATCAGAAGGTAAAGGTAATTTTTCAAACCTATTATTGTTAATAATCTTCATGACAGATGGCGTATACCGGTCTATTGTTCTGTCATCTGTTAATAATATTTTACCCTTGTGTTCTTCTAAAAACGTTAGGAGTACCTTTTCATCAGCATTAACTGGCAATTGGATCGCTTCCGAGTCCGCATAGAAGGCAACTCTGATTAGTGTCGGTTGAACTATAATTGTCGCGTTCGAAAAACCCATCTTTTTCAACTCAATACCGGCTTTTTTGAGCTCCAACTTATCATACCTGTATGAAAAAGCTGTTTGCGGAATTAAGGCAATCAATAAAAGAATAATTAAAAATACCGTATCAAATCGGGCATAGCGCTGAAACAGTTTTCCGTCTCCAAGCCACTTTCTCAACCTCTCCCGAATTTCATAAAAACCAATCCCCGCCCATACAACCGCCGGCATGGCCGTGAGTAATCCATGGCGGGTACCCAGATAATATGTCTTCGATACATATAAAAAAGACCCTATAAATGCTATCGAAAACCACATTAAAATAAGTATGTCCTTTTGCGAAAAAGGAATAAACCTCCTCCTGTATACCCCACCTATAAATAGTAGAAACAGAAGGATATTAAACGATTTAACAAATTTGTACAACGTCTCCGCGAGGAAGGTTGTATATCGATGTCTTGTGGACAAGCTGTAGAATGCCTGAAGTTTCCCGGAAACATTACCGGAAAATTCGGGATCCGGCTCCACTAGATCGGAAGAGCACACGTCTGAACTCCAGTCACGAGATTCCATC
>CAZXVZ010000021.1:0-25207 GCA_964644085.1 uncultured Syntrophus sp. | reverse complement strand
CCCGACCTCCACCCTACCCTACACTCTTTCCCTACACGACGCTCTTCCGATCTTTTTTTGTCACCGTATTCTGTTTCGGATCATCGAAGTTTTTTAGACGAACTGTCCACTCGTAGTCATAATCCCAACCCACATTCCCCGAAACATGACGGACACAACGAAAACAATGAACGCAGCGACCGCAATCAAATATAGTTTCCCCATTTTCGTATCGAAGCGCCTCTGTGGGACAGAAAGATGCTGCTGATGGAGTGTGAAGTAAGCAGCTTTTTTTTACGCTCGGAAAACCAGGAGAAATGCCTTCCGTTTTATTTTTTCTTCGGGCATAAACAGTTTTGTTAATTCTGGTTTGAATACCCTTAAGAATCCATTTGCTCATGTTTGCTCCATTTACCGGTCACGCTCTGCACGTGAGAGTCCGAAGGTTGCCAAGGTTGCCGGAAAATCTTCGGGTACAGTACTTTTTTTGGCTAATTGAAGCGCGCACCAGTTTCTCGAGGAAGGTGTTGTTGTCCGGTAACATTTGACATAACCGCTTTCATCGCACCGCAACCAGTGAAACGTAGCGCCTCCCGGCGCCTCTACCCACCCAAAGGAAGATCCCCCGACGATTTTAAAGGATGGACAAACAACAGAACCCGTGGGCAAAGACATGGCCATTTGCTGAATGATGTCAGTTGCCTGATCGGCTTCATCGAAAAGTATGCGAAGACGGGCATAGTTGTCTCCTTCTGTTGCGACAGGAACAAGAAAATCAGTTCTTTTTTCATAATCGGAATAAGGGAGTGCCTTTCGCAAGTCATTTGAAACGCCAGACGCTCGAGCGGCCGGACCTACCAGACCGAAGGATGTAGCTTCCGCGAACGAGATAATTCCCACCGTTTTCAGATGATCGGCAAAGCCTTCGATAAATCTAAGCATGAGTCGCACCCTTCTCAAGTCTCTACAAATATCATATGCAAGACCGGATACCTTCATAAGGATAAATTCCGTGGAAAAATCCATCGTCAGGCCACCCGGGATGTTTAGGCCGAAAAAATAACGATGTCCTGTTAGCGAACAGGAAAGCCTGAGCAAAGCTTCCTCGATCATACCCAAAGAATTTCTTGCGGGCTCAGCAGTGGCCGATAAACAAATGTTTCTGATGGTGTTTACATGGTGTCTAAGCCGTTCCATTTCAGCAATCAGAATTCGTAGCGCCTTTGCCCGCCTCGGGAGTTCGATGCCGGAAATTTCCTCCACTGCCTGGCAGAATGCCAAAGAGTGAGCAAAGGCGGAGGTGCCAGAAAAACGTTCGGCAAGAAGAAGTGCATCAGAAATCGACTTTCCTTCGGCAATCCTTTCTACGCCACGATATTTAGAAACAGGATCCAGTATTGGCTTAACTGTGTCATCGGCTGTGTTTTCTGAAACAATGCCAACATATTGTGTGGGTTCCAGGTGAGAAAACTCAACAGGTTTTTCCGAATTCTCTTGGTTTTTGCAGGATGACAGCAGATTTTCGTAGGTATTACGTTGCACGCCGGACCTATCGAAAGGAATGCCAAAGAGCTGTTCTGCTTCCTTTTCGTGTAAGGCAGCGGCAAAAACGACACCGCCAATACTCGGCACATGACCGCTTTTCTTCGATTGGTCGCATAAAATATGGATCTGTCCAGTCCATTGATTCGCATAAAAAATATACCGCAAATGCCATGTTAATTCTTCTTCTTCAATAACCAAGGCGGCAAAAATGAACCTCCATCGAGCAAAAAGCCACTCACAGATATCGGCGAGAACATCAGCCTTGCATTCTATATAACAGATATTTTTAAGCGGATCAGTGTTCACTCTGAGGTTATCAGACCAGCGTAAAAATGCCTCTGATAATATCTGAGTTAGTACGTTACTATGTTGCAAGAGTCTCAGGACATCCTGAGGCGTAATGGTTTTCTCCAAAGAATCCTCCTGCGTGGCATCAATGGGCTTTTATATGACCGGCAATAAAAAACCCGTTTCGTAACGGGTTTTCGTTGAGTGATGGTGCATTGCACCTTTGCGAAAGCCCGGGCGGCAGGAGTCATTAGCCTCAGAGGGGCATTTGTGTGGAGGACTCCATCCCCAAGGAACAGTTGTATTATATTTTACTCTCTAAGAGTGGTCAAGATTTTTCCGGAAATTATATTTTTAGAAAAGTGTTTTGCCTCGATAAATGCTTTTATTTGTTGCTCACCATTCTTCTATCCTACAGTATGAGGGAATTCATTACCGGGAAATCAAAAATATGTTTTAAGATTCGTACACAACTCCTCGGGCATTACCACGCTAACAGGCTCAGAAAGAATGGCCTGGAAGAAGTTCAAATCGGAAGCGTAGTCTCTCATATTCAGAAAAGTCCTGGGAACGATTCTGAAATGACAGGGAAAATAATTTTGGCCTTCCGGCCCGAAGAAAAGCGACGCGTTGAAGCTGTAAATACCGGTCGAAGAAAAGTATTTAAAAACATTCAAAAGCCCGAGAACAAGGTCGTGTACGTGATCTTCTGAAAAATCACGAATCGAAAACACGTCCGGGAAGACACACATAACATCACCAAGAAGACCCAAAGACACAAAGGATGAAATCCAATGAGAACTGCCGATGACTCCAATGTATCGTTCTCCTTTTTTTTCTCTTCCGCGATAAATTCAGACCAAAAATTTGTTGAATGGCGACGGCTGAAGATTTCTGATGCCCTCAACTCATCGAGATATTGGTTCCCGGGGTTAGTAGTTGCAAGGTACTGCTGGTGAGGATGGACGAGCCCGCCGCCAGAGGGCGGCATGTAGTTCCAGGTCATGAGATGATAAGGAATCGATGAGTCAATCGATCTGATTCTTTGAAGGAACTCTGTTCCCAGTGAGAAAGCATCATTGAGTCTTTCCCCGCTAAAATCCCCTACTGGTACGACATGGGGGTCAGTCATGATAAGAACTCCGCTGTGAATATCATAAGGAAAGAGATTAGGGATGAGACAGGCTTCATTCCTTGTAAGCCTGCCTTCGGGCGCAACATCCTCCGTGAATTTCGGTGTTGTTTTATCACGGTTTTCTGGGCAGAAAGGACAGAAGCCTTTTATTTCCGGTGTCGCATAAGTTTCAAGATTCAATTTTTGAGGTTTGATTGCTCCAAAGTGGGAAAAATGTCCGGTCCGACCGGTAAGAGGGTCTGTTCTCACCTGAAAGGTTTCCACAATGGGGTTAAATTCTTTTGTGGGGTGTCTAAAGGTGCTTTTTTGCTCTATTATGTGAAAGTCAATGTTACCTGGCATTAAAAAAAGTCTCCTCTAAAATAAAAAGCAAATTGTCACAAACTATAACAAAAAATCCTCGCTCTTGCACTAATTATGCATTAAAATTTTATATTCTCTTATTGCAAGGTGGTGTCCTATGAAAATTTACTTTATAAGGCATGGGGAAACTCTCTGGAACAAAGAAGAAGTCTTCAGGGGAAGAAAAGACGTTCCTCTCAATGAAACAGGAAAAAAACAGGCACAATTAACAGGACGATATTTTTCTGACAAGGGCATAACACTGATCTTATCAAGCCCTCTCGTAAGAGCGCTGGAAACAGCCCGGGGAATTAGCGATGCGTCAGGGGTGCCTGTTGTAGTTGTCAACGAACTCACCGATATGAATTTTGGTGCGTGGGAGGGGCTCGCACTGCAAGAGGTTGAGAAATTATATCAAGAAGAGCTTGAGATTTGGCGGAAATCACCCCAGAAATTCCACGCTCGTAACGGCGAGAGCCTCAGGGACGTCCGGCGCAGGGTAAAAACAGCTTTCCGGAAGATACCCCCTGACAAACAGGGTTCTCTGGCTGTGGTAACACATCGTGTTTTGTGTAAGGTTATTGCTCTTTGTGCCATTGGCATTTCGAACAAACATTTTTGGGATTTACGTTTTGATCCAGCCTCTGTGTCCCTGATTGAGAAGTCAGGCGATTCAATGCTATTATCCTTTCTCAATGATACATGTCATTTGAGAAATGACAGCAGGATAATGCGGTATCGGGATTTTTAGTTTCTCAATCAATGGCAACAAAGCAGCAAGAACCGGGAACCGGTTGTGTTGAAATAAACAGCGCCCAGTTAGCCTTGATACGTTAGCGATTGAACACTACGTAAATCCCCATATATGTTTATTTCCCCGACGATCCCCCCACGAGAAGCTGCTTCATAAATTCTATCGGAGTTGTATTGTATCTACCGGCAATCTCTTTGATCGTTTCCTCTTCTTTTGCGGTAAAATTCTTTGCCGCCAATCTCTTTTTAATGAATTCCATATCAATATTATTTTCTTTAACAACCTGAGCGAGGGTTTTTCCCCCAATACCCTTACCTTCAAAGAGGCCGCTTACCGTTTCCTCGGTGTAGATAGTTTCCTTTTGATCGGGGGAGGCCTCGGGAGTGGCGCCGGAAGTTCCAGGGAGGGTTCTCACATCAGGGCCCTTTTCTTTTGTGACAGGAGATGTTTCCTTTGTTTCCGGTGATCGTGGTTGAGAAAGTCCCTTAATCTTCGCAACAGCATCTCGCACGCTGTTCTCTTCCAGTCTTTTCTCGATATCCTTCACTTCTTTCATTTTTGTTGATCCGGGGATTTTTTCAAGACTTATCCCAAGTTCCTTATAGAGTATATTAATATCTATATTAAAAGTTGTCGCAATTTGTTCCATAGTCATGGAACCTCTTATGCTGTAAGGGTCAAGCTTGCCTTCTTTGGTAACCATTTCTACTAAACTACCTTCGGTGGTTTTCCAAATGCCGGCGAAATTAGTACCCGCTATAATGCCGACATATATGACCACGCCAACTATACCGACGGTTAATGGCTTTAGATATTTTCCCCAAGCGTAAGGCTTGAGCGTTTCTTTTTTTGTCGGGCACACTGTTACACACTCCAGACAGTTTATGCATTCGGCGCTTGTAACGGATTCGAGTTTAGCGACGTCTATGTTTACCGGGCAGGCCTTCGTACACTTGTTGCAGTGAATGCATGTTTCCTCATCCCTCTTAATCTTGTAGTTGGTGACTTTATATATGATCCCAAGAAACGCTCCCAGCGGACAAAGGTATTTGCAAAAAACCCTGTCATAAAAAAAAGAAGAAATTATTGTGACGAAAAGAATAATAGAGCCTATAAAATATTCATCAAACATGTCTCCGAGGCCCGCCGGTATATGAGCGTATGCCGCGAAAGGATCGTAGGGGCTGATTACAAGGTCTGCCAGTTTCCAGGTGAAATATATGCTTGCGATGAGTATCACATATTTCACGTATCTCAACGGCTTGTCGATAGTTGAAGGAACAATAAATCTTTTCTTGAAGAGCCACTGTCCTAACCGGGCCGGGAGTTCTTGAATCCAACCGAACATGCATATCCACCCACAAAAAAACCTGCCGAAAAGTATTACGAGCACAATGGTGCCGGCAAGGAGAATGAAATTTGAAACAAATGTTCTTTTTAAATACGTTCCACCGGCGATATACTGATACAGCGTTTCAAGACCCCCAAAGGGACATATGGCATGAATAGATGCTGCCCCTCCCGGACCACTGCCGAACAATTGGTGTCTATAAGCAACAACTGTTACAATTACAAGAAAAGCGGTGAGTACAACATATCTGAGGATCTGCGTGGTACTGATTTTCTTCATTGATTGCCCCTCCTCTTATGATGGATTTACATAACCAATTTTTAATCCGTCTTAATATAAAGATAGAACGAATTATTACCCTATCGATAAAAATACGCGATGATAACGCTGGTTATTATCGTTGCCCTCCAATACGTCCCCTGTTCCCGTTTTTCGAATTGGTTTTGTTACGATGCAAACCCCATAGCGGAGTGCCGGCCTTATCCCTTAAGGCGATTATTTTACCATGTGCAACAAAATATATTTCCTGCGCGACGATGTAAAGGTTAGAATCCTTGCCGAGAGATTTTGATCCGGTTACCCGCACTTCTTCTCCGGTAAGAAATTTTATTTTCTGTTCATCCCAGTACCAGGGAGGGCAGGTTAGTACCATGTACCTTTCCCAGACGGTCTCAATAGTGAGTATGACGGGCCCGCTGCCTGTCGGACGGCTAAGGCTGACAATCTTACCGCGCAGGTCTCCTACCGTATTAAGATCAAAACCGCCGGGAAAACGAATGCCGCTTTGCTTGAAATCTCTTTCCTGTTGTTCCGCTGCTGCTGCTTGGCTGACCAGGGCAAGGAACAAAAAGAGGCAGAGGAGGGCGCTCGCAAGCGCCCTGCCTGAGAAAGAACTTGTTTTAATTCTGAACAGTACCACTGTTGATAGCCCTGCCTGATCCATCTCTTGGTCCGCCACCACCTTTAGCTCCCCTGCCTGTTCCATCTTTAAGGCCTCTGCCTTTATTTAATGTTCTGCCCGTACCATCTTTCAATCCGTTACCTCTGTTCTGATGCAGGCTGCCTTCCCGGGTTCTTCCGGAACCGTCGCGGAGCTGTACGCCGCCGTTGGGACAATCGGGCCTTACCTGTCTCGTCTGTGTATTTGCCTGAGTTGCCGCGAGAGAAGTCAGGGGTGCTGCCATTGCCGCAGCGATCAAGCCGACCATTGCCCATTTACCAAGTTTCGTTGTTTTCATTTTGTAGCCTCCTTAAAGTTTAGGTTCATACTGAATTCCTAAACTGCAAGGCTTGTGCCGTTGAATATACACATGATAACATCTTGAAATAACAAGCGTAATACAAATATCCTTTCGTGGGCAATAAATACTTCGTTCAAATCTATGCAACCGGTGCACGAAGAAACGCAAATTTTGCATATATTCTCATAACCCATATTCTTTGATCCGGTACTGAAGCGTCCGAAGAGAGATACCGAGCAGTTCCGCAGCCTTCTTTCGGTTGCCGCCAACCTCATTCAAGGTTTTCATGATCATCTCCCGTTCGTTTTCCTGAAGTAAACCCCCTGTGGTTTCTTTTTTCACTATTGTTTCAAGATTAAGGTTTTCAGGGCCGATGGTAGCCTGAGAAAGAATGACGGCCCGTTCAACAACGTTTTGAAGTTCACGAATATTTCCCGGCCACTTATAGATGTTGAGAAGTCTTTTTGCCTCAACCGTGAATGATGGTGTTTTCTTTCCGAGAGATTGGGCGAATTTGCTTACAAAAAACTCTGCCAGTGGGATAATTGCTTCCTGCCGATCTATGAGTGGAGGCAGACTGATAGGAAAGACATTGAGACGATAGAAGAGATCTTCCCGGAAGCGCCCTGCATCCACTTCCGCTTTGAGGTCTTTGTTTGTTGCGGAAATGATCCTGATGTCAACGGATTTTGGAGTTGTTCCACCGACCCTCTCGTAGACTCTTTCCTGCAGGACCCTCAATAGCTTAACCTGCATGGCGGGAGAGATTTCGCCTACTTCGTCGAGAAAGACAGTGCCCCCGTCGGCCACCTCGAAACGTCCTTTGCGTGTTGACACAGCTCCTGTAAAGGCACCTTTCTCATGGCCGAAAAGTTCACTTTCGAGAAGCGTGTCGACGAGGGCTGCGCAGTGGATTGCCACGAGCGGCTTTTCGCGTCTTGGGCTCAGTTGGTGAATGACCCGCGCAACAAGTTCTTTACCGGTGCCGCTCGGACCGCTGATAAGTACCGTAGCAGGTGTGGGGGCGACGCTCCTTACCATTTCGTGGACCTTCTGCATACTGTCACCGAGAAAGATCATTTCAAGAGGGGGAAATTGTTTTCCGAGTTCTTCGGAAAGAAAGGCGATTTTTTCTTCAGCCTCCGTTTCTTTGAAAACACGGCGGATGACGTGACGGAGTTCTTCCGGGCTTTTAAAGGGTTTTGTCAGATAATCAACGGCACCCGCCCTCATTGCCTCCACGGCATTGTTAATTGAACCATAGGCGGTAATAACTATCCAGGGTACATTAGGCTTGATTTCGCGTCCCAACTGCATCAGATCAACACCGCTCATATCAGGCATTTTAAGATCGGTAATGACCAGATCAAAATCCCTGTTTTTGAATTTATTGAGCCCGGTTTTTCCATCCTCTGCCGTATCCACCTCATACCCGTCTTCATGCAGTACCGTGCCTATGAATGTTCTCATCAGTTCGTCGTCATCAACGACAAGTATCGACTTACTCATGCGTTTTTTCTCCTGTTTGGAAGATTGATTGTCAAAACAGCCCCATGTCCATCAATCCTGTTCTGTAAATCGATCTGTCCTCCCATTCCTTCTATAACTTTTCGTGAATAGGCAAGCCCCAGACCCGTACCGACGGTTTTTGTAGTAAAAAAAGGAGTAAAGATACGTCCCAGAGTTTCTTCCGGAACGCCGGGCCCTGTATCTTCAATGGATATCGTTGTTGTTTGTCGTTTGTTTGTCAGGGAAACTGTGAGATCCCCGGTTTGACCCATAGCTTCTACGGCGTTTCTAATGCCGTTCTGGATTACTCTTTCCAATTTTTCACGGTCAGCTAAAATTGGCATTGTTGGTTCTCCTGAAATTGTTACGTTTCCATGCCAGCCTGTCCGCCTTGAATCGACGATTTCTTTTACCAGGCCGGGAAGATCAAATTCGGTAAATTCGTAGTTTTCTTCTTTTGAGTAGAGGAGGAGATTATTGACCAGGCCTTCGACTCTGTCTGTCCCCTTAAGAATCATTGAGAGTCCTGTTTTTCTCTGATCTTCAGCGGTTGTCTTTTCATCGATCCACTGTGTGAAGCCCTTTATACTGCCGATGGCATTGCGGATTTCATGTGTGAGAACAGCAGTCATCTGCCCTATGAGAGCCATACGTTTACGTTCTTCAAGTTCTGTTTGGAGGCGCGTATAACGAATCAGCGTTCCCGCGAGAATGAATCCGATGATCCAAAACCCGGCGAGGATAGCGGTAACGACCCACCAGATTTGTCCGGCTTCCGCGACCACTTTATCGGACGCCGACCTGTTCAGCACTAGGCCGAGGATTTCGTTTTGATTTTGTCCAAGCCGCAACATATAGAGGAACTGGTATGCCGATACTCCCGTCCGGAGTGTTATTCCGCGCCCCGCAGGTTTTTGAGAGAGAAAGACGGTATCGACATGTTCTCTGTCTTCGATGGTTGAGCCGACAAGGGATGGGTTCGTATGATAGAGAATGTGACCGTTCCTGTCGGCGATAAATGCATAGGCAACTATCCTGTCGGAAAATATTCTCTGGATTTCTTCATATTGCCTCACTTTCTGTGCCCTCAGCGCGTTTTCAGCGGAGAGTGAAAGAGCTGCGGCCAGATTTTGGATAGACTGGTCAGCTACTGTTCTGACCGAACGAAGGTTTTGCCAGGTGGTTATGATAATCGCCGCTGTTGTAAAGAGCAGAAAAAAAAACAGGAGGAGCAGGATACCTTTTGATTGGCCAAGACGTAGGAACTTTTTTATCATAGAATCCATTTATCAGAAGTTATAGCATCTTTCCTGAACCTTTGCATCAATTGCGTCACAGTTGCAAGGACAGAAAAGAGAACTCGCCCGATGGAACGACCCATCGGGCGGGCAAAGGAGGGAAGAAGGGGTGTGCTACCGGTTGTTTGAGCGTCCGCGGGCTGCCGCGCCGCGTCCGTTTCCACCGGGTTGACGTGTAAATGCTTCAAGATGGTTTTTTGAACCTCTTAAGAGGTTTTTATAGACAAGGTTAATATCATTTTGCGTTGTGTCCGATATCGCTTTTTCCAGGTCGGCGATATCAAGTTTTTCAATTTCCGCCCCAACGGCAAGGGCATCACTTAAGGACGCTGAACCTTTTTTCACCAGGTCAGAATATAGTTTTTGAAGTTTTTGATCTGTGAAATCACCCGGCTTTTTCCCTGCTGTCGGGTCAGCGAGGCCATATTTGGGTAACAGCGCTTTCAATTCGTCCATGTGTTGCTGTTCGCTCTTAGATATATTTGTGAAGGTCCGGTGATTCCATTTCGCGTTCAGCGCCTGATAAACATCCCGTGCGAGCTTCTCTTCTTCGAGCATGTAGAGCAGATGTTCTTTTTCAACGCTGCTTAACGTTGCGGCATGAACTGCGGGAGCGAACAGAACTGCTATGAGAATCCCCATACACATCGTCAGACTTATTTTTGCGATCTTTGTTTTTTCTATCTTTTCCATGACGTTCTCCTTTTTCTGTTTTGTGGGATGGTTTTTTGTTTAACCATCGTTTCAGAAATGCTGTTTGCAACAACAATGCCAGTAAGAGCGAGCAACTTGCGATTACAATTCAAAAAGATATAATATCAAAGAGTTGCCTTTCCTGAAAGCGCTGAAACGTATGTGCAATTGTTTCTGAGAATAATCGGTATGAACTGATTTTGCGCGCAAAAATTGCACATGATCAGGCATCTCTTGCACGCCGGAGGCGGTCATGTCGCCGAGGAACTTCCTTTTTAATGTGATATTTCAAAGACTTATACCTACGGCACACTTTTTGCTCTCAATCATACGTTGCTGTGGAAGTGTTTCTTTTTACCGGCGTTAGGTAATACTTTAGATTTACATTGCCAATTCGGTAAAGACTGTATAATATGCTTATAAGCTTGTCTTATTAACTTTGAAGGAGGTGTACATGCCGTTGATCAAAGCGGAGAATCTGGGGAAAGATTATCACACGGGGGAGGTAAGCGTAGCGGCGTTGAGCGGTGTCAATTTTTCCATTGATACAGGGGCCTTTATTTCTTTTATAGGGCCTTCCGGGAGCGGCAAGACAACACTGCTGAATCTTATCGGGTGTCTCGACAAGCCCACCGAAGGATCTCTCACGGTTGCCGATGTTGATGTAATGTCACTTGATCGTAAAGAAAGTGCCGCATTCAGGGGTGAAAATATTGGATTTATCTTCCAGGATTTTAATCTTATTCCCGTCCTCACAGTCTATGAAAATATTGAATATCCCCTCCTCATGGTACAGACAGTCCAGGCCGCGGAGCGAAAGAAGAGAGTTATGAAACTTCTTGAGGGTGTGGGAATGCTGGAACAGTCAAAGAAGTACCCAGATCAGATATCGGGCGGCCAGAAGCAAAGAGTGGCTGTGGCCCGTGCTCTTGTGACGAATCCCAAGCTCGTTCTCGCCGATGAGCCAACGGCGAATCTCGACCATAAGACGGCTTACATGGTCATAGGTTTAATGAAAGCCATGCGTGATGAGCGTAAAACAACTTTCATCTTCTCCACCCATGACCAGAAGATAGTGGGAGAGGCAGAAATACTCTATACCCTCGAGGATGGCCGCATAACCGGACAGGAGATTAAAGGAGGTGCTCACAATGGCTAATATCTTTAAGATAGCGATCAGAAACCTCGCGCGATACAGACGGCGAACTATCCTTACGGCTTCTCTGGTTGCCATTGGGATTATTTTTGTCCTTGTCTTTGTTGCCGTATCCGGTTCTTTCAAGAATGTAATGATTGGAGAAATCACCGATTCCATGATTGGTCATCTTCAGATCCATCAGAAAGGTTACATCGCATCTGTCGAAAGCCTGCCCCTTAACATGAATCTATCGCCACAGGCCGTTTCCAGAGTGGAAGAAGTCCTCAAGTCAATGCCTGAGGTTGAAACGATCTCGCCACGAATAAAATTCGGCGGCATGTTCAGTAATTTCGTAGAGACAACCAATGTGCGCCTCAACGGTGTTTATCCTGAAAAAGAAATGGCAGCAGTTCCCCTCTTAATGAGACGAGTAAGCGATGGGGAAAAAACGATTAGACAGGGTGAAATTCTCATTCCTGAACTTATAGCAAGGGGCCTGAAGGTAAAGGTAGGTGACGCGGTGGTCATTATCGCCACGAATAAGGACGGCTCGGTGAACGGCAAACAGTTGAAGGTAAGCGGGATACTTGACAGCGCAACCGGGCCCGGCGGAAGAGACGGCTATGTCCACATTGACGATGCCATGGAGATACTTCGCATGGAAGAACAGAGCATTAGCGAGATAGCCGTCAGGCTCAAGGATTTCGGTACGATGAAGACGGTATATGAGAAACTTCAGTCCACGCTGGGACAGGAAATGAACAGGCAGGGCAAGTCCATGTTTGAAATACACACCTGGGAAGAACTTTCGCCATTCTATAATATCGCCCGAATGATTGATATCATGACTTATTCCATAAAGCTCATGCTTATTGCCATAGTCCTTGTAAGCGTCATGAACGTCATGATTATGGCGGTATATGAACGAATAAGGGAGATTGGAACGATCGGCGCTATCGGGACTCTGCCGGGGAAAATCCTCTCAATGTTTGTCATAGAAGGTTTTGCCCTGGGCATCCTCGGGGCCATTATCGGCAACGTGGTAGGCCTCGGTATAATCTTTATAATGAATCTCATCAAGGTCAGCTTTAATTTTGGCAGGCAGGTCGTCACTCTCGCGCCAACTGTCAGCCTTTATGACATTATCTCTGTTTCCGTCATCGTTATTATTGTGGCGGTACTGGGGAGTTTGCAGCCCGCGTTTAAAGCTTCAAGAATGGAGCCTATTAAAGCTTTACGGCATGTGTAATGAACACAATACGGGAATCTGGACCAAATGTCAGGTTTCCCGCCAGCAGATTAACCGGAAAGGAGGAAGGTACAGAATGAAAACGCTCATGGTAATATTGATAGGAATAACCCTGACAACCCCTGTTTTCGCAGTGGATGGCGCTAAACTTCTTGAACAGGTAGACAGGAATCTCAATCCCGAGAGTTACGAATCTTATAGGAAAATTATCAATATTGAACCCGATGGAAAAAAGAAAGAATTTATGTACTATACGGTAAAGAAAGGAAGAGATAAGGTGGCCGGCCTCTTCCTCGAGCCGGCCAGCGAAAAGGGCAGGACCACACTGCGTCTCGACGAGAATATGTGGCTTCTGATTCCTAATGTGGGAAAACCGGTTCGGATTACCAGTCTTCAGTCTGTAGTGGGTGGTGTCTTCAACAATTCCGACATATTGAGCCTTGATTATTCCGTCGAATATAATGTCGAAAAAGTGGAGGAGCAGGCGAAGGAATATCTGCTCCATCTGAAAGCAAAAAATAAGACAGTAGCATACGACAGAATCAAGATGTGGGTTGATAAAGCCAAATCTATACCCGTAAAAATTGAATGTCTTACTGAAGCCGGCATGCTTGTCAAGACACTTCACTACAAAGATATCAAAGATTTCGGCGGCGGCATAGTAAGGCCCGCCACTCTTGAGACCGATAGCCCCCTTTACAAAGGGTACAAATCGGTGATGATATTCGCCAAGATCAAAAAGAGAGATTTCAAAGATGAGGTTTTTACGCTTACCTTCATGCCGAAGATTGATTCTTTGCGGTAGAAGTAAATTATGATATGTCTGGCCAAAAATATGCGGGGCGCGCGCATGAAAGTGTTTTACCGTATCATGTCGATATGTATTTTTCTCGCTCTCTCTGCAATGCCCGGCATGGTACCGGCGGAAGAATACACGTTCGATATCTCGGAGATTGAAAAAAAACCCTTTCGCTACGGGGGTTACCTTGAGTTCATTCCCTCTTTTATGGAATTGGACAGAAACTCGGTGCTTTATAAGCTCAATTTCTACGACCGGAAGAAAAAGGCAACAGCCGATCAGTATCAGGTTGGCCTCCAGTTGGAGGGAAGTCTCGAAAAAGATATTTATAAATTGTATGCCAGAACATACGCAAGCTATCTCAACTCTATCCAGGAAGAAACCGCAAAGTTGAGTATTCTGGAAGGATATGCATCAATTAAACCATCATCGTCTTTGACGATTGAATTCGGTAAAAAGACGTTAAACTGGGGTAAAGGTTACGCATGGAATCCCTCAGCTTTTCTCGACAGGCCGAAGGATCCCAATGAACCTGAACTCTCCCGGGAAGGGTTTATTGTTGCCACCGCAGATTATACGAAAAGCCTCACCGGTCCGCTCAAGACGTTTTCCTTTACACCTGCTATTGTTCCTGTCTATTCAGGATTTAATGACGACTTTGGAGAGATCGATCATTGGAATCTTGCCTCGAAGTTCTATTTTCTCCTGTATGATACTGACATCGATATCATGTTTCTCACAGGCGGGAGCAAGACAACGCGGTATGGATTTGATTTCTCGCGTAACATTACTTCAAATCTTGAAGTACATGGAGAGTTCTCGCTCATTAACGGGTATGAGAAAAGATACACAGACAGCCTGGGAAACGTAAAAGACACAAAATACACCGCGAATAATTACCTTATCGGTCTGCGGTATCTTACGGAACACGATACAACATTTATCCTCGAATACTACCATAACAGTGCAGGATTCAGCGCGGGCGAGTTACAGGATTTCTTTTTATTTGCCGACAGAGCCTATGACCGCTATTCCTTTACCGGGAATGTTACCCAATTGAACAAAGCGCGTACACTCCTGAGGGGCAATTATGGCAGGTCCAATCCGGGAAAAAACTATCTCTATCTCCGTGTCAGCCAGAAAGATCCCTTTGATGTCTTATACCTCACTCCGGCTGTAACATTGATTGCCAATATGGATGACAGAAGTTTCTCAATAACGCCCGAGATTGCCTACACAGGGATAACGAACCTGGAATTGCGGTTGAAGACAGGGTTCATCTCCGGCACTCGAAGAAGTGAATTCGGAGAAAAACAGAATGATTACAGGTTGGAATTTAGAGGGCGCTACTATTTTTAACCCGGATTTGTCATGAGCGGAATGTCGGGTTTCCTCAAGCTAACCCTCACGAGGCGAGGAAGCCTGGTCTTTTGTGCAAGCAAAAGTTCCGAAGCCGAGTGGGAGCGACTGGAGCCGCAGGAGCGAAAAGAGCGTGTTTGCGGAGGAAGGCTCCACATGGAGCAGATCTAATGAAAAATCTGAGTTTAAATAATGGTCAGAAATGTGTTCAGAAAGCGCGGAGGGAAAAGATGAAGCTGTTGTTTCATCTTTTCCCTTTTTTTGATGACTATCGGTGAGAGGGCAATACGAGAAGTGTTTACCGCCCTTTTTGCTGTTTCGGGTTTTGAGCCTGCTTTGCCTGAGTGTCAAAGGCCATGACAAAATCATACTGTTCTGTTGACAACAGTTGCGGCTCATATATATCGCCAGTGAGTGTCTCATAGTTGTACACGAAAGCGCGCAGATGGTTGTATGATCCTTCGTAGAGGTTTTGGTAGACCTCTTTGATAAGTTCCTCGTCGGTTTCTTCGTGAGCCTTCCAGATGTCGAGAATATCGTATTCTTCTATGAATCCGCCAACAAGGAGCGCCTCGGTCTCAGACGTCAAGCCTCGCCCGGTAAGCTCCGAGAAAAGACCACGGATATAATCGTCCTTAAATACGCCGGTGGTATCTTCAGTGACAGGATCTTCAATACCGTAGAAATCGAGGAGGTTTGCCATCGCGTCCATATGGGCTTGCTCGCTGTCAATGATGTTTGCGAACACAGGATTGCCCCATTTCTCATAGAGAACACGATATACATCGCGTGCCAGTTTTTCTTCCTCGCGGATGAAGGTTAAGTGGTCAATTTCATCCTGGTCAAGAAGGGTAACCTGGCTGGTAGATTGTTCAATCAGTATAGTTGAAGTCCCCGGCTTCGGCGCGTCTTCAAAACATGGCTGGTCTACACACCCGTTCTCGTAAGTATCTCCTACACCGATTTCACCTCGATTCTTATCACCACCTGCCATGACGGTTGATATTCCAACCAGTATAAGCCCCAATACAATCACTGTTATCAACATCTTTTTCATGCCTGTCTTCCTCCTGTTCAATATAATAAAACATGACAACGTATGCATTCTACGATAATAAAATGGATTTATCTGTGACCACCGTCACCTCCGCCACCGGCACCGCCAGAGCCGGCACCACCGGAGTTGCCGCTTCCATGGCCGAATCCACCTTGGCCTGCTGATCCTCCCTCGATGCCGTAGTTTCCAAGACTTTCGGCACTTATACCGCTTTTAATTGCGTTCACATAATTCGCGGCAAGGATATTAGGCGAGACTTGCCTCGATTGGTCTGCAAATGACTTGCCGAGCATTTGCATTTCCCTCTCATTATAGCGATGCCGAATAGCCTGGGATATGACTTCTCTGGTAGATTCAGATGAAACCGCCAATCTCACCATATCTCTTGCGGCCATAAAAGTTGCCGCCCCGAGAGGCCCCATGTTTGTCCTTGTCCTTGTTTCAATTCGGGTTCTTTGCTGCAGTGCCTCTGATATTGCCTGTGCATCCCGCTCCTTCAGACCCGCTGCCAGACCTTGTGCGAGGGCATTTCGAATTTGTTCTCTTGAAGTTTTTTCTTCAGTGATTCTGTTTGCGTAATTTTGTGCCAAAATGTAGCGGTTTTGAACGGTTTCCATAGCCTGAATAATGTTCCTTGCCTGTACCTGCTTGGTCATTCCCTCAAATGCCTTGCTCATGATAGGTCCGACAGGTAGCCCTTTCCCGTTTGCATTCATGATCATTTCGTGTGCCCTCAGGACTTCTTGTTCTCTAAATTGATTTTGCACCATCAAACGGGTCATCCTGATTGTCTCCTCCTTGTCAATCCCCGCACGTATCATTTGCCTGGTGCTTGTCCTCACCTGTGCCGTGGCCTGATTAGGCAATTGGTCATCAATTTCATCACCGTAGACAGAAGAAACAAAAGACAAAACTATGAATAATAAGATTACAGTTATTTTCTTCATAAAGTACCTCCAGTTATTTATTATTTATGAAACGCACAGAAAGGCAAAAGGTTACATCCCTGGGACATAAAAGCAATTTTCCATACCAAAATCGTCTCCTTCTTTGAATTTACATTCGGGTAGATACGGGAAACCGTCGATTATGTAGAAATAGCTGAATTCAATCCCTGCAGTCGTAATAATTTGCCAGGAAGAGTTGTCTAGTTTTTGGGCCTTTCGTAACCTGAACCCATCCAGTGACGAGGCAAACTCAACAGTTTTTGCTTCAGGTTTCTTGAGGAGGATGTAGAGTTTGCTGTCTCTGACCGTATATTCATGGGTGGAAGCGCATGCAGTCAATAAAAAGGTAAGGATAATCAAGGCTGTTGCAGATCGTTTCATGCTTTTGTGCCGTTTATGCTCAGAACCGAGTTTTCGGTGCCGAAATCATCTTTTTCCCGGGCTGGTATTGTCGGGTCCGCAAATCTTTGGTTTCCTTCCGCGATGTAAGTGAATCGGTGTTCTTTCTGTGGAATCTTCAGCGTAATTTCCCAGTAACCGCTGGCTCCCATTTGTGCCATGGGGATCCTTTTCCACCCGGTGAAACTGCCGGTGATTTCTACCTGTGTTACATCGGGTCGGTAGATAACAAACCGGTAAGGGACCATGGGATCGGGAGATCTGGCATACACGGAGAGAAGTATAAGTATAGTAGCGGCAAGAGCCGCAGCAGAAGGAATCAAGGTTAGTGGTCGAAAAAAGAAGTAAGGCCGTTTTTGTTTTGTTTTTATGGCAGGTATCGACGTATGTTCCACCACGTCAGACCGGAGCAGTTTTTCCTGGATAAGAAATCTAACTGCCTCATTTTTATAGGGCGGAGATGAAGAGATTCTTTCTACAAATTCGATCTTTTCATCGAGGTTTAACTCGTTGTCAATAAAAAGGCTGATAATAGGATCACCCATGGATATCTTCCTCCAACATTTTTCTCAACTTTTGTCTGGCACGATGGATCTTCACTTTAACATTTGTTTCACTCAAGCCAGAAATTTCACCTATTTCCCGATATGAAAAATCACCACTAACGGCAAGAGAGAGAACACTCCTCTCGTCATCATCCAGCCTCTGCATTGCCGACAGGACCTGTCGGTATTCTTCCCGGACCAGAAGGACCTTATCCTGATCGATATGACCCGCGCTATCGGTTTCTTCAGACAATACGCTGTGCTTCTGCTGCCGAATGTGATCGTACAGTGCATGGCGCGCTATGGTATAAAGAAGCGAAGGATTTTCCTGCTCTCTGTAATGATCAAAGTAACGAAAAAAAGTTTCCTGCATGATATCACTTGATAGATGATAATCTCCCGTCATTCTCATAAGATAGGAAAATAATCTCTGCCGATAATTTTCATAGAATTTTCCCTCGTCGTTCATTCACGATAAGTATAACGCACAAAGGAGGAAAAGGTTACATCCCGTTTGATGAGAAATGGGTTTATGGATGTTTTTCTTCAAACGACGCACAGACACATTTTCTTTATGGTAAGATTGTGATACAACTATATCAACAGTTTGAAAATATAATTTTGTGTATACTGACATTGTGAATAGAAGTATCATTTACGGTATCGGAGTCAGCCGGCAACAATGATTATTCGCGGGGAGGATTCCTGGTTTTCTAATAGTTGTTTTACAGAATCATGTAAATATGATACTGGAGGTGTGATATGTTGGGAAAACAGAATAAACTGAAAACAGTCACATTTTTTCTATTAATTGTTGTTGCAGTTGTATTCCTTTCATCGTTTTCTAGCCAACTTATGCGCGGAAAGAAGGAAGAGACAAAAAAAGAACAGGTCCCGCTGTCCATATCAGAAGATATGACTATTGAGGAATTCTGGAAAGTAAATGGTCTTTCAGAAGAACTTTTGAAAGAAGTTTTTGGTCTTGCCGGTAAAGAAGACATCCAAAAGACTATAAAACAATCTGGCATGTCAAGTGAAGAGATACTTGCAAAAGTGACAAAAACGGGGGCGTTGCACGAAGAGTTTGAATCAAAAAACTGGGTCCTGATACCCATTAAATTCGGGTTATGGATCGGTTTTTTAATAATCATTTTTGTGCTCATGCGTAAAGAAAAAATAACGCCAGCATTGCGAAAACTGTTCTATTTTATTGCTATTTTGGTTTTCGGCGTTATTCTCGGGTCTGATCCGAGTTCCATGGGGACGGTAAAAGATTCGGTTGTGCTGCTTGGTGCGAAGAGGATAATTTTTCCACCCCGGATTATTGCTCTTACTGTTTTTTTAATCATGGCGTTTCTTGCAAATAAGTTCATTTGCGCCTGGGGCTGTCAGTTTGGAACGCTTCAGGATGTTGTTTTCCGGCTGAACCGTGGAGAACATGATAAAACCGGCCTCTTTTTTCAGAAGAAGCTCCCTTTTATTCTAACGAATACTATTCGTATTGCCACATTTATAGCACTTGCTGTCGTCGCCTTTGTATGGGGTTTTGATATTATCGGCGCCGTCGATCCGTTTCAGATCTTCAGACCCTCTGTGGTTGCCGTGTATGGCTGGATATTTATCGGAATGCTTCTCATTGCCAGTCTCTTTATCTACCGTCCATGGTGTCATCTATTTTGCCCCTTCGGGCTCATTAGCTGGATTGTAGAAAAGATTAGCAGATTTAAAATTCAGGTGAACTATGATACCTGTATTGCCTGCGAAGCCTGCGCCAAAGCCTGCCCATCCTCAGTTATGGAGGCTATTCTCAAGCGCAATCGCACCATACCCGACTGTTTTGCCTGTGGGACCTGCATTGGTGTATGCCCAACCAATTCCATAAGCCTGAGATCAGGAAAACGTACGAAACCTCCTGAGGGTAAATTCCAGATGGAGAGGTAAAAAAAGCAGATTAAGTATCACCACCATTCATTTGTTAGAAATTATACTTCACCTTTGGGTGTTTGACTGCCCGACTACTGCACTATGTGACCGAAGTGATAATATTTGATTCGACCAGTGTCGAACGAAAACAGCAATCTGATGTTATGTGATCCATGGGACTGTGTGAAAGGTTTTCTTACGTTTTCTTTTGCTCAAATAAAGCGCCGGTGATGGTTTAGTATGGTCTATAGCGAATTGTGAACAAGTGAGATTCTCTCGATCAGATTGGTCTCAAGAATTACGATCGACATTATCGTGGCCATGTTCTATAATACGAACATGTGTTATCTGATGAAAAAACCAGGTAAGTGATCAGATGGTTTTCAAGAGAGAGCAGCAAAATAAGTGCAAGAATCGACGAGGAGACGAGTGATGTCAAACCTGTTTCATCCGGAGTTGATCCTGTGCCCAACCGATTACAGTGATTCAGCGGTCAAGGCTCTTCGTTACGCTGACGAATTTGCTCGTTGCTTTGAGTCACGACTGCTTGTGATGTATGCTGATTCTTTTCAGCCGCCGCCCTACTTCACTTCCGGTCAGATAAATGAATTGACCAAATCCATAAAGAAGGCAAGAGAGAAAGCAGGCAAATATCTAAATCGTTGGGTCAATGAGCACGTATCAGCGTCTGCTGTACAGAAAGATACGAGGATTGTGGAAACCACACCTGTTAATGCCATTCTGGTTACTGCTGAACAGACCAATGCGGGGCTTATTGTTATGGGTACACACGGCATGAGCGGATTTAACCGTTTTATGTTGGGGTCTGTGACCGAAAGAGTGCTCCACGAGACGAACCGTCCAGTTCTGACCGTTCGTGGTGGCCGGGTTTTGACGGATATGAGCCGACCCTTAATATCCCGTGTGCTTTGTCCTCTCAACTATTCGGAAATAGCACTTAAGGCCCTTCGGCACGCTGCAATGATTGCCGAATGTTTCAGAGCCGAACTGCTTGCGCTGCACGTAGTGGAGCACGGCGAAGAAGGTGGAGAGGAGGAATTTAAGAGGCAACTTTGTTCCTGGATGAACCCTGAACAGCACAACTCGTGTAATCTTAGACAGTTAGTGTTGAGGGGAAATCCTTCTGATCATATCATTGCCATGGCAGCTGCCAACGGATGTGATATGATCGTCTTGGGTGCCCGGCATAGACGATTTTTCGATACCACCGTGATCGGAACCACAACGGTTCATGTGACCAGGCATTCTGAGTGTCCAGTATTTACCGTAGTACAAGCAGAATGATCGGACTAATGAAAGAATAGGGAACATATAGGGATTATGCACGCGGAAATCCTGACATACCAATCATTTTGATGAAACATTTGGGTTGTGAGGAAACGTGATATACCCTCAATAACAAATCCTGGGTTGCAGCCCTTGCCGATAGCGATACATAAAGAGAAAATATTTGAAGAATAGCCCAAAAGCAACGGCGGGATGGGGACGGCATCGGGAAGGATGGGAAAGATTACGGAACAAGCGTTTCAAAAACCTTAACTGGCAATCACCGAACAACTGCAGCGATGACGAGCTCCTTTTATTCAGATTTTTCCCGTTTTAACAGATAATACAGTATAGGTACCATGGTGCGGGACAAGAGCGTAGCGGCAATTTCTCCGAACATGAGTGCGACAGCCATGCCCTGGAAGATTGGGTCAAAAAGAATAACGGATGATCCGACAACAACCGCGGCTGCTGTGAGCAACATAGGGCGGAAGCGTATGATACCTGCTTGAACAACGGCTTCTTTCAGAGGAACGCCCTCGGCAAGTTTGAGGTCAATGAAATCGACAAGAATGATTGAATTCCGCACAACGATACCCGCCCCGGCAATAAAGCCAATCATTGACGTTGCAGTGAAAAACGCGCCCATAATGGCATGACCGGGCAGAATACCGATGAGAGACAACGGAATAGGTGCCATGATCACGAAAGGCACGGTGAAAGATCTGAACCATGCCAGCACCATGATGTAAATGAGAATAAGAACCACCGCAAAGGCCATACCAAGGTCACGGAACACTTCATAGGTAATGTGCCATTCACCGTCCCACTTCATGGAATATTGTTGTTCCAGCCATGGCTGAATTGCGGAGTATTGTTTGAGTTGATATCCTTCGGGCAATTTCAATTTCTTTATGGCGCTACTCATTTTCAGAATAGGATATACGGGGCTTTCCTCTGTTCCTGCCACATCTCCAATTACATAGACAACCCTCTTAAGATTCTTTCGATGGATAGTCTTGTCTTCAATACCCTCTTTTACCCTAACAAGTTCTGAGAGCGGCACAGCCGCGCCGGATGATGCCGAAAGGGAAATCTCGGAAAGACGTGATACACCCGATCTGTCGGCGATAGCAGCCCTGAGATAGAGTTCCACCGGTTCCCTGTCCTGAGTGCTATGAAGTAGGCCTGCCGTCCCTCCCCCAAGCAACATACGGGTTGTTTGAGATATTGCTTCAGTACTGATTCCATGATAGGCCGCCTTTTCTTTGTCGACTTCAAAAAAAATCTTTTTTTGATCGTCCTCTCTTTGCCAGTCCACATCAACAACACCTTTCGTGTTTGAAAAAATATCCTTAATTTGTGCGGCTATTTCAACCTGTCTCTGCACGTCAGGTCCGTAAATCTCGGCGACGAGGGTGCTCATGACCGGAGGGCCAGGTGGTATTTCCACGATTTTGATGCGGGCGCTGTAAAGGTCACCGAGACGTTTGATCTCAGGTCGTATTCGTTTGGCAATATCGTGACTCTGGGTTTTTCTTTTACTCTTGCTGACGAAATTGACCTGGATGTCAGCCTGGCTGTTTCCTGACCGCAGAAAGTAATGACGTACGAGGCCATTGAAATTGAACGGGGCCGACGTTCCGACGTAAGTCTGAAAATTCATCACTTCGGGCACTGTGGCGAGGTAGCGCGCGATCTGTTGGGTAAGCAACGCTGTGTCCTCCAGCGTGGAGCTTTCCGGCATATCAATGACCACCTGGAGTTCGCTCTTGTTGTCGAAGGGAAGCATCTTTACTCTGGTCAGTTTGAGAGGGATGAGGAGAAAAGCCGCAATCAGAAGGACCCACATGAGGATGAAAAAGTGGCGCCTTTTCTTTGGTTTATCCAGAATGCCACGAAGGTTCTTTTCGTAAATCCTGTTGAAACGGGCCAGCAGGCCGTGGTCTTCTCTTGTGTCTCCGTTGGGCCCATGTTTTTCTTTTCTGAGGACGATCATGCTGAGCCAGGGACTCACAATAAAAGCAATAAGCAGGGATATAATCATTGCGGCCGATGCTCCGACAGGAATAGGTCTCATGTAGGGCCCCATGAGACCGGAAACGGTAGCCATCGGAAGAAGCGCGGCTATGACAGCAAAGGTTGCGAGGATGGTAGGATTGCCCACTTCGTCAACGGCCTTCACAGCAACATCCGTTCCCGTGCCCTTTAATTTGAAATGACGGTGAATATTTTCAACGACAACAATAGCATCGTCGACGAGGATACCAATGGAGAATATAAGAGCGAAAAGTGTGACTCGGTTTAGGGTATATCCGTAGAGGTAAGTAACGAGAATTGTGAGGGCGAGCGTTACGGGAACAGCAACGGCCACAACGGCTGATTCTCTCCAGCCCAGTGCAAGGGCAACAAGAAGGGTCACAGAAAGCGCGGCGATGAACATATGTTTCAGGAGTTCGTCTGATTTCTCTTTTGCTGTTTCTCCATAGTTTCGTGTTGTAGTAATTTCGACGTCGGTTGGGATTACATATCCTGTCATGGTTTGTATCTTTTTCAGCGCCCGTTCTGCGATGTGGGTAGCGTTGGTGCCCTTTTTCTTTGCGATGGAAATTGTGACGGCTTCAAAAAAACCGTCTTGCCGAATGTCCTTCGAGGCTGGACCAAGGCCCATAAACACATAACTCCGCGGTTCCTCTGGGCCGTCAACAATGCGGGCTACATCCCTTAAATAGACAGGTTTTCCATTTGAAACTGCTGTGACAACACTGCCTACGTCTTGAATGTTTGACAGGAATCCCCCTGTATCGACGGTAAACTCCTCATTGCCGGACGGAAAGGAACCGGATGGCAGGAGAACGTTTGATTTCCTCAGAGATTCCACGATCTGATAAGGAGAAAGCCTGTAGGTTTTGAGTTTAAAGGGCTCCAAAGCGATCCTGAGTTGTCTTCGCTGGCCGCCTATGATTCGGAATTCAGCAACATCAGGATCTTTTTTCAGTTCGTCACAAACCTCAAGGGCTATTTTTCTCAATTCAAAACCATTGTAACGCTCACTCCAGAGAGTGAAGGCCGTTATGGGTACATCATCAATAGAACGCGGTTTAACGAGCGGCTCCGAAACTCCAGGAGGTATGCGGTCGAAATTTGACATGAGCTTGCTGTGAAGATTGACAATACTTTTCTCCGTGTCCTCACCGACATAAAATCGGACGATGGCGATAGACATACCCGGCTTTGACATTGTGTAGATGTACTCGACACCTTTGATCTCCCAGAGAAGTTTGGACATTGGCTTAGTAACCTGTTCATCGACTTCTTCCGCTGAGGCCCCCGGGTAAGAAACAAAGACGTCAACCATGGGTACGACAATCTGTGGTTCTTCTTCTCTGGGGGTAACGACGATCGCAAAAACACCCATGAAAATGGAAGCGATGATGATCAAAGGTGTCAGTTTTGACGATATGAACGCTTTTGAGATCTTTCCGGCAAATCCGAGTTTTTCCATTAGTATGTCAAACGCCCTGAATCTTTAAGATTTTGATGTGCCTATCAGCCTCATTTACCTTCAACCACGCCCCCATCTACAGCTTTTTCGATTCCTGAAACGATTATCTTGTCCCCCGCTGTCAGTCCTGAAAGCACCTCGGTCCGCCCGCCGTATGTCTTACCTGCTTTAATAAGCCGGTAGGCGATGATACCCTGACCGTCAACAACAAAGACACCTGTCAGTTGGCCTCTCTTTACAATCGATTTATCAGGCACGAGAAGAGTGTCCTTTTTTCCCAGAGGTATGAGTACTTTTGCATAGGATCCGCTTTTCAGGGAACGTATATTATGAAAAGTGATCTCCACAGGAAAAGTTCGTGAACCGGGATCGACAAATGGAACAACCTTGGTGACTCTACCGTCGACCTGTTCATCGTTTCGATCGAAAATAACACGGACTGTCATATCCCGGACGACTTTCCCTGAAAGCCCTTCGTCAATTACGGTCTCGATTTTAAACTGTGACACGTCTTCGACCGTATAGAGGTGCATGCCCGGAGTTGCCATAGTCCCGACATCAATCTTTTTTTCCGTAACAACACCGGAGATAGGGGTTTTTATCTGGGAAAAGCCATAATTCACACGGGTCTCTTCAAAATTGGCCCTGGCACGTTCCAGCATCTGGTTCATGCGGGCATATTCTGCGTCTGACACTTTCTTCTGCATTTCTATCTGATCGAATTCCTGTCGGGAGATAACCTTTTCATCATAGAGGTTTTTGTATCTCCTGAAAGTGATATCAGCAAGAGACCTCTGCTCTGATGCTGCTTCCCGACTGTGCCGGGCCTCGCTTACTGCGGCCTCGGCGGCAACCATCCGTTGA
>CAZXVZ010000020.1:0-26534 GCA_964644085.1 uncultured Syntrophus sp. | reverse complement strand
CATATTAGTTGGTGGATTCGGTGTACATAGATTCTATCTGGGCTATATAGGAATGGGGATAGCTCAGATTGCTGTTACCATTTGCACCTGCGGTTTCGGCGCGATCTGGGGATTTATTGAGGGTATCTTAATTCTTGTCGGTTCAATTGATAAAGACGCGCAGGGAAAGCCTTTGAAAGAATAAAATTCTACTCATTCCCCTCTTTTCTTTCGTCTCCTTTTTTGCCCACTATTATTTTCCCCCTGCTTTTCTTTCCCTTCCTTTTTCCTGCTATCCAGCAGATATTCTTCCCGAACCCTCCTAAGACTTCTGAAGATATTTTTCTTTACGTTTCTGTTATAACTCCTGAGTTCCTTGATAATCCCTTTCACGAGTTTTCTTTTTGACGTATCACGATGTGGGCATTCTGAAGAGATAACCGGTAGTTCGAGAATTTTTGAGAGATGAATAAGTTCTCCCTCTTCAACATACGCCAGTGGCCGTATAATATCAAGTTCACCGTCAAACATCTCCTGGCAGGGCTGCATTGTTCCTATTTCACCTTGAAAAAAAAGATTGAGGAGCATCGTTTCAATAATGTCATCCATGTGATGGGCGAAGGCAATTTTATTTGCTTTAATGTCTCGGGCGAGATCAAAAAGCGCTTTTCGGCGGTTCCAACTACACCAGAAACAACCGAAATTATCATCCCCACCCTTCCATTGGGCAGGTGCTTTTAGGATGATATAAGGAATTGATTCTTTTTCAAAATGTTCTATGAGAATATCCTTATTGACCCAGGAAAATCCCATATCAACAAAGCAGGCCACCATTTCATAATGGATGGGAACAAACTTGGTTCTTTCCTGCATGATTTTGAGAAGACAGAGGCTGTCTTTGCCACCCGAGACGGCGACAATTACCTTGTCGCCCTCTTTTAGCATTTTGAAGTCCCAGATAGCCTTACCGACCTTTTTTGTCGTGAAGTAAAGAGGTCCGCTTATATTCATAAAATGGTATCGGCAAGTTTTTTTATTTTTTTCTTATATGATTCTTTAATTTCTTCGCCATCTATGCAACCTGGCACCTCAACACCTCCCGCATACTTGAGCTTCAGCAGATCAAAGGTTTTTTTGAATATGTCTTTTGTTGGTTGACAGGTATCCACATTGTTGTCCGCAAAGGTTATAAAAGTTATGGCTTTTTTCCCCGCGATTCGCGAATTATAATTGCTATCCATGAACGCAATTGAACGATCTATGGCAAGTTTGAGTTGAGCCGACGGTCCGAACCAATAAATAGGAGTCGCGTAGACAATAATATCGGATTCCTGGATATATTTGCGCACCATTTTCATGTCATCATTAATTTTGCAGGATCCATCTTCAAGACAGGCATAACAGCCCTGGCACGGGCTAATTTTAAGGTCATTGAGATGTAGCGTGCGAACACTATGTCCCTTTTTAATCAACACATCAATTAATGTCTGCACAAGTTGGATTGTATTACCTTTTTTGCGCGGGCTTCCGAAAAGAATAACAACTTTCATTGGGTCTCCCCTGCTTGTATTTTTGTTATTATATGAATAATTTCAGGTTACGGTCAAGAAGGCCTGGCCGGCATGACAACAATTTATCAAAGAGCAAATAAGGACTTTATAAAGCGTTTTTTTACGCAATGACATTGCAAAGCATGGATACAGAGGTTATAATGTAATAAGATTGTTGTAAGTTTTTTTCATTAGTTCATGCCGTTCACTGTTTAAGGGGGCTCCTATGAATAATATATTTTTTGGTCTTATAACCCTTGCCGTTCTCGTGCTGACTGGTTTTATTATATACTTCATCCTGGAACTAAAAAAGACCATCAACTCGCTGAGAGTAACCGTGGAATCGTTAGAGCAGAAAATAGTGCCTACCGTAGAGGAAGTCCAGATGACATTAAAAAGCGTGCGTAAGATAACCGATGATGTAGGTATTGTTTCGGGGGAAGTGAAGGGGCTGTCCGGTTCGGTTCGCGTGATGAGCCAAAATGTGCAATGTGCCAGTGAAGCCGTGAGCAGGCTTACACAGAATTCTGTTGCCCAGATCTCGGGAGTAAGAGAGGGAATCAAGGCGGGTCTGGGATATTTTATCAGCAATCTTTTTACTAAAAAAATAGAACCATAAAAGAGGAGGTAATAATATGGGACGCGAAGATAGTGGGTTTGGTGTTGGTGCCGTTATTCTTTCATTTTTTATTGGCGGTGTAATCGGGGCCGGGGTTGCCCTACTGACAGCACCTAAAACCGGGGAAGAAACCCGAAAAATGATTAAAGACCTCGCAGACGAAACAAAAGAGAAGATGGAAAGCTACGTTCATGATGCCAAAGGAAAAGCGGCTGCCTATGCAGAAAAGGGAAAGGGTTTTATAGAAAAGGAAAAAAATATTATCAGCAAGGCAGTTGAAGCCGGTAAAGAGGCCTACGAAAAGGAAAAACATACCACTTAAACAAGGGCCGGGAATATAGTTGTTTTGTTTAAAAAGCAATACGCATCAACAAGAATAATATTGTTGAAGAATCGGCTTGCGCAAACATGATGGAGAGTAACAAATTTTATTTTGTTGTTATGGGATTTATTATTGTTGTACTTGGGTATCTGACGTACAAGATAATCAGTCCTTTTTTATCTCCCATCATGTGGGCTATAGTCCTCTCAATATTGTTCTATCCGGTTTTTGTTTACGCCCTTAAATATGTAAAAAACAAGTCGATTGCTTCTCTTATCACGTTAATAATCATATTGATCATTCTATTTGGCCCAGTCTCTTATATCGTCTATCTGATTACTCAGGAAACAATGTCGCTTGTGGGGAGAATAGAAAGCGGGAGCTTTGATTCCCTTAGGACATTCTTAAAGAATCCTGCAGCAAATAAGCTGATAAGTAAAATGTTGTTGTCATTTCACATTACTGAACAGGAATTTTACAAAGCTCTTGCTGAAAATTTAACAAAAATAGGCAGAGATTCAGTTGGTTTCGTAAAAACCGGTCTGGGTAATATTGTTTCTGGGACAATTAATTTTATCTTCATGATTCTGACGACTTTCTTTTTTTTGAGTGATGGTCCGGAGTTTATAGAAAAAATCGGTAATTTCACGCCTTTTTCCAGAAGGGAGAGAGAACGGTTATTTCAGCAGACGAAAGATATCATCATCTCGACAATGTATGGCGGTGTAACTGTCGCGGCTGCCCAGGGAATAATCGGAGGCGCCCTCTTTGCTGTGCTTGGGATACCCTCGGCCGTCCTCTGGGGCCTCGCTATGTTCATAGCATCCTTTGTTCCCATGGTAGGGACGTTTATTGTGTGGGGGCCTGCCGCGGCCTATCTCTTTTTTCAGGGTTTTTATTTCAAAGGGACTATCCTTGTTTTGCTCAGTATTTTTGCTATAAGTTCGATAGATAATGTCATACGGCCGCTCATCATGAAAGGAAGGACGAAGATGCCCGTTATTGCTATATTTTTCGGCATCTTGGGCGGTGTAAAGGTTTTCGGACTTATTGGCCTTATTCTGGGCCCTCTTGTTTTTGCGCTCTTCGTGTCTGTTTTTGAAATATTAAGATATTCTGAAGAATAAAAAAGAAAAGACGATATTTTAAAGTACGAGTTTCTCGCCTGAAGCGAGCGATCTTAATTCATCCCTCTTCAAGAGCTTCATCCTTCGTCCCTGCACTTCAATAAGTCCCTGTGAGATCATCTTATTTAATATACGTGAGAGTGTTTCGGGAATTGTGCCCAGGAGGCTTGCCAGTTGACTTTTCGAAATATTCAGATCAACGGATGAGTTTATATTTTGGCTCCCGCCGAGATAGAGAAGGTAAGCCGCGAGTCTTTGAGGCACTTCCTTGAGGGACAGGTCTTCAACGAGACGGGAAAAATATTTCAGCCGCCGCGAAAGGATTGCCAGCATGTTCATAGCAAGTTCAGGATCTTTTTTAATAAGTTTTTCAAAAGCCGCCCGTGGGAAATAAATGGCGCGGCTTTCTTTGATTGCTTCAGCATGAGCGGGGTACCTGGAACCGGCGAACATAGCCACCTCCGCGAAAGGCTCCCGGGGATCTACAAAGTGGAGTATCTGCTCCTTCCCATCGGGAGATAGTTTAAATATTTTTAGGCGTCCGGAAAGGAGCACGAAAAAACCGCTTGCTTCATCGCCATCTGTGAAAATAACCTCTCCCTGTTCATATTTTCGGTCAATAATTATGCGTGCGAGCTCTGATAGCTGTTTCCCGGGCAGCCCGTGGAAAAGCGGGATGTTTTTTATCTGATCAAGCTTCTCCATAACTTACCTTCTCTAGATTCATAGTACAAATTATGACACTAAAAGGCAATTGCCAAGGTAGCTATAGAAAAAACAAACATTTTCATGTATGATGATATATTGTCAATTCATGCTTTAAAGTTAAAATTAACACCACGCTGCCTGTGGAGTTTCGCAGCTGGAAATTGAAAAGTGTTTCCATGAAGGAGTTTTTATGAAAAAACCTAAAATCCTGATCCTTATGGGGAGCGATAGTGATCTTTCCGTTATGGAAGAGGGGCTTTCGTTTTTGAAAGAAATGGATGTAGAATATACAGTTGATATTTCATCCGCGCACCGCAATCCTGATAAAACAGTTCAACACGCGAGGAATGCCCGTAAAGGAGGCATTGAAGTGATTATTGCCGTAGCCGGAATGGCGGCTCATCTGCCGGGTGTGATTGCGTCACACACAACACTCCCAGTAATTGGTGTACCTACCAGCGGCGGTGCGCTTAAGGGGATTGACGCCCTTTTTTCCATCGTACAGATGCCAAAAGGTATTCCGGTTGCTACGGTTGGTCTTGACGCCGGAAAAAATGCGGTAATCCTTGCCTGTAACATTCTCTCCATCAAAGACGATAACATGATTAACAAATTAGAAAAAATGAAGAAGGATTTAAAAAAAGAAAACGAGGAAAAAGCTGCGAAAGTACGTGAGATATTATCTCATTGAAAAATATTAACTCATAAGGTGTTTGCGCATGTTAAATGCTATTACTGATATTGAAGGAATAAAGGTTGGCCACGCGTCTGATTTTGTGGGTTATACGGGCTGTACGGTGATTCTTTGCGAAAAAGGAGCCGTATGCGGATTCGATGTAAGGGGAAGCGCCTCCGGTACACGACAGACAGACCCCCTTAATGTTGGTCATATTGTCGAGCAGGTTCACGGCATATTGCTGGCTGGCGGGAGCGCCTTTGGTCTTGACGCGACAAGCGGTATTGCTCGATACCTTGAGGAAAAAAATGTAGGTTTTGACGTAGGTGTGGCACGTGTTCCCATTGTACCTTCCGCTGTCATCTTTGATCTCGGATTTGGGAGTCCGAAAGCGAGGCCTGCTGCTGATATGGGCTATGAAGCCTGCCTGAAGGCTGGTAAAGAAGTGGAAGAGGGAAGTGTCGGCGCCGGAACAGGGGCGACGGTCGGAAAAATATTTGAATTACCACGGGCAATGAAAGGAGGTCTCGGTACATGCAGTTTGGCAATGCCTGATGGACTCAAAGTTGCCGCCCTCGTCGTAGTCAATGCCTTTGGAGATATTATTGATAATGTGACGGGGAAGATTATTGCCGGTTTACGGAACGCTGAGAACAGCCTGGAATTTGCCAATACGGTAACACAGATTAAGCAAGGTGTTGTAAAAAAGGAATTTGGTATTGTAAATACAACGCTTGGCGTTGTTGCCACGAACGCTATGTTTAATAAGAAAGAAATCACCAAGGTCGCGCAGATGGCCCAGGGAGGTTTAATCAAGACTATAAGTCCCGTGCACACGACATTCGATGGCGATCTTGTTTTCGCGCTCGCGACAGGTGAAATGGAAGCAGATATCAACAAAGTTGGAGTGCTGGCAGAATTTGTACTTGCTGAAGCAATTAAAAGGGCAGTTAAAAAGGCAAACGGATTCGGTATTATACCTGCTTTTCGTGATGTTACTAAAGGATGGAAAACAAACTGATAGAAACATATACTACTGCGCGAACAGGGTCAAAACAACGCAGGTATTTTTTTAAGAATAAGATTTAGAAACCAATATAAGGATAAACCCACGGAAAGGACTGGCGGGGTAAAGAGGAGTGCAGATGGGTGAATACCAGAAAGTTGCCGATGTCATTAAAGAAAAAAAGAATGTTGTTGCCTTCACAGGGGCCGGTATTTCTGTGGATAGCGGTATTCCGGCTTTCCGTGGTGGCCAGGGTTTATGGGAAAAGTACGATCCCATGGAATACGCCCACATAAGAGCATTTGTGGCGGATCCGGAAAAAGTATGGGTCATGCTCAGAGAAATGTCAGAAGTTATTTTTAAATCGGAGCCGAGTCCCGCGCATCGCGCTCTGGCAACACTGGAGCAGAAAGGATACCTGAGCGCGGTAATTACCCAGAATGTTGACGGTCTCCACAGTGTTGCCGGCAATAGCGATGTCATAGAGTATCACGGTAATCATCGTTGGCTTACCTGTATCAGTTGCAATAAACGGGTGCCTTTAACGCCGGAAATGATCAGAACCGACCCCTACCCACAGTGCGAGAAATGCGCCAGAGCATTGAAGCCGGATGTTGTGTTCTTTGGTGAAGGCATTCCCATGACTGCTATGCTCAGGGCGAACGAAGCAGCAAATAAGTGCGGGGTCATGTTCATTATAGGCACCTCAGGGGTTGTCTATCCCGCCGCAGAAATACCCTATATAGCCAAATCAAAGGGTGCCACGATAGTGGAAATCAATATCGAATCAACACCCTTTACGCCTTCCGTTACCGACTATTTCTTTAGCGGGACAGCGTCAGATGTCTTGCCAAAATTGCTTGAGTATTTGTAAAAGCTTTATCGAGGGGGAACATCATAAAAAATCTCAAACCTCAAGTTTCGAATTTCAAATCATCCGGGGGAGATATTTATTGCGTTATTATGGCAGGGGGAAAGGGTGAACGTTTCTGGCCATTGAGCACGGGAAAAGTTCCTAAACCGTTTTTATCACTCACCGGACCGAAGTCACTCATACGGCTCACATTTGAAAGAGCGCTCCATTTTGTTCCGAAAGAACGGATTTTCATTGTTCTGGGAAGGGCCCACCTGAGAGCGGCATTCAAACAACTTCCTGAGTTGCCGCCTCAAAACTTTGTCGTGGAACCGGTGGGGCGAGATACGGCAGCCTGTATCGGACTTGCCGCCACTGTCCTGTCGCTTAAAGATGAAGAAGCAACCATGGTGGTTCTTCCGGCCGATCAATATATTCCTGACGTGAAGAAGTTTGCCGAAACCATAAAGAACTGCGTGACGATGGCCGGCAAAAGCAACTGCCTGGTGACAATGGGGATCAAACCGACAAGGGCTGAAACCGGATACGGTTACATCCATGCCGGAAAAAGGGTTTGGGTGAAACAAAACATTGTCTGTTTTAAGGTTGACAGATTCGTTGAGAAACCTGATCGAAAAAAAGCCGCGAAATATATAAAAGATGGGCATTACTATTGGAATGCGGGTATATTTATATGGAAAATAAAAACCGTCCTTGAAGGGATGCGGACATATATGCCTTCTCTCTATGAAGGATTATGTGCTATTGAAACATCCCTGAAAAGAGGAAAAAAATCTGAGGCGAATGCCATCTTTAGAAAATTTGAACGAAAATCTATCGACTATGGCTTAATGGAAAAGGCGCGGAATGTGCTCATGATGCCGGCCGATTTCTTATGGGATGATATCGGTACCTGGGCATCACTCCGGAGGGTCCTCGATCTTGACAAAGAGGGGAATTACACCAGAGGTGACACAATTTGTTTAGACGCGCATGATTCTGTTATTGTGGGTGATGGAAGAGTGATCGGCGTCATAGGAGTTAAGGGTCTTATTGTAGTATCGTCAAAGAATGGAACCCTCATCTGTGACAAAGAGAGAGTCCAGGAAGTTCGGGAGATAGTAAGAAGCATAGATAATAAAACGAAAAAATAGCCTACGGCAGACTGTTCACTTTCGAGGGGGATTGATGATTTCCAGGGTTACTACAGCCACTGTTTACGGTATTGACGGAATAAAGATTGAGGTTGAAGTCGATTTGTCGTATGGATTGCCCGCGTTTAACATTGTGGGATTGCCTGAAACAGCCGTAAAAGAAAGCAAGGAAAGAGTACGATCGGCGATAAAGAACGCAGGTTTTGAATTCCCCGGCGACCGTATCACCATAAACCTCGCCCCCGCTGATGTGAAGAAAGAAGGTTCGTCATTTGATCTTCCCATAGCAATCGGTATTCTCGCCTCGATGAATATCATAAAAGAAGAGGCTATGAAAAACTACCTTATAGCAGGTGAACTATCTCTTGATGGGAGAATCAAGGGTATTCGTGGAGTGCTCCCTGTCGCTATTCTCACACAAAAAACAGGGATGAAACACATTATTATACCCGAAGAGAACGGGCAGGAAGCGGCCATTGTCCACGGTATCGATGTCTATGGAGCTGCACATCTCCTGGATATTGTTCATTTTTTCAAAAGAGATGGAGAGCTAAAGAGATTCATTGATACAAAAAATGCGGATGACGGGACGAACAGGAATCATGATCTGAATTTTTCTGATATTAAAGGTCAGGCACAGGCAAAACGTGCGCTTGAGATTGCGGCAAGCGGAGGCCACAATATACTCATGATAGGCCCTCCCGGGTCCGGTAAGACCATGCTTGCCCGGAGGATTCCCACAATTCTCCCGGGCTTAAGTTATGAAGAGGCAATTGAAACGACAAAAATTCACAGTATCGCCGGGTTCTTAAATGCGGGGAGGTCACTTATTGTAGACCGTCCATTCAGAGCGCCCCATCATTCCATATCCGATGCAGGATTGATTGGCGGCGGCCACATTCCAAAACCGGGCGAGGTGAGCCTTGCCCATAACGGTGTTCTTTTTCTCGATGAATTCCCGGAGTTTAAGCGAAATGTCCTTGATTCCTTAAGGCAACCCCTCGAAGATGGTGACGTGACGATTTCCCGGGTAACGCATGCCATCACTTTTCCGGCCCGATTTATGCTTGTAGCAGCCATGAATCCATGCCCATGCGGTTATTTCGGGGATACAAGGAGAGCCTGTGTCTGCAGCGCGACCCAGATTCACAGGCATCGTTCACGCATTTCAGGGCCGCTCCTTGACAGGATGGATATTCATATCGAGGTTCCTCCGGTGACGATACGGGAGCTTTCTCTTGACAGAGAAGAAGAATCTTCAGAAAAAATCAGGGAACGCGTAGTCAACGCACGAAAAATCCAGAGTGAGAGATTCAAAGGAAAGAAAATTTACGCAAACAGTCAGATGCCCGCGCGGACAATAAAGAAGTATTGCGTACTAAATGATGACGCCCACAATCTTCTGGAAAATGCCATAGAAAAATTTGGCCTTTCGCCCCGGGCATATCACAGGATATTAAAAGTGTGCCGCACCATTGCCGATCTTGAGGCTTCGGAGCGTATTGACGAGGCTCACGTGGCGGAAGCCCTGCAATACCGGGTGCTTGATAAACGAATAGCAGCATAACGCCGATAGGGTACATTTGCCACCTTTGCCTTTTTATCAATTTGCGGTATAATAAATTCGGAAAAGAAGCGCCATAAGGCCCTCTGCAGATTTTTTCCCGGGAGACACCATGTATATATCTATTATCGGTAATGCCGGTTCAGGCAAAACAACACTGTTTCAAGCACTCAGTGGAATAACACATGAAGGTGGATATTCAGACAAGACAAACCTCGCCATGATCGACGTGCCTGATGAGCGCCTTGATGTCCTAACGAAGATCTTCAGGCCGAAAAAAACTGTTTACGCCCGGATTGAGCTTGCGGACACTGTTGCCATCGAAGAGGGAAATGTGCAGAAAGGGACCATAAACGCCAAAACTCTTCAGCAGATGCGCACAAGTGATGCTTTCATTCTGATTGTTCCTTATTTTAACGGAAAGACTCCTGCCGATGCAGTGCGAGATGTACATTCCATCACAGGTGAATTCATTCTCTCCGACATGGCCCAGATTGAAACCCGTATTGAGAGAATGAAAAAACAGCCGAAAAGGGGGGATACCGCCCAGGCACAGGAAGAGGCGCTCTTCGAGCGCTGTCTTTCCCATCTCAACGAAGAGAAACCTCTTTCCGTACTTTCCCTTGAAACACAGGATATACGGGCATTGAGGGGTTTTCAGTTTCTTTCCCTGAAGCCTATGATGATTGTTGTTAATACAGCAGAAAACAATATTACCGATGGCAAAGCTGCCGCGGAAGAGCTTGAAAAGCATTTTCCCGCTTGTCCTGTTATTTATGCCTGCGCGAAACTGGAGAGCGAGTTGGCCCTCATGGCAGAGGATGAACGGTCAGCTTTCATGGAAGAATACGCCATTAAAGAGTCAATTCGGGGACGCATCATCAAACTTGCCCTCCAGACCCTGGGGCTCATCTGTTTTCTCACTGTTGGAGACGATGAATGCCGCGCGTGGCCGATCAGGAATGGACTCAACGCCCAGGAAGCGGCAGCGGCGGTGCATACAGACCTTTCCAATAAATTCATCCGTGCAGAAACCGTTTCGTATAATGATTTTATGACATATGGAAGCATGGCGGAATGCAAGAAAGCCGGCGTGTGGCGGCTCGAAGGGAAAACCTATATTGTCCAGGATGGTGATATTCTCAATATCAGGGCAGGAAACTAAAAGATCATCGCGAATCGCGAACCGGTAAGAAGAATGTATCCTACACAAAGCAGATCGTGAACGATATGCCGCATATCTCTTAAAACATACGTTCATGGAACATTGAAAAATATTTCAAATTTTCCTTGACATGAGTCGGTTGTTCTTACTAATCTTGATATACGGGGTTGTTCTTGGGGAGTAAAAAAGCTTACCATATTTCTTTCTCATCGCAGGTTCTGACAATTCATCTATTTCACCTTCATCACGGCGCGCCTGATTTTTAGTAACGCCACGAGCTCGTGGCATAGAGGAGAAATCTATGCCGGAAAAAATTGAATCAATATTGAAAAAGCACGGACGAACTTCTGATGAGACTGTCCCCATTCTCCAGGATGTGCAGAAAGAGTTCGGCTATATCGGACCGGAATCCGTAAGAAAAATATCCCGGTATTTGAAGATTTCCGAAAACACGATATACGGTGTCAGTTCCTTCTACGCCCAATTCCGTTTTACTGAGCCGGGGCGACACACTATTAAGGTTTGTCTCGGAACAGCATGTCACGTGAGAGGAGGAGCCACACTTCTTGAAATGCTGGAGCGTGGGCTTAGCATTAAGTGTGGAGAGACGACGGAAGACAAACGCTTTGGCCTTGAACGCGTCGCCTGTCTCGGTTGTTGCGCGCTTTCCCCTGTAGTTCAAATCGATCGCGATATTTACAGCAGAATGACAGTCAACAAACTAACGGAGCTTTTGAAAGAGTATGAATAAACTCGACAAAATAATCGTTCAGGCAAAGAAAACATGGGCTTCCTTTCAGGACAATAAAGAACCTGTCATCTATGTTGGCGCCGCGTCATGCGGCAGAGCGGCGGGAGCACTTACCCTGCTTGCTGAAGTTGAAAATTTCATAAAAGAAAACAAAATTAAAGCAAAAGTCATCGAAGTTGGGTGTATCGGGCCCTGCTATCTTGAACCGCTTATAGATATAAAAATGCCCGGACAACCGAGGGTAAGCTACAACAACGTAAACTCGAGAACACTCTCGATGATCTTGAAATCACATCTCGTTGAGGGTGTCCCTCAGACAAAACTCGCCATCGGTCATTTCGGCAAAAAGGATTTTGACGGGATTTCGCCGTTCTATGAACTTCCCATGCTAAAGCCGCAGGTAAGGATTGTGTTACGTAACTGCGGCCTCATTGATCCCGAGAAAATAGATCAATATCTTGCAGTGGACGGATATCAGGGTTTTATGAAAGCTATGGAAATGACTCCTGAAGGTGTCATAGAGGTTGTGCGACAGGCGGGTATCCGGGGACGCGGTGGTGCGGGTTTTCCCACCTATAAAAAATGGACTGCCTGCAGGAACGCGGCAGGCGAACAAAAATATCTCATCTGTAATGCCGATGAAGGTGACCCCGGGGCATTTATGAACAGGTCCCTCATCGAATCAGATCCGCATGCGGTTCTTGAAGGTATGCTCATTGCGGGGTATGCCATTGGTGCAAGCAAGGGAATCATTTATATCAGGGCTGAATACCCTCTCGCTATCGAACGCTTGAAAAATGCCATCAGCCAGATGAAAGAATATGGACTTCTTGGAAAAAACATCCTTGGTTCCAAGTTCGGTTTCGAAATTAACATCAAAGAAGGCGCAGGCGCTTTTGTCTGTGGTGAGGAGACAGCCCTTATCGGATCTATAGAAGGCAAAAGGGGTATGCCCAAATCCCGACCACCTTTTCCGGCAATATCAGGGCTATTTGGAAAACCAACGATAATAAACAACGTTGAAACAATGGGCACGCTGCCAAATATCCTCCGAAATGGCGCGGAATGGTATACAAAATTCGGAAAAGAAGGCAACAGGGGAACAAAGACCTTTTCACTGGTGGGCAAAGTCAGGCGTCCCGGCCTCATTGAGGTCCAGCTTGGAACAACGCTCAGGGAGATTATTTTTGACATCGGGGGAGGCGTGCAAAAGAACTTCAAGGCAATTCAGACAGGAGGTCCTTCCGGAGGATGTCTTTCGGAGGAGTTTCTCGATCTTCCTGTTGACTACGAGTCGCTTGCTTCCGCGGGGTCCATTATGGGTTCGGGCGGACTTATCGTTATGGACGAAGACACCTGTATTGTGGACGTAGCCAAATACTTCCTCGACTTTATACAAAAAGAATCCTGTGGAAAATGTGTTCCCTGCCGGGTTGGAACAAGACATATGGTTGAAATCCTTGAGAAAATAACACAGGGGGAAGGTCATCCAGATGACCTGCTGGCCCTTCGGGCCTTGGGAGATACGATAAAAAAAGGGTCTCTCTGCGCTCTTGGTGGCAGCGCGCCAAACCCGGTTCTTACAACATTGCGCTATTTCAGAAATGAATATCTCGAACACATCAGGGATCATCGCTGTCGCGCTACAGTCTGTAAAGACCTCATTGAGTACCGGGTCATCAAGGAGAAATGCACAGGTTGTCAGTCTTGCGTGAGGGTTTGTCCCACAGGGGCTATCACAGGGCCGAGGTCAGAACCCCACAACCTTGACCCGACAAAGTGTATTAAGTGCCGTTCCTGTTATGAAATTTGCAGATACGATGCCATCGCAGGTGATGCTATCGTGATCCGCACAGGGGAGAGACAATCATGAAAAAAGACAAAACGCTCTCCATTACGATGGATAACAGGAAAATACAGGTAAAACAAGGACTTACCATCCTCCAGGCTGCCCGTGAGAATGATATCTATATCCCTTCGCTCTGCACTCTTGAGCCGCTGCCTTCATATGGGGCATGCAGACTCTGCATAGTCGAAGTGGACGGCCTGAGGGGTTTTCCCACATCCTGCACGACACCTGTCGAGGACGGGATGGTTATAAGGACAGATACCGCCGAAATCAGGACCCTCCGCCAGGAAATACTGAAACTCCTCTTAAGTGAGCATCCGGCGAGTTGTCTTTTCTGTACTGAGCAAAATGAATGCAAAGAATATCAGGGGACGATCAGGAAAGCAGGAGTGACGACCGGTTGCCGGTATTGTCCCAATGACCACCGTTGTGAACTTCAGCTAATCACCGAAAAGATCGGTCTTACGGAGACATCGTACCCTGTCTACTACAGGGGTTTCCCTGTTGAGAAATCAGACCCCTTTTACGACAGGGACTATAATCTCTGTATCCTCTGCGGACGTTGTGTCCGAGTCTGCAACGACATACGACTGAACGGCACATTAAGTTTCAAACAGCGCGGGAGACAGACAACTATCGGCGCGGCTTTCGATCGTACGCACCTTGAAGCAGGTTGTGAGTTTTGCGGGGCCTGTGTTTCGGTCTGTCCGACGGGTGCGTTAAGCGCCAAAGTGAGCAAATGGTACGGAAAGCCGGATGGGGAAGTAAGAACAGCCTGTCTGTATTGCCCGGTGGGTTGTGAACTTCGACTCCAGATAAAGAATAACGAGACAATTGACGCACTCCCGAACTACGATTCGGCCATAGATAGAGGCCTTATCTGTGTGAAAGGGCGCTTCGCCGTCCCGGAATATATGGGCAATCATAAACGTTTCGCCGTGCCTCAGAGAATGACCCCGCTTGGATATGAAGATATTTCCTGGGACGAAGCGATTAATTGTGCCGCCGAGAACCTCAACAAGGTAAAGCGTGACGATATACTTATAGTTGTTTCTCCTCAGCTCACAAACGAAGATCTCTTTGTGGCGGAACGTTTCGCCAGAAAAGTAATCGGGACTGAAGAAATTATGTCCGGCTTCATCACCGATATAGGCGAGAATGTAAACAAATTCATCAAGCTCGCCTGTGCATCAAGTCCGCTTGATGTATTGGAAACAGCTGATACAATCATAACCGTTGGTTTTGACTCAACATACGGGTTTACCCCGGCCGGGATATCTATTAAAAAAGCCGCGAAAGCCGGAGCTTATCTTACCACGCTTGATACAAATGAATCCAACCTTGATATGCTTTCAAATGAAACATTCCAATCTGATATCACGAAATGGCCTGCCGTTCTGGATAACTGTATGAAGAAGGCGCCGGTCAATGGAAAAAACGTAAAATCTTCAAACAAAGTAACCATTATCGGGGCAGAAGCGCTCTTTTCCCCAAAGCGGGATCTCGTTTTTGACAAAGTATTGGAAATGAATGATCGTTTCGGCTGGAAAATCATCGTAGCTCATCCTTACACAAACCTCCTGGGACTTCTTGCTGTCGGGGCCTATCCTAATCTCAAGGAGGCAGAAATTGTTCAAGATAAGCCAAAAAGCGCCTCGTTAGCACTGAAAAGCCCTTTTTCCACGATAGACCTAAAAAGGCGAAGAAAGGTTATTTATCTGATCGGGGAAGTGCCCTTTGAGAATATGCCACCGTGCGATTTTCTCATTTATCAGAATGCGTTGCCTTCAGCATCAGACCGAAAACCAGATTTGATCCTCCCGGCAAATCCTTTTACAGAAATTTCCGGTACGGTCATCAGCATGGAAGGTAAAATACTTCCCGTACGTAAAGCTACAGAACCTTATGGAGAATCGAAACCCGACTGGTGGATCATTAATGAAATTTCAGAAAAGGTAAAAAAGGGCGCGTTAAAATATAGCTCACTCGCGGCAATCCAGAGGGATATTAAAAGACAGATAAAAGCCCTTTCAGACGCGAAAAAGAGGGTGGAATTTAGAACAATCAGCATAAAAACCGCAGAAAAAGTGCCTGCGGGTCGCGCTCCAGCCTCAAGATCTCCCCGTAAACCCTGGGAAGAAATATACAGGGGGGTTGCGCTTAGGGACGTTGTTTCAGGTATGAAGTCCATCGAGCAAAGGAGATGCCATGAATAGAGTAATCGAGCGAATCATGATAGTACCTAACATGCACCTTCTTGAGGTAGAGACGCCTGAAATTGCGTCAAAGGTAAAACCCGGCCAGTTTGTTGTCGTCCGGGCACATGAAGAAGGTGAGCGAATTCCGCTTTCAATTGCCGATTGGGATATTGAAAAGGGCACGGTTACAATGATTTTCATGGAAGTGGGGGCTTCCACGGGAGATTTGGCCCGTCTTCAGGCTGGCGATTCAGTCGCAACCTGCGTTGGCCCCCTTGGCAACGCGACACAGATTGCCAACTACGGTACGGTACTCTGCATAGGTGGTTGCTACGGCATAGGGAGCATATATCCCGTGGTAAGAGAGTTGAAGGCTGCCGGAAATCAGGTTTTTACGGTTTTTGAAGCGAGAAGTTCATATTTGATCTATTGGACAAAGAAGTTTCTTTCTCTTTCCAGCAAAATATTTAATATAACCCGCGATGGAAGCCTTGGAATGAAGGGGCATATCAACAGGCTGACGGAAATACTCCATTCGCTCCCAAAACTTCCTGACCGGATCGTTGTTAATGGATGCACATATCTTATGTCCCATACATCGGAAATAACAAAGGGCCTCGGAATCCCGGCAATTGCGAACCTCAATCCTATCATGATCGATGGCACAGGTATGTGCGGTGTCTGTCGACTGACTGTCGGAGGACAAAGGAAATTTGCCTGTGTTGATGGCCCGGAATTTGATGGTCATGAGGTAGACTGGAAGGAGTTTCTCGCGCGGCGCAAGGCGTATTTAAATGAAGAGACGCTCTTTTTTAAAAGGAGTTCTCCAGAGCCTGATATTCATGAAGAAGGGAAGTGCCAGGCATGAACGAAGAAAAACCTACAGAAAAGCAAAGCAAAATCGATCTTAACCGAAGGGATATGCCCAAACAGTCTCCTGAGATGAGACGACACAACTTTAACGAGGTTGCTACGGGTTATACCGTGGAACTTGCCCTTGCTGAAGCAAGTCGCTGTATGCAATGCAAAAAGCCGAGATGTGTCACAGGGTGCCCCGTTGAAATCGATATCCCCGGTTTTATCTCCTGTATTGTGCGGAAAGATTTTCAGGCAGGCATAAGAAAATTGAAACAAAAGAACTGTCTGCCCGCTGTATCCGGAAGGGTCTGCCCGCAGGAATCCCAGTGTGAGTCACAGTGCATTTTAAAAAATAAAGGCGCCGAAGTCGCAATCGGAAGGCTCGAAAGGTTTCTGGCGGATTGGGAGGCAAAGGAAGGGAAAATCGATATTCCCCCCAAGGCAAAACCGTCAGGTAAAAAGGTAGCAATAGTGGGTTCGGGGCCTGCGGGTATTACCGTAGCTGGAGATCTCATACTTCTCGGCCATGAAGTCACCATTTTCGAAGCCCTACATAAACCCGGCGGTGTTCTTATTTACGGTATTCCTGAATTCCGTCTTCCCAAGGCCATTGTGGCCCGGGAGGTCGAATATGTGAAAAGCCTTGGTGTGAAGGTTTTTACTGACTTTGTTGTGGGGAAGACGAGATCTATAGATGAACTCCTGCAGGGATTTGACGCTGTTTTTATCGGTACCGGCGCGGGGCTTCCCTGGTTTATGGATATTCCCGGGGAGAATCTGAACGGTGTCTATTCCGCGAATGAATATCTGACCCGTATGAATCTCATGCATGGGTATCAGTTCCCGAATTCGGCCACACCGGTTAAGAAACACAAGAAAGTCGCTGTAGTCGGCGGCGGCAATGTGGCAATGGATTCGGCAAGGAGCGCCCTTCGCCAGGGGGCTGAGGAAGTGAGGATCATTTACCGGCGTTCACACGCCGAACTTCCCGCCCGTGCCGAGGAAGCTGAAAACGCAGAAGAAGAAGGTGTAATCTTCAATATGCTCACCCTTCCTGTCAGGTATATTGGTGATGAAAATGGCTGGCTCAAGGAAATCGAATGTATTAAAATGGAATTGGGCGAACCGGATGCGTCAGGTCGCAGGGCACCGGTGGAGGTGCAAAATTCCAATTTCAGAATTCAGATGGATGCCGTTGTGTGCGCCATAGGTAATAGCCCCAATCCGTTGGTTCCTTCCACAACTCCGGGTCTTGACACAACGCGGCGGGGAACCCTTGTGGCTGACCCTGAGACAGGCAAGACAACTCGTGACCGTGTCTGGGCAGGTGGTGATATCGTGACCGGAGCTGCTACAGTCATACTTGCCATGGGGGCAGGGCGAAAGGCGGCCCGTTCCATCCATGAATACCTGACAACGGGCAGGCAGTAGTTCGTTAATCGGATGCCAGAGGTTTGTTACCCAAAGGTCATGATGTGAAAAAATAAGAAAAACAATCCCGAAAGGGGAATAGTATGCGTATATTCAAGGAAATAGTCCCGGAAGAGATCGCGGACAGCACCTTTAAACTGGTTGGTAAGGACTGGATGCTTATTACGGCGGGTAACCGGGCATCTTTTAATACGATGACTGCTGCGTGGGGAGGATTCGGTATCATGTGGCAGAAAAAGGTTATCTGGTGCGTGATCAGACCAGGCCGTTATACTTATGAATTTATGGAAAGATCATCTTTTTTTACGCTTTCATTTTTTGAGGAACAGTATCGTGGCATGCTTACTTATTGTGGGAGCAGGTCAGGCCGAAATGTAAACAAAGTAAAAGAAACAGGATTAACGCCGGTTTTTGATGAAGATAATGTGTATTTTACTGAAGCTCGATTGGTGCTTGAATGTAAGAAAATTTATTTTCAGGACCTTATACCCCGGCACTTCATAGCACCTGAAATAATGGAATTTTATCCGCAAAAAGACTATCACCGCATGTACATCGCTGAGATTGTAAAATGTCTCACTAAATAGAACCATTCTTTACTCAAGACAGCTTTGCTGCAATAATGATCACTTGACAGGCAGGTAAGAAATCCTTATAATAGTTGCATTGATTCGAAACTATTATATAATCTTAAGGACTCTTCAGACATGGCGAATGATGGTGAGATGAGGATATTCGAGATGCAGGCTGATGCCTGCCTTGCAATTGCTAATCCAAAGAGATTACAAATACTTAACATTCTAAAAGATGGTGAGATGTCGGTCGCTAACATGACAAAAGAGATGGGTATAAACAAAGCAAACCTTTCCCAGCATCTGGCTATTCTCAGGCAAAAAAATATACTGGAAACAAGGCGGGAAGGGACCACGATTTACTACCGGATTTCAAACCCGAAAATCATAGAGGCGTGTACAATTATGCGCAGTGTTCTCATAGAAATGCTCAGGGAAAAAGTAAAGCTCTCAAAGCGTCTTAAAGAGGTCAAACTACCTTGATAATAAAAGTTATTATTTATAATTAGTCGTTGCATAACCATGCAATAAATAAAATCTTTCAGGTAATAGCTACGGTTCGGAGGACAATAAATGGCTCACAATGAACAAAATAAAGAAGAAAAAAAAGCGAAAAAAAAACGCATAAAGAATGCGAAAAACTCGAGGAAATGGAAACAGTACATTATGGGTACAATTTTTCTTATCTTGCTTCCCCTTGGATGGATGTATCCGCCGATAGGGTATTTCATTCCGCTCTGTATGCTGGCCGGTATAGGAATCGCAGGTTTCAAAGGAAGGAAATGGTGCAATTGGATGTGCCCGAGAGGGTCGTTTTCAGATACTTATCTGAAGATAATAAGCATGAAAAGAAAAATACCATCTTTTTTTCGTACCTTACCTCTGCGGATTGCCTTGATAATTTTCTTAATGTCCATGCTTACCTATCAGATTATCAGACTGTGGCCGAACCTATACGCCATAGGAGGCGTGTTTATGACACTTCTTACCATCACGACGGCGGTAAGCGTTATACTGGCGGTAATTGTTCATCAGCGGACGTGGTGTTATGTCTGTCCCATAGGAACGATATCAAACTGGGTCGGGAAAAACAGGGAACCTCTCTGTGCTCAGAACGATGCCTGCACAAACTGCAAGGTATGCAAAAAAACATGTCCGATGGACCTTAAACCGTACGAGTTAAAGGAAGACGGAAACATGGCTTTCAGAGGAGATTGCCTGAAGTGTGGACTTTGCGTTGAAGTCTGCCCGGTTGATACGCTGACATATAGAAAATAACATTTCGCAAAAATGGCCAAAAGACTGGAGCATTTTTCAGACGCTCAATAAAAGCTTCCTAAATTGATCACCCTTTAGTAGCAAATAGAGAGATAAAAGTCGCAACAAAAAAAGGGTTTTCGCTTAGAAACAGAATAAGGCAGGCTTATCCGTATGCCTTTGTCTTCATTGACAAAGGCCATCATTTTACAGTACTATTTTGATTCCTGATTTCCGAGTGAAAGATGAATACTGCTAAACCACAAAAAGGCGAAAAACAGATAGACCAAAAAATCAACGTTGATAATCGAAAATGCCGTCGTTGTTCATACTGTGTCCAGCATTGTCCTGCAAAAGCTATAAAGCTCGAGAAGGGCACTATCAGGATAATATCAAATAGATGTATCCTCTGCGGCAGCTGTATCACCGCCTGTCCGCAGCAGGCGATCAGTCTCAGTAACGGACTCAGCGTGGTGAAACAGGCGCTTTCGGCCGGTGTAAAAACCATTGCCTGTCTTGATCCCGCTTTTCCTGCTGTTTTCGATGTGAAAGATCCCCTGCAGCTTGTGAATGTATTGAAAAAGCTCGGCTTTACAGAGGTATGGGAAGGTGCTTTCGGAGTGGAACTTGTCAGCCAGGCCTATAAAAAACTGCTTAGAGAGAACACCGGTTCATCGCTTATTTCATCTTTTTGTCCCGTTATTGTTTCTTATATTCAGAAGTATCTTCCGCAGCTCATTCCAAACCTTGCTCCCGTCGTCTCTCCTATGATAGCAGTCGGTAAGGTTGCGCGATATCTCAGGGGAGATAACTGGAGGATTGTGTACATAAGCCCGTGTCTTGCCCATGCAGGTGAAATTGAGGCCCCGGAGGTTGCCGGATTTATTGATCATGTCATTACCTTCAGTGACGTAACAAAGATGTTTAATGAAGCGCATATAGATCTGAATCAAGCTGAAGCGGGTAAATTTGACGGCCCGCGCCCGAATCTGGGCAGAATAATATCGGTAATTGGCGGGCTCAACAGGAGCATGGGCAACAGCTTTGATGTTCTTGATGATGAAGTGAGCGTTGCTTATGGGCGACGGCGTGTCATCGGTGCGCTCAACCAACTGGCTTCGGGACACATGCAGGCAAAATTTCTTGACCTGGTCTATTGCGATGGATGTGTTGACGGGCCATTTGTCGACAGAGAACTTTCAGTCCTCGGAAGGCGGCAAATAGTTGCCCGTTATACCAAGGACGAAATGGCTAAGCAGAACATATCAGTATTCCACGAAGAGCTTAAAACATATCGGGGTCTTGATATGCGTCGCGAATTCCACAACAGGGAGCAGAAACTCACAATTCCTACCGAAGATGAAATTCAATCGATCCTCAAAAAGATAGGTAAATCATTACCTGATAGCAATCTTGATTGCAGGGCCTGTGGCTATGATACCTGCCGGGACAAGGCAATTGCTGTTTCACAGGGTATCGCGGAAGCGGAGTATTGTCTTCCCTATCTTCTCGAAGAAAGCAAAAAGATCTACCAGCAGCTTGAAAAATCTCACCGGGAACTGCAAGCATCCCATCAGGAACTTGAACAGGCGCAATATCAGCTTATCAGGACAGAGAAACTCGCGGCCTTGGGGCAGCTTGCCGCAGGTGTTGCACATGAGATCAATAACCCTCTCGGCACGATTACCATCTACGCGCACATATTGCTCAAGGGAATGGAGGCTGACGATCCCAGGCGTGAAGATCTTCAGCTCATTATCAGCGAGGCCAGCCGGACAAAGGACATTGTGCAGGGACTTTTGAGCTTTGCCCGTGAAACAAAACTGAAACCGGGAGATGCCGATATCAATGACCTTTTGGAAGATACACTGGGGCTTCTCGTCAATCAGGCGCTTTTTCAGAACATAAAAATTGACAAAACACTTTTTCAAAACCTGCCGACAATCTTTGTTGACGCGACCCAACTCAAACAGGTTTTTCTGAATATTATCCTCAACGCTGCACAGGCTATGGAGGGGAAAGGCAATCTCTCGATTGCGACGTGGCAGGATAAAGATGATATTAAGATTAAATTCTGGGACACTGGACCAGGTGTTCCGCCGGAACACATGGGAAAACTTTTTAATCCCTTTTTCACCACAAAAGAGAAGGGTACCGGTTTGGGGCTTGCCATTTCTTATGGCGTTATTGAAAGACATTCCGGAAAGATTGATGTTGATACCCAACTTGGAAAGGGGAGCGCGTTTACGATTTCACTGCCCATCGGAAGCAGTGAAAAAGGTTTTCAGGATGAGACAAAAGCAGAACTAATTCAAAATATAAAAACAGGGAGAAAGAAAAATGGGTAAAAAGAAAATCTTAATTATCGATGATGATGTGGATTTTGTCGACCTCAACAAAGCAGTGCTTGAGAACGGCGGTTTTGAAGTAATCACCGCGTTTTCAGGCCGTGAGGGAATGGACAAAGTCAAGTTTGAATCGCCCGATCTTATCCTGCTGGATCTGATGATGGAAAAATATGATACGGGTTTTGGTTTTTCTAAACAGATTAAAGCGGACCCCCGTTACGGCAACATCCCGATTCTCATGATCTCATCGGTTGCCGGTGAAACAGGATATGATTTTTCGCAGGATTTGGACGGTTACTGGATGAAAACCGATGATTTCCTAAACAAACCTGTTCCACCGGAAGAACTCGTGAAACGTATCAATAACCTTCTCGAAAGGGCGAAAAAGGAATAACATTAAAAGGGTAATCGATGCCGGACACTATCCGCATTCTTGTTGTAGATGATGAGAAGGGAATCCGTGAGGGATGCCGCAGGATCCTGACCGGCGAGGGCCATGTCGTTGACGTGGCAGAAAACGGCAGGCAGGGTCTCGATATGGTGAAGGCTGATGCGTACGACCTTATTCTCGTTGACCTCATGATGCCCGTCATGGGCGGCATGGAATTCATGGATGCCGTCAGGCATCTCGACACGGAAATCATCATGATAGTTATTACCGGTTTCGCGACGGTTGAGACTGCCGTGGAGGCAATGAAGCACGGTGCTTATGATTACATCCCAAAACCGTTTACCCCTGATCAGCTTCTTTCTGTTCTGAACAGGGGTCTTGAAAGGAGACTGCTTAGCAGAGAGACGGAAAAACTCCGCGAAGAACGGGACCAGAAACTTCTGGAGGTGGCAAGCGAGAAATCGAAGCTTCATGCTATTGTCAATTCCATGGCCGACGGCATTATTGTCATTAACCGGGAGCGCCAGCTTGTGCTCTGGAACCCCGCTGCTGTTAAGATGCTCGACCTTGACATGAAACTCGAAGCTGGAAAGGATTTCAAAGAAATTATAGCAGAAAAGAATCTGATTAACGTTATCGATAAGGCGTTCTCGCCTGATTTTTCTCAATACACGGTTTTATCGGAGGAGATTGAACTGGCAAACAGCGAAAAAAAGACGATCATGATCAATGTTGCCTGTGTCCGTGATGAAAAAGGGAGTGACCTTGGTGTTGTCAGTACCTTCCGTGACATAACGGGGCTCAAGGAAATCGAGGAAGTTAAATCACAATTCGTGAGAATGGTTGCTCATGAAATAAGGGCTCCGTTGGCGGCCATAGAAGGGTATCTCACGGCGTATCTCACCGGCGTGGCAGGCACAGACCCTCAGTTCAATCGGCAGATGCTGGAAAGGGCGCGGTTGCGGAGCCAATCCCTCATGGAGCTTGTTAATGATCTTTTGCAGTTTGTGAAATTGGAGTCAAAGAAAGTGGTCAGAAAAAAAGAACTTCTTGACATGTCGGACATTATAACAAATACAGTTGAACTTCTGAAACAACAAGGGGCAGGCAAAGATCTTGTGTTTCAATTCGATATACCGGATAAACCGCCCCTCATTGAAGCGGACAGGACTGAAATGGAGCAACTCATTACAAATCTTGTTTCGAACGCGATTAAGTATAATGTGAAAAATGGAAAGGTGATTATCGGTGTTGTGCCCGACGCCAATTACCTGAATATCAAAGTTACCGATACAGGTATAGGCATAGAAGAGGAGTCTGTGCCCCATATTTTTGATGAATTTTTCAGGATACAGGGCGCGAAGACGCGTTACACAACGGGAACAGGCCTTGGACTATCGATTGTAAAAAAAATTGTTGAGTCGCACTTCGGTAAAATTGAAGTGGAGAGCGAGGTCGATAAAGGTACCACATTTACCGTGAAACTGCCGTTAAAAGCGAAAAATAAAGAATAATCATATAGAGAGAAAATATTTTTGAAAAAGGAGAAGATATGGCGAAGAAAGAAACGAAACTGAACGAGATTCTGGAGAAAAAACTGCTGGCCCCTTCTATCACCATGTACAGACTGTATGTGCCTGACATAGCAAGAAAAGTCAAAGCCGGCCAATTTGTCGTTGTCCGTTGTGATGATATGGCAGAACGCATCCCCCTTACCGTTGCCGATTTCGACCGCAAAGAGGGCAGTATTACCATTATCTTTCAGGTAGTGGGCGCTTCCACACAGAAACTGGGAAAATTTGAAGAAGGAGACACGCTCCTTGATGTCGTGGGACCGCTGGGCAAACCGAGCCACATCGAAAAATTCGGTACTGTCATCTGTGTCGGCGGCGGTGTGGGTGTTGCCCCTGTCCTTCCCATTGCGAAAGCACTTTTAGAGGCCGGGAATGAAGTGATTTCCATTATCGGCGCCCGTACAAAAGAAATGCTTATCCTTGAAGATGAGATGAAAAAGGCAAGCACAACATTGCATGTAACGACCGATGATGGCACCTATGGACACCACGGGTTTGTTACCGATGTCTTAAAGCAGGTTATCGAGGAAAAGAAAAACATCGCCCTTGTCGTGGGCATCGGCCCTGTCGTTATGATGAGGGCTGTCTCAGACGTGACCCGTCTGTATGATATTAAGACCGTCGTAAGCCTTAACACTATCATGGTAGATGGAACCGGTATGTGCGGTTGCTGCAGGGCCACCATCGGCGGCGAAACAAAATTTGTCTGTGTTGACGGCCCGGAATTCGACGGCCATCAGGTTGATTTCAAAGAGCTGGTATCCCGCCAGAAGATGTACAACCGTGAAGAGCGCCGTGCCATGTGGGACCATGCCTGTAAACTGGAAGCCAAGGCAAAAGCAATGAAAAAATCGAGGGTGCGGGAGAAGATGCCCGAACAGAATCCAAAGCTGAGGATACAGAATTTTAATGAGGTTGCGCTCGGTTATACTCATGACAACGCGTTGCGTGAAGCGTCGCGATGTCTCCAGTGCAAAAATTCACCCTGTGTGGAAGGATGCCCTGTCAATGTCCAGATTCCTGCTTTTATCAAAAAGATAAAAGAAGGCGATTTCATGGGAGCTATCCATACAATCAAAGAAACAAACAGCCTGCCGGCTGTCTGTGGTCGTGTCTGCCCTCAGGAATCCCAGTGTGAATCCAAGTGCGTGCTCGCCAAAAAAGGCCAGCCCATCGCAATTGGTCGCCTGGAACGCTTCGCAGCAGACTACGAACTGAATAAAGGCGATGTTCGCGCGCCAGAGATAGCAAAGAAGAGCGGCAAGAAAGTTGCCGTTATCGGTGCGGGACCTGCGGGGCTTACCGTCGCGGGAGAACTGAGTAAGAAAGGGCACGAAGTGACGATCTTTGAAGCACTCCACAAGGCGGGCGGTGTGCTCGTTTACGGCATCCCTGAGTTCCGTTTGCCAAAGGCGATTGTGCAGCGCGAAGTAGACTATGTTGAAAAACTCGGCGCGAAGATAAAAGTGGATTCCATCATCGGACAGACCATGACTCTTGACGAATTGTTCGAGTCAGGTTTTGATGCCGTGTTTATCGGTACCGGCGCGGGGCTTCCCTATTTCCTCAATATCCCCGGCGAGAACCTGAATGGTGTTTATTCCGCCAATGAGTTTCTCACCAGGGCAAACCTCATGAAAGCATACCTCTTCCCGGAATACGATACTCCGGTAAGGGTGGGAAGCAAGGTTGCCGTTGTTGGCGGCGGCAATGTGGCCATGGACGCCGCAAGGGTTTCGAGACGACTTGGCGCTGATGTGTATCTCGTGTATCGTCGTTCCCGGGAAGAGATGCCCGCCCGCGCGGAAGAAGCGCACCATGCAGAGGAAGAGGGCATCGATTTCAGACTCCTCACAAATCCAGTGAAAATTATTGGTGACGAAAACGGGTGGGTAAAGGGCATTGAGTGTGTGAAGCAGCAGCTTGGCGAACCAGACGCGTCAGGGAGAAGACGACCTATGGATATCCCTGGTTCAAACTATGTTATCGATGTTGATGTCGTGATTATTGCCATCGGCCAGGGCCCGAATCCGATCCTGACCTCGACAACACCGGGGTTGAAACTGAGAAAATCGGGTAATATCGAGGCAGACCCTGAGACAGGGAAGACGAGCCGTGAAGGTGTCTTCGCTGGAGGCGACATTGTGACGGGCGCCGCGACTGTCATCCTTGCCATGGGAGCGGGGAGAGCGGCCGCCAAGGCAATCGACGAATATCTCCAAACAAAATAAATATTCTGTGACGAAAAACAGGGGGGCAGGTCAATCAACCTGCCCCCCTGTTTGTTTTTAAATTGGTGGAGCTGAAGGGGATTGAACCCTCGACCCCTTGACTGCCAGATAGGTCGAAGGGTACTACGTAACACATCCCTTACTCTCTCTTGCTTGATATTACTGGAAAAGGAGGGAGTAAGGGAACTTTTTGTTTGCCCTTATTTTCTCTTATTTGACGATTCTACTTCACATTTACTTCACAGCAAAAAAGCATTCTTTTTCTTTGACAGGGGGCAGACCGAAAACCCGAAAACTACCCCCTGAGATCGGAAGAGCACACGTCTGAACTCCAGTCACCGCTCATTATCT
>CAZXVZ010000019.1:0-27709 GCA_964644085.1 uncultured Syntrophus sp. | reverse complement strand
ATTTGGGAAGACCCCGTGTCTTCGTCGGTCAGAAGAAGGGCTCCTCTTTCGGCGCCTATGAGGTGGTTCGCCGTAACAACTATTTGCTGCAGGGATCCGCCCTTACCTTGCTTGGCCGCCATTTCCTCAGCAAGGTTCAGAATCTCTGTGAGGATTGTCCCTTCAAAATTCTGATTTTCGATCAATGGTCTCAGATCATCGGGAATTAATTCAGCATCTATGGGAGAAAGGATGCCCGATGCTGTCTGTAACGCAGCCTCGCCTTTTTCCCTGTTTCCCGAGGAAAGATAAAGGCGCGCCAGCTCCAATTTCGTTCTGGCGAATTCAATCCGATTGCCTGATTCATTCAGGAATTCGTCCGAAGATGCGAGTAATTGGGCAACCTCCTCGTTTGATCCTTCCTTCAATTTACTTAGTAATGCCTTATACCTGTATGCAATGCCTTTCTGGAAAATGTTTCTCTGCGACAGCGCAAAATCGATTTGTTTCTGCAGAGAAAGGTCGGGCAGAAAAGGAAGTTTTTTGCACTCCATAGCCCAGCAGAGTTCGAAGAGATATAAGTCGCCCACCGGGTCTTTTGCCGGAAGCACATTCTTTGTCCTGTGTTCATGAAGATATTGAAGGGCCTTTCTGCTGTTGCCCTTAAGGTAGCTCGTAAGCGCCAGCATAAGTGCATCAATGCTCGATACCCATCTGTTGTCGCTTTTGCCGGATTCCTTCAAAGAAAGTCTGATATATCGGGAGGCATCCTCAAAACGATTGATTGACAACATGACCATTGCGATAGATGCGCTTGCGTGGGCTGAAAGATAGTTGTCACCCTGACGCAGACAATAATTATGGATTGCATCGAGCATACCGAGACCCTGGGTGATCTGGCCAACCATAGTGTAGCAGTGGCCTACCATCATTGCCGCTACAATAGGAAATTGACCGACAGGGTATCTGTCCACTTCAGATACCGATTTCTCGTAGACTTCAATGACATTGCGAAAACGACCTTGCCAGAAAAGGAAGTACGTGTGAAATACGGTTGCTGCCGCCGTTAATGCAGGATTATTGAGGCTTTCGACATTCGAAAAGGCCCGTTTGAAACGATCGAATGCTTTATCAAATTCGGAGCAGAGTCTTTCATACTTTGCGATGTGCAGTTCCAGGAGAATTTCGTCTGATTGTTCATACAGATTTTTTACCCGTTCCCTCGCTTCAAGAAGAAAAGAGAGAATTTTTTGCATATCGGCTCTTCCGGCATAGACATTGGAATAACCCATTGCGGCTTTTACAAAGAGCCGATCTTCGTTGATGCCTCTTTGAGCTGAAAGTTCATTGAGCACCCGTGAAAAGCACTCGAGGGCCTTTTCGGCCTGGAACGATTTTGCGTACACTTCTCCTGCTTTTACAAGCCATTCGCATGTTCTCCAGTTTCCGGGTATACAGAGAAAATGCCGGGCAACTTCACGCGCGAGCAAATCGTCATCAGGAAGTTCACGGACAAGAATGGCCGCTATTTTGCGATGACACTCTTCTTTTTCCTCACTGGTAAGCCGATCCGCATATTGAGATTGTGTTTCTTTATGCACAAAAACGTATACCGCAGGCCTTTTTCTCGAAAGCAGTCCTTCTTGCGCTCCCCGCTCAAGTGCGGAAAGGACTACAGACGCCTTCATCTCAGCAAGCTCTTCAAGCCAATCCAAAGAAAAATCACCCTCAAACATTGCCGCGAGACTTAGAATTGAGTCCTGAATCTGGGAAGATGATGAATGGGAATTATTGTCTTTGAACATCTCAATAGGCCGATGCTTATTATATCAGCAACAACTCGAATTGTCCACCGGTAAGTGCTAAATATCACGCACAGAAGCTAAATAGTGCACTTAAACGTTTTCACCCGAAAGTCTCAAGCAGTAACTTTAAAGACGAATCATCCGATCAAATCACGCAATATCAGTATGTTCCAGCAACTATCTTCTGTAAAATGTTGTTAGTTAGAAGATTAATTATTACTGGCATTTCTCTTGCAAACTGAAAAACAGTATAAGAGGTTCATATATGAGCATTATTGCCGAATTAGTTAAAAACGTTTTGGAAACACCCTTCGACCGTTTCGATCCCTCGGAAGTGGACAGGGCACGCGCTAAACTCATTGATGTAGTCGGCTGCATCATCGGCGGCGCGAACGCACCCGGCTGTTCCATGCTTGTGGATCTTCTGCGGGAATGGGGGGGTAAGGAAGAAGGAACTATTCTTGTGCATGGGGTCAAAGTACCACTCCACAACGCAGCATTAGCAAATAGCGTCATGGCAAGGTCATACGACTATGAACCGACTGGACCGCTTGTAGACGGAAAGAGCACTCCGGCCCACCTGAGCGGCACTACCGTTCCTACGGCTATCACCGTGGCAGAACACCTTGGTGTAACCGGCAGAGAATTTCTCACGGCCCTCATCGTCGGAGACGACATTGCCTCCCGCATTATCGCGGCATCAAGTTTGGACATTGATTCAGGTTTTGATTCTACGGGAACAGTCAACGCCTTCGGTGCGGCCGCAATCACCGGCAGGCTTATGGAGCTTAACGAACAGCAGATGCTCAACGCATTCGGCATTGTTTTGAACCAGTTCGCGGGAACATTCCAGAATATCTTTGATGGTGCTCATTCTTTCAAATTGCCGCAAGGTCTTTCCGCGCAGGCCGGAATATTTGCTTGCGCCCTGGCAAAGAAGGGGTTCACGGGGGTGAAGGACCCGCTCTTGAGCAAATACGGATATTTTTCGTTGTATTGTAAGAGCTACCAGCTTGACATGCTCACAAAAGATCTGGGAAAGCGTTATTATATGGATAATACATGCAAGCCGTACCCCTGTTGTCGCTCGAACCATGCGGCGGTTGAATGTGTTCTCAAACTTGTTCAATCACATTCCATAACGCCTGAAGATGTTGTTGAAATTATTGTGGACATTACCCCCACTGCCCGCAATTTTGCCGTAGGTCAACCCTTCAAAATCAGAGAGGTTCCCCAAATCGATGCGGCCTTTAATATCCAGTACAATGTTGCAAATGCCTTATTAAGGAGAAGTATCAAGCTTGAACACTTTACTGAGGAATATGTGCGGGATGAAAAGATCAGTGATCTTGTCCGTAAAATCAGATTGACCTCGACGACATCACCGGAAACCCCGTTGGGCGCCGGCGTGCAGATTAAAACCAGACATGGCGGGGAGTATGAGACGAGAGTTGACATGCCGAAAGGCCATGGCGTAATGACACCTCTCACGCCAACAGAGAAAAAGGCCAAGTTTCTTGACAATGTGCGCTTCTCTAATACGGTATCGAAAAGCAAGGCGGAAGAGGCCCTTGAACTTCTCGAAGATTTGGAAAGGATTGATAACGTGGGGAAGATATTTGGTCTGCTGAGTGCATAATGTTTTGTTGAATGGAAGGGGCGCCCTACGCGAAGGTTTGAGCGCAATGGAAACGTTTTGAAGAAAGAGCAAAATGATATTATAAAAATAGGAGGCGCATCATGAAGAAAAAGGTGTTCAGTGTTATTGTTTTGTTATCGTTGATGTTCTTTTCGTTGATGATCTCAGAGGGAGTCTCTGCCGAGAAACCGATTGAGCTCAGATTTACAGCCACGGTTACGTCTATTCACCCAACTTACGTCATCCTGCAGGACTTTGCCAGTGAAATGAACAGGCGAACAAACGGCAGGGTTCAGATTACGGTGTATCCGTCGGGAACTCTTAATCCTCCATTTGAATCCTATAACGCCGTTGTTTCGGGTATTGCTCAGATTGGCGCCGTCCCTGTCGGGTACTCACCGCAGGTGATGCCCCTCAGTAAACTTTTCGGTGACGCGCTTCGGATGATGGGAAACTCAACGGAAGCTGCCAACGCCTGGAAGACCGCACTCGACAGAATACCTGAAATGAAAAAGGAATTCAGCGAATTGCACCTGTTGTGGGTTTATGCCACGCTGCCCATGGGCGTGCATACGAGTAAAAAAGAAGTAAAAAAGATTGAGGATCTGAAAGGCCTCATACTGAGAGTTCCGCCGGGAACGGAACCCGTCGCGAAGGCCTGGGGTGCCAGCCCCATGTCCGTTCCCATTCAGGATCTGTATGTTTCTCTCCAGAAAGGAGTTATCAACGGATTTGTAGGCGGATCTGAGGGGCTTAAAACAAACCGGCTCGCGGAACAGGTGAAGTATTCGGCAGACTTGGATATGGTTCACGGGTTACAATGGGTAGGGATCAACAAGAAGGTTTGGGATTCACTGCCTCCCGATATACAGAAGACAATGACTGAAGTGAGTGCATGGATAACTCCCAGACACAATAAGTCGGTGGACAAAGCGGGGGAAGAGGTTGACAACTTTGCAATCTCCCAGGGGACCAAAATAGTCAAGATTGACAAGGCTGAGCTTGAGAAGATACACAAGCTCGCGAAACCGGCCTGGGAGAAGATTGCGGCTGACCTGGAGGCAAAAGGCAAACCGGCAAAGAAAGTTCTGCAAGAAGTTGAAAGGATTGTTTCCGAGAAGAAATAGGGAGGAACAAGCATGAAGGAGGCAGTGAGAACAAACAGAATCAAGCAGACTGTCTTCAAAGTATGCAATTTCGGCCAGTATATTGCCGGCGCTATCCTGGTCTTCCTTGTGATAGTGCTGGTAGCCGACGCTGCTGGACGGTTTATTCTGATGCCTGTCACCGGTTCCTACGAGATAGTCCAGTATGGTTTTGCCTTGATCGTGGCTTTTGCCGTAGGTTACACGCAACTCAGAGGCGGGCATGTCAGCATTGAATTGATATTCGGGCAGCTGCCTGCCGGTCTGCGGCGTGTTTTTACCTTCATCAACAAGATACTGAGTCTCGCCGTTTTTTCTCTTGTAACGTGGCGTCTCTTTGCGGACGCTGTTGCGGCATATAAGCTGGGTGAGGAGTCAAGCACCCTCACCCTCCCTGTCTGGATATTTGTACTGATGCTCGCCATCGGTTTCACACTGCTCGTGCTGATTACAGCGATAAAATTAATATATGGTGAGGATGAAACATGTCACTCATAATGATAGGAATCACAGGCTTTATTGTTCTTTTCTTCCTGCTTCTCGTTATGAATGTACCCGTTGGCTTCGGAATGATCCTTGTCGGGTTTGCCGGAATGGCATATACCACATCCCTGGAGTCAGCTCTGGGCTTTTTGGGACGTCAGGTCTTCACCATTGCCGCAAGTTATGACATGGCAATGGTTGCCATGTTTATTTTCATGGGTGAGTTTGCCTTTGTCACCGGCATGGGCGAGAAGTCTTTTCTGGCGGCCCAGAAGATATTGGGGAAGCTAAGGGGCAGTCTCGCTATGTCGAGTATCTGTGCCTGCGCCGCTTTTGCGGCAGTGTGCGGTTCAAGTCCTGCCACGGCGGCAACGATTGGAAGCATGGCCTTGCCCGAGATGAAAAGACATGGCTATCACGATTCACTCGCCACGGGGTGTATAGCTGCCGGGGGTACGTTGGGCATACTTATACCACCTAGTCTGGGTTTTATCCTCTTCGGACTCCTCACGGAACAGTCCATAGCCAAACTCTACCTTGCCGGTATTGTGCCTGGCATCCTCCTGGCCTTCCTATTTATGGTTACCAGTTACGTCTTTGCCGTATACAAGAAACCGACCCTTCCGACCGAATCAACGAGCATGCTGGAAAAGGTTTCTTCTTTGAAAGGTTTGGTGGATATAATAATACTGTTTGTAGTGGTTATCGGAGGAATGGGGGTGGGTTTCTTTACACCAACTGCTGCTGGCGCCATAGGTGCCTTTGGTGTATTGATCATCAGTCTCATAAAACGCACCTTCACATGGGAAAAGTTGATCCACGCTCTGAGCCTCGCGGTCGCGACCGTTGGCATGATCATCATTCTCTTTGTGGGAGCCATGATATTTAACTATTTTCTTGCGGCAACCACCCTTCCATTTCAGCTGAGCGGCCTTATCGAAAGACTTGCCGTCCCGCCCATAGTGACCATTATCGCCATCCTCATCATGTGGTTCATACTGGGTTGCGTTATGGATTCCATCGGGATGATAATACTCACACTTCCCATAGTCTATCCCATAGTTACCCGGCTGGGTTTTGATATGATATGGTTTTCCGTGCTGGGCGTGATATCTATTGAAGCCGGCCTCATAACCCCGCCTGTTGGGATGAACGCCTACATTATTAAAGGAATTGCGAAAGATGTCCCCATAGGAAAAATTTTTGCGGGGATTGTCCCATATTTTATTGCTCTGCTGGTAGCCATGGGCCTGGTCCTTATTTTTCCTCAAATTGCTCTGTTTTTACCGGGAAGATTGTAAAAAAGTGCTCAAGAATGAGAAATGTGCAATAATTAAGTAAATCGGCACGATGATCATGAGGTTGATTGGTGATAGGATTATGTATATAACATCACTGTTTAAAGTCGGGGAACATAAGGGACGTTCAAAGGATGTACAGAGGTTATCGGATCAGGGAAGTAAGCCGGGAGCTTTTGCTGAATGCAACTTCGGCGGATGTTGAAGAATGAATACAGACCAAATAAACAGTGGGAGGTAACCCATGGCTAAGAAAGAAAATTGCGAATACTGTGGACGACCTATTAAGGGTGAACCCGAGATTAAGGTCCTCAGAGGTAAGGAACACGTGTACTGTTCGGATTTTTGTTTTAAACTGGACTTCTATGAAGCACCTACCCTCACCTATGAACGGTTGCAGAACATGTACAACCTTCGGTGCGTGAGTCTGATGCTGGACTGAGTTCACAAAGTGAAAATAACTAAGGAGGGATAAAATGACTGCAACGTTAGAGCAACTTTCAGATGGCATAATTGAAACAGACTTCCTCATTATCGGTGGCGGTTTGGTGGGCAGTCTTGCCGCTATCCGCGCCAGAAAGAACAGTAAAGATATGGATATTACCGTTATCGATAAAGCAACGATGGAATACAGCGGTGATGGCGTGGGGCTGGACAATTTCAATCAGATTCCCTTGCACAAAGAGGATATGGGGCAGAAGGAAGGGAGTACAAAGGATGTCAAAAAGGGTGCAATGGGGACCGAGAGATACAAAGGCCTCAAGCAGGCCAAATTAGCCGAAAAGCAGGCGAAGAACACCTATGTGTCAGTGCCCCTTCTCGAAGAAATCGGCGTAAAGCTTCGCGAGGACGACGGTTCATTCAAAGTACTCCAAGGCTACAGAAAAGGGACAGTCTGGGGCCGCATAGAATACGATGAAAATGGAAAACCGTACGAACCACTGTTCGGAACCTTATGCAGGGGCACCGATCTGAAGATGAGACTCGGGACCGCTGTCCGCAAAGCCGGGGTCAGGATCATGGACAGGACTATGGTAACGAGTATCATAACGAAGGATGGTAAAGCTGTAGGCGCAACAGCCGTGAATGTCCGGACCGGCAAATTTATCGTGTTCAAGGCAAAGACGCTCCTTCTTGCAACCGGTATGGCCGCAAGACTTTACCCATATCCCTGGGCTCCCTATCCGAATAACCTCTTCTACACACTTACGGCTCCAATGAACCACGGAGGCGGACACATATGCGCGCTTGATGCTGGCGCCAAACTCTGGAACATGGAAATCAACATCGTTTATAACGTTTCCAAAGGCATAAACCACTCGAGCGGTGGCGGCGCTTGTAACTGGTATTTTAAAATGTATAACTCAAAGGGTGAATATCTTGAGGATAAATACCCCGACAGCAATGTCGCGAAAGCGGGCGGTATGATCCCCGGAGTAAATTTCCTCTTTTCACCGAAAATAGGGGAATCGGAGTACGAAAAGGATGTGATTCTGTCCGCCAAGAATGTAGCCACTGAAGATGAAATTGCTGCCGTTTACTTCACGGCCGCAACGGAACCGCCGAGGGCACTCAAGTTCCACAAACTTGCCGGAGGTCTGACAAACGAACGGCCTGCCGAATGCGTACCCGTATTGGTCGGCATCGGCATGCAGGCAAGCGGCGGAGTGCTCCGCGAAAATGAAAACGCGGAGACGGGAGTAAAAAACCTGTTTGCCGGCGGCACCGTTTCCGGCGGCGGCTCGGCAGGCTCACACGGATTCACCTGGGCATGCCTCATCGCGGATCATGTTACGGAGCTCATAAAAGGTGAAAAGCGGGAAGCATTCGGGGCTGAACAGTTGCAACAGGTAGAAATGACCAGAAAATCGGTTCTTTCCCCGCTGGCTCAGAAGTCCGAATACAGAGTAAACCCCTTGGAGCTTGAAGATTACGTGAGAAACATAAACTACAACTATGTGGGTGTGCGAAGGGTTAAGGCAAAAATGGACCGCGCTATAGAATTATTGAAATTTGCGAATAAGAGCGCCGTGCCCATGTTGTACGCGAACAATCCGCATGAACTCATGCGAGCCCTTGAGGTCAAGGACATCATTCAGATATCAGAATTGCACGCTCAATTTGCTTTAAGGCGAACGGAAAGCCGCATGCCGCCTGCGCATTATCGTGAGGATTACCCGAACATGGATCCTGCGTGGGAAGACATGATTGTTACAGCGCGAAAAATAGGTGGTGAAATCACATATAATCGCGAAAGACTGAACAAAGAAGAGTGAGAAAAGGCCTAATAAAAGGAGGAAAGAAATGTATAAGACAGATGTCAATTATGGTCCTACAATAGACTATAAACAGTGCAATGGATGCGGCACATGTTATCAGCACTGCCCTATGGATATCTTTGGATGGGACGAAGAGAAACAAATGCCTACCGTGGCATATCCTGCCGAGTGTTCCTTTTGTTGTTTCTGTGAGATTATGTGTGCACAGGTTGCGATAGATGTGCACCTCCCTCTTCATCATATGCTGGATTTTGGGATTTCACCGGTTGAACTGAAAAAAGAATACAAGATACTCGATGAAGCTAAGTGACCTTGAACCGTCAAAATATCTGCTGGCAAAACGCTCAGGCAGCGTTTAAAGCGCTGTCTGAGCACCACTTGAGTGAGGAGTGAAGCGCATATTAGAAGCAACGAATGCACGTCTTGCGGGAAAATTGATTGCTATGTATTGTAATGTAAACGGAGAAGTGAGGAGGATTTGATGAAAGTAGAGCAAAAATCGGCAACACTGGTAATAGGTGTAATTGGTGAAGACGTCCACGTTGTCGGTATCAGGATTCTCGAATATGCGCTTAACGATGCGGGCTTCAAAGTCGTCTCGCTGGGCGCCCAGGTATCACAGGAGGAATTTATAGAAGCTGCCGTTGAAACCAAAGCGGACGGCATTCTTGTTTCCTCTTTCAGCGGCCACGCGGAACATCTGGCAAGTGGCTTAAGAGAAAAATGTGATGAAGCCGGATTAAATAATATTGTACTGCTTATCGGAGGTTTTCTGTTGCTTGAACAAAAACCGTGGGAGGAAGTGGAGAAAAAATACAAAGACATGGGGTTTAACGGCGTATATCCTCCGGGCACCACACCGACCAAAGTTGTGGAAGACCTGCAACAAAAGTACTTCGGCCCCAAGGAGGCAGCACAATGATCAAAAACAGAAAACTCACGGAAGATGAATTCTTTGCCCAGAGAAAAGAGGTACTGGCACAGTGGCAGACCGGTCGGGAAATCTCCGATCTGAATGAAGCCATCGAATATCATAAGAAACAGCCGATGTATAAAAATATGGCAAACAAGCTACGGTATGCAAAAGAACACGATGAAATATATGCTAATACCGGCATGGGTAAAGCAACCATTGAAGAGCAGATTGAGCTCTTGCAGTACACTGAAAGGGAAGGCCAGGCTGATGTCCTTGGATTATCTCCCGACAGCATTACGAGGCAGAACGATTACAAGGGGTCACAAAAAGGCCTTGAAGATAGCATAAAAGCGGGAAGATCATTACTGAATGGATTGCCGGTGGTAAATCTTGGTGTCGCTGCAATCAGGAAAATGAATGAATCCGTCAATTGTCCGATTCGCCCCCGATACGGGGCTGCTGACGCGAGGCTCTGCGATGAAATCCTTCTGGCCGGAGGGTGCAGTTCTGCTTCATCAGACGCATTCATGGATTTCTGGCAGCACCACGCCAAGACATCTCTGGAAAAGGTAATCAATACACATCAATATACAGCACGATTAATGGGCTATTACACCGAACATGGAGTCCCGATGTTCGGTTCCGCGCAGGGCCTCTACGGAGCTGGCCTTCCGCCGAGCCTGCAAACCGCCACCGTCATACTCTCTCTTTTGCTGCAGGCAGAGCAGGGTGTGAGACACATGGGGGTCATGTTTACCGCTCATGGAAATCTGATTCAGGACGTCGCTTCGGCAAGGGTTCGTAGAAATATGTTATTTGAATATATTAAGAAACTCGGCTATAGCGAGATTGAGCTGTTCCCGAGCCTGAGTTTCGCGTTGATGCAATACCCGGCTGACATCGGGGCAAATCTTGCGGTGGTGTTCATGAATACTCTCATCGCCCGTCTGACCGGTGCTCAGATAAGTGACATCAGGACAATAGCTGAAGCAAAAGCTATTCCCACGAAAGAAGATATGGCAAATACCTTCCGGATCGCAAAAGTCATGCAAAATTTTGTTCAACACCAGAAAGTCAATGTTGACGAAAAAGAAGTTGAACTTGAAATGCAGGTGGAAGAAAAAGAGGTAAAATGTATTCTTGACAAAGTGTTGGAATTCGGAGATGGCGATCCTCTCATCGGTGCGGCCAAGGCTGTTGAGGCCGGCGTACTCGATAATCCTTTTGCGGCGAACAGAGCTGCTGCTGCTAAAATGGTTGCCGTAAAAGACAGTGAGGGTGCTATACGTTACTACAATGTAGGAAACCTGCCCTTTACGAAAGAGATCATAGATTATCACAAGGAAAAAATAGCTGTTCGGGAAAAGAAACTGGGAAAAAAGATTAATTACGAAATTATACTCCAGGATCTTTTGTCAGTTAGCAGAGGTGTATTGGTAGAGTAGCGGGAGTTTCTGGAAAACAAGGATTTTTTGTCACAAGTCTCATAGTTCCGGAGCAACAGGGATAGGTGCTCATTGCTCCGGAACTTTTTACTCATCAAAATATAAACCCGAAGTTTTCATTTTAGGCCGGGGTATCCTCAACAAAGATGTTCATTCTGCTCTGGCGGCTGCGCTCGTCCTTCGGGATTTTTCGAGCAGTTTCAGATCTCGGCCTGGCACTGGAGCCTGTCATCATAGGCATCATAATACCTTTCACCGGTTACCGTGGAATGTTTGTCTGTCTGGACCTCATATGCCTCGTGAATTTTTCTTATTTTCAGTTGTTTGTTCGCAAAAAGAGCTGTGCCAGAGTTATATGAATCGGTATGAATGTGATCAGTTCTTCGCCTAACATGTGGGCTTGACAAATGGAAAAAAGAGTTGCATGCTGGGATAATAGTTTGATGTGTTGTTTAAAAAATTGTAAGGAGGTTTTTTATGGGCTCTATTCTTGATAATAAAAAGATACTGGCAGTTGATGATGAACCTGACATACTCTCGGTTCTTAAGGAAGAAATTGAAGAAAGCTGCTCCGGTTGCATTGTCGATACAGCCACCAATTACATTGAGGCAGTGGAATCTCTTGCGTCAAGCGATTATGATCTTGTAATCCTTGACATTATGGGGGTTCAGGGATTTGATCTCTTGAAAATTGCTGTTAAAAGGGGTCTGAAGGTCGTTATGCTGACTGCCCACGGCTTGACCCAGGAGAACCTCAAAAAATCCTATGAAATGGGAGCGCGCGCGTATCTGCCGAAACAGAAGATGGGTGAAATAGTCCCATTCCTCGAAGACGCTCTGCAGTATGAGTTTGAGCCAGGCTGGAAGCGTCTATTCGGTGCGCTGCGAGAGGTCTTCACCGACCTGCTGGGCAGGGACTGGGAAAAGATAGAAAAAGAAGTCGGCCAAAAAATGCCAAATAGGTAAAATATTCGGCATCCTCTTGCGGGTAAGGAAACGGTCAAAGCCATTCGGAAGCAAGATCATTGAAATTGCAGTGAATAATTTGGCTTTGTAAGAAAGAGCCTTCTTACCCCATATCCGGCATAAGAAGGCTCCTGCATCTCAGCAATAATCAGCATGCGACTTGTTTAGCTCTTTATCTTCACGTCTTTGATGAGCATGAGCGGCTCTCTGTTCTTTTTCGTGGGCGTGAAATCAATATTTTTCTTCATGGAAAATACATCAGTGGCAGTGTAGATCTGGATCGTTGCCACATCATCATGTAGCATCTTGATTGCCTGCTTCAAGAGTTCGCCTCTTTTCTTGTTATCCATTGTCGATTGAATTGTCTCAATCAATGTATCGAGCTTGGGATTCCAGTACATGGCCATTCTTTGCTTGGAATAGTAACCGGACGCCAGGGCTTCCGTCGGCTCAGGAAGATGTGCCATTGGAACCGTCGCCAGACCCACGTAGACTGTTTTCGGATCGTCATGCCAGTTTCTGACCTTTTCCAGCATCTGCGGCGCGTCTATGCCTTGCACTTTCGCTCTGATCCCGATAGCGTTCAGATAGAGGACCACGGCTTCAGCAGTCTCTTTCTGCCCTGCTATCCTGCCGGCAAAATAATATAGAGGCATCTCGAAACCGTTTGGATATCCTGCTTTGACCAACAACTCCTTTGCTTTCTTCGGGTCATAAGGATACTGCTTCAGGTTAGGGTCATAACCGAGTTCTCCGGGGGCGAGCCGGGTAAATCTTCCCGGTATTCCCTGAAAAAGATTTTTCACTATAGCGTCTCCGTCTATGGCCATCGCAATTGCAAGCCGGACATCCCGTTTGTACCATGGAACATCAGGATTATTATTGTGGAATTGGATACTTGTCGGCGGATGGCTCGGAAGACGGGCTGTTTTAAATCCGGCAGTTTCAACATCTTTTACCATGGCATAAGGTGTGGACATTATAATGTCTGCCTCGCCCGATTTCAGCATAGCAACCCTCGTTGAGTCCTCCTTCACAAACTTAAAACGGGCCTGTTTTACCTGAGGTTTGGTTCCCCAGTAATTGTCGTTTGCCGTTATGTCGATGTATTCTCCCAATTTCCATTCGACAAACTTGTACGGACCGGTTCCAACTGGTTTGGCAACAAACTCATTTTCACCAACCTTATCGAAGTAGCTCTTCGAAACAACTGTAAGAGAACGGGTCGGAATAAAAAGAACGTCCGGTTTCTTGAAAACAAACCTGCACTTGTAATCATCGACAATCTCAAACCTGTCCAGGTCCTTCATTGCACGCTGATGGGTAGGGTTTGTCTTCAGGGCACGCTCATGGCTGAACTGCACATCTTTGGTCGTGAGCGGGTCGCCGTTATGAAATTTCACATCTTTCCGCAGTGTGAACTCAACAACCAATCCATCGGGGGAGACTTTCCATGATGCGATACCAGGCACAAACTTGCCATCCGGTGTAAGATCTACGAGCCTCTCAAACATGTTGTTGCTTATTGGGGCAGACGTCACGCTAAACTTTGTCGTCGTGGGATCCAGCGTATCAGGCTCTGCCGGCAGAACCACTGTGACCTTCGACGTCTTGGCAGGCTGAGAGCCATGGGTTGTTCCCACTGCCATGAACATCATGACGCATGCCACGAGGGTGAAACAGGTGAATGTTTTAAGTCTTTTGCCTCTCTCTTTCATCTTGAACCTCCTTGTTATTAAGAAACTAAAAAATACCCGGATATCACCCGGGAGATAAATAAAGCCCGTATAACCTTGTCTTCAATACTGCCCATACGATTTTGTGAAATCGAACATTGCCTTTACATTCTCCTTCTTTGCGTCGGTAACTCCTGCTGCCGCATCCATGATAAAACCACCCTCTTTGCCCGCATGGTCTATAAGCCTCTTGCAGTATGACCTGACATCATCGGGCGTCCCCGTGGCAAGGATTGAAACCGGAACATTACCCCTGATACAAACCCTGTCTTTCAGAACATCTTTTGCTTTAAACATGTCTGTAGCCTCAAACTTGTACATTGCTTTTCCTGCCGGTATCTCTTTGATATATTCAAGCCGTGACACGCAATTACCTTCCCAGAATGGTGAGGGTATAAGACCTTCATTGATAAGGGCAACCATGAGTTCCCGCAATGTCGGCCAGTAGAACTTAAGGAACTGTTCAGGCGACATGAATCCATCGAGTCCTTTATGGAGAGCGATGAAAACAAACCGGTCACCTGATCTTTTTGCCGAATTCACACCATTTTCGACAGCAAGTGGGAGAAGTTTTTCGCAGGCCTTGAGCAGGGTGTCAGGACGTCTGTACATGTCGAGCATGACTCCTTTTGTACCCCGAAGCGTGTCACCGAGAATGTCGAAAGGCGCGGAAGTGGCACTCCCTCCTAAAACGGGAAAACCTTCTTCCTTGAGGGTCGTTGTGAAGCGCCGGGAGTAAGAACTGATCTTTCCCGCTGTCCTCGCCGCTCTTACAAGCGTTTCCAGTGCGTGCAGAGTTTCAGGCAAACTTAATGCCTGAAAAATGCCAGGTCTTATATAAGGAAGACAATTTCCAAATGGCGGTAACATTTCAAGCCCCTTCAGAGAACCGGAAATCCGCGGCCAATATTTTCGGACCATAAAGTCCATAGGCTCAGAAAAGAAATGGTCATACTCATCGGCCTTCATATATTCGCCTTCCACAAACTGATAGGGCACATTGGGACCAAGTTGACCTCCCGGCCATTGCATCTGCCGGTAATCGAGGACATCGAGCAGATCGCCTATGTAGGTACCGGGAAAAGGGTTTTGAGCAATGTCAGGTTCAAAGTCACGCGTTGTTTTCAGGTGCACTTCCCACAACTTATCCGGATCATACATCATCTCTTCCATGGTGCAGCCACAATAATGGGCAGGGAAGAAAGAAAAGCTGGCCGTCACAGGCACTCTGTCCGGGACTTTTAATCCAATCGCATCTAAGACTCGTTTCTCCCGCTGTTTGTAGAGTTCCTCAGCTGTAACCGTCACGAATACCTCCATTTATCCAAAATTTGTCATTAAGGTCACCGGTATGCCGGGGCTTCCTTCGCGAACACGCTTGTTTCGCTCCTGCGGCTGCACTTGCTATCACTCGGCTTCGAAACTTTTGCTTGAGGCAAAAGACCAAGCTTCCTCGCCTCGCGAGGGTATTGCCTGAGGAAATCCGCCATACCGGTAAATGACAAATCCGGGTTTATCTTTACTGTCAGGTCTTTCCTAAATCGCATTACCTACCCTCCACCCATCGGCAATGGCATCAACAATCAAGCGAGGGTTGCCACAGTCTCCGATGGCGTAAACTTCAGGTATTTTTCCGCGGAGGCTCTCGAGAAGAACTGTATCAGGTTTCATTGGTATAGCCGGTATGATGCTGTCTGCTTCGATAGTACGTCTGTAGCCTTCTTTAGTCAGTACGGTGAGCCCTTTATCTGTTACTGCCACCGGTTCAACTCCGGGCAACATGACAACGCCTTTCTCATGGAACCACCAAAAAAGTTGTTGTTTGAGATGACGAATCATGTCTTCTCCCATCGAGTCAGCGGAATCCACGATGGTGACTTTTCTGTTCCTTTTGACGAGGAACTCTGCGAGCTCACATCCCTGTATGCCGCCACCGATGACGACAACCCGTTTTCCTATGGGCATCCAGAGCCTGGTGAGATTGCGGATGATTTCTGGACCTGCAAATTTCAGGAGCAACTTGAGCATACGGTGCAAATCACCACTCTTCACCACTTTTTGATGACCGATGCCTTGTATCTGCGGTATGGCGGGAATCCCCCCGGTCGCAAGAACTACCGCATCGGGCTTCGCCTTCTCGAGAACTGAAGGGGTAACCTCTGTTCCCAGCCTGATCGTAACACCCAGTTTCTTCATCTGACCGGCAAGATAAGCTACAATGGCAGGCAGATCTTCAATTTCAAGGCCCTTCACGATAGCCGCCAAAGGTAATAATCCTCCCAGTTTCGATGATTTTTCAAAGAGGGTAACCTCATGGCCTCTTATTGCCGCAACTCTCGCTGCTTCCATGCCCGCCGGGCCGCCACCGACAACGATGATCTTTTTCTTTTTTTGTGTTTTTTCTACGGCGTAGGTTTTCTCAGTGCCTATGGCGGCATTGATTCTGCATCGCCTGAAAGTATCTTCGGCCTTGCAGGTGGTACAGGATGTACAGGGGGCAATATCATTTATTTTTCCGGCCGCAAGTTTATTGGGAAGCTCGGGATCGGCAAAGAGACGCCTCGTCATGGCAATAAAATCCGCTTTACCTTCACGGAGCAGTTGTTCACCAAGATCCGGGTCGAGTCTACCCACAGTGATAACAGGCAGGGAAACGACATTTTTCACGGCATAAGCCATGTTAGCATTGGCACCGGCGCCATGACGGCTCATATCCAGTTCTTTCGGAAAAGATTCCAGGGGAACTGGCGGCTCGGGAAAGAAAAGATGATCGGTGAGAAAGGAAGAGTCGTGCCTGCCGATCCACTGGGACCGTACCTGAATAGCATCAGCACCCGCCTCTTCGATGACACGGGCGATCTTCAGGCTATCCTCAAGTCTGAGACACTCTATTGGCTCGACACCGATAAGAACACCTGTTTCAACACCATTGATAATTGTTGAAACAGGGAAATCCTGCCCCAGTTTCTCTTTGATGCCCCTGATAACCTCGACAAGAAATCGTGTCCTGTTTTCCAAGCTGTCACAACCGTACTCATCGTGCCGCTTGTTCCAGAAGGGCGATAGGAAAGTATGAAGGAGGTGGCTGCAGGATGTATTGATCTCGACGCCATCGAAGCCCGCTTGCCGGGCTCCCATTGCATTGTTGACGAACTTCTGAACAATCTTCTTGATTTCAGGCACGGTAAGCTCGCGGGGCATAAAATCATGATTATCCATTTCAGAACGGACACATACGGGTGATGCTCCTCTCGTGTCATATTCCGGCGATTTGCGCATGTTCCAGTTAGCCATATCGGCAAGCTGCACGAAAACGGGGCAGCCATTTTGGTGGATAATGCCGGTTACCTCAGACATCGCCTTAATATGCTTATCGCTATCCAAGCGGAAGCTCTTGCCTCCCTGCTCGATAGATGGGCTTTCCATGATGATAAGGCCAACACCGCCTTTTGCTAACGCCTCAAAAAAATGCAAGGCTCTCAGAGTTACCGGATTATCGCCCTGTACCCAGTATTGCAGACCGGCGGCAGACTTTATGATCCGGTTCCTCGTTTTTACTGAACCGATGCGGGACGGCTCAAGAAGCCTCTCGAATTTTTTGGTTATCATTATTGCGTATCCCTTTCATGAAATGTTTCATATTGAGCTATCTTCATTCTACACATTTCAGTTCACAGAGGGTTTGCGAGAGATTTTCAGGTCCCTCCTTCTTCACAACGTATGTATCACCGATGAGAAGCCCTTCTTTCCCGTCCATGGACATGATGTGCGGGTGGAGCGTGAAAACCATCCCCTCTTTCAGTTCAAGGGTATTGTCCTCAAAAAGTCCGACCCCATCGCCAAGATCAAGTCCCATGGCATGGCCGCTCCAAAGGCCAGTTTTGAAACCATTCATATGAGCTTCTTCTGCTATGGCACTCACTACATCGTTGACGCGTTTCCCCGGCAGTAAATTTGACAGACCTTTTTCCAGCGCTTTCCGACCTGCCTCAAAAAGCCGGTCATAACCCGCACTTGGTCTGCCCAGGCAGAGAGGGCGCACTATCTGTGACCAGTATCCGTCAGGACCGGCAATTTCTATCGAAAATACATAGTGGTCGCCTCCATGAAAGCTGTAGGATCCCGGAGGACTGATAAAGCAGGGAAAAGACCTGCCTTTCGCTGTCAGGATCAGCGTCTCCTCAACCCCTCTTAATGTGAGAAGTTTGTGAATCTCCGCCATAATTTCCCGCTCATTGATGCCGTGACGGAGAACATCAAGAAGCAGTCTATAACTGTCATCGGCAATCTCTGTTGTTGCTCTAATCAGCTCTATCTCCTCAGGGCTTTTTATCATCCGGACACGGCTTAGAATGCTGTTGCCGTCAACGAAGGTAGCGTCTGGCAGCTCTTCCTTGAGCAGTGTGAAGTCACGGTGAGGCAAAGAATCAGAGAGCCCGGTGATCCCAATGGTAGCTTTTTCACATCCACCCGACTTTAATTTTTCTGCCACTTCCCTGATGATGCCCGAGGTCTCACTGCTGCACCGAATATCTTTTATCCAGGAAGCCTGTGAGGCAGCCATTTTTTGACCGAGAGTGGGCAAAACAAGCATCGCTTCCCCCGCAAGAGGCAAAACTATGTAGGCTTTCCTTGTGAGCAGGCGATAATCTGAAACATAACGAACAGCCGCTTTTTCACCAAGCACTACCTGGGAGAAAACGATGAGGGCCTGTAAACCGCTCTCCTCCATTTTTTTTCTTATTGCGACGACCCTTCTCGTCATTTCCCTTTCAGATGCCACGACAAAAAACCTCCCGTAAAATAAAGGCTTCCCATATTGTGTTTACTCATAAACCATCATACTGTTTTCTGACCGGTTTCAATGTCGGTTCGCTGGCTGTATCTTTCCTCTCTTAACCTGTAAGCGGAATGCTGATAGGGTGTCACAGTGGTCATACATATAACCAGTTTATAGCGACCTCATTATCTTTGTCAAGAAAATTGAATGTCATTTTTTTCCGTTGCGTTTTCTCCTGCAATGCGACCGGAATTGACGGCAAAAGCAAATGTCGTGCCGGTTGTCCTAATGCAATACGTATCTCCCACCCATCCTCCGGTATCAATACCCGCCGCGTAGAGACCGGGGATAGCCTTACCTTCCTTATCAAGGACCTCCATTCGTTCATTGACTTTAATACCACCGATCGTATCAAGATAATCCACCCCCATTCTAATGGCATAATAGGGCGGCTTCCGCAAAGGCACAAGGTATCTCCGATCCTTTTTCAGTACGGGATCGTAGCCTCTCTCGCAGGCAAGATTATATTCTTCAATGGTTTCTTTTAGAATTTCCGGGGCTATTCCTATCCACTCAGCAATCTCATTCCACGAATCGGCAATATGAATGTAAGGGCTTACTGTTTTAGCCGGACGGATGGACACCGCTTTCTGCGGACAGTTTCGTTCACAGGCCTGGCAGAGCCGGCATTCTTCAATAGAGTTAATCACGGCCCTGCTTCCACAGGTCATACACCGCAGAGACTCTTCATAGGCCATCTCCTCATCGAACCCCATCGCGATCTCCGCGAAATTGTTGATTCTCTCACTCACCGGTAGCAGTTGCTTATTCAGCCGGACCATCGGCTTTATGCCCTCCTTAGGCGGTTTCTTAACGTTTTCAGGTATTACTTCGCGCCCCTGTTTTAAACTCTCCCCCCTCAGATATCTGTCAATGGAAATAGCGGCTCGTCTGCCAGCGGCGATGGAACTGACAACTGTAGATGCCCCGGAGGCAATATCCCCGCCTGCAAAGACTCCTTGAAGGGCTGTTTCTCCGGTGACCGGATCGATCTGTATAGTACCGTCCCTGGTGACGACGATTTCTTTTGGAATAAATGACAAATCCGGTGCCTGTCCTACAGCGAAGATAAACATATCGGCTTTGAACAATCTCGTCTCTTTTTCATCTAGGCAGGGGTTGAATTTCCCCGTTTCGTCACATAAGCTCAGACACCGGGCAACTTCAATCCCCTCAGGCAAGACCCTGAGCGGTCCCCAGCCTTCTTCAATTGTTACTCCCTCAGCCTGAGCTTGTTCAATCTCCTCCCTGTGGGCAGGAATCTCATCTCCGGTTTCAAGACAAACCATCCTGACCTCGTGTGCGCCCAGCCTGATGGCTGACAATGCGACATCGATTGCCACATTGCCCCCGCCGATGACCACAATTTTCTTCCCAACCTTTGCCTTTTTACTGAGGTTCACATCACGGAGAAAATCGAGTCCCCAGAAAATTCGTTCTGATTCGTTACCATCTATGGATATTCGTCGACTCAGCTGATTGCCTGTGGCAATGAACAGAGCCTTATGCTCCTCCCTCAGCTTTTCGAAGGTAATATCAGTACCAATTCTGATACTGTGAATGAACTCCACTCCCATACTCCTGACAAGATTGATCTGCGCGTCAAGGACATCCCGCGGCAACCTGTATTCGGGGATGCCTGTTCGTAACATACCGCCGAATTGCGACATGGCTTCAAAGACCGTCACGGGGTACCCCAGGCGCGCAAGGAAATATGCGCATGCCAGTCCGGCAGGGCCGGAGCCGATAATAGCTGCTTTTTCATGATGCGTTCTCGGCGGCGCCTCTCTTTTTTCCTTCAGCTGCAGGTCACCGAGGAACCGTTCAATACAATTGATGTTGACCGCTTCATCGACGTCTCGCCGAACACATTCAGATTCGCAGAAATGAGGACAGACACGACCGGTTATCGCGGGAAATGGCATGGTTTCGGTAAGTACATCAACCGCTTCTTTTATCATACCTTGTTTTAAGAAATAGAGGCAGCTCCGCATATCCACACCTGCAGGGCAGGCTGATCTACAGGCAGTAAACTCGTTCTTCTCAGGAACAGTGGTATTCAGTCTGATGATGTCGAGAGGACATGAATCAACACAAACTCCACAGCCGTTACACAGCTCCTGATCAACCTGAGCGTATGACATAACACCTTCACGCGACTGAATCTGCAGTTCCCGTTTCAATCCGGCAAGTCTGCTCCCCAGTAAGCGCGCCGAAGCACCTCTGGCCAGCACGATTCCGGTTTCACTCATTTGCCGGATCATTTCGCTGTCAAGAAGTCCGTAGCAGCGTCCGCCGGGTTGCCTGCCTACCCCGTTTGCCGCGACAAAGGGACTGTGACCAATGGTCTCGTCCATGAAACGGGCTCCCTTTCCGTTTATCCATATGGCATATGGTTCGACAGCGATCTGCCAGAGCATTATCGGCACTTTTGTTGAATCATCCCCATCAATCATTAGGCGGAACGGCCTGGGTGAACACGGTCCCTCTATCTGGAGCATCCCCAGCCCTTCTGTTGCGGCACCGGTGTCAATCCCCATACGGATTCCGTCACCCATGTTCGGCAGACCTATACAGAACATAGATTCATGGAAGTTCGAGCAGTATTTTCTGATCCACTCTCTGTTGCCACCATAGCCCCCCGTTGATATGACAACCGCCTTGGCGGTAATCGTGATTTCACGGCCCCGGTTCAAAGCGAGAACACCGCATACCCGACCATCCTCATCTGTAAGGATCTTTGTCGCCTCAGTCCTGACGAAGATACTGACCCCAAGCCGACCGCAGCTCTGTCGCAGAGCGTCAGCCACGGCAGCACGTCGATGCTGCCGATGGGTGACTATTGGAGTCTGGTTCGGAAAAAAGGTCATAAGCTCAAAAACACAGCCTTGTTTTTCCAGCCATCGTATCGTATCACCTGATTTATTTATGAAAGCGCGGATAATCCTGGGATCAATCTTCCAATGGGCCCAATCCATCACAGCACTGAACAGTTCGTCTTTTGACGCGTCGACCATGGCACGCTTCTGGACCGGGCTCTCAGCGGCAAAAAGCATTGTGGCCAACGCCGTGTTCCCGCCCGTACAGTTCCTTTTTTCAAGAACGATGACCCGGGCGCCTTTTTCCGCGGCGGCAACGGCAGCAGCCAACCCCGCGCCGCCGCCTCCGATCACCACAAGATCCGTCTCAAAGTTTTTTTCACTTTTAGTGGGAGCATCATTTACCATGACGCCATCCTCCAATTAATTCCTCTCCACGCTGTGATCCCTTACGTGAAAAAAGAGAACCGGCTTATTTATCACCGCAAAGTTCAGTGGACAATGTACCAACCGCGCCGGCACATAAACAATTGTAGGAGATGTAATAATGTGCCTTTCTCCTTCTTCTCCCATATATAGCTCAATCTCGGCATCAAAATCGTTTATATCTTCGAAATTCGTCCCCAGGAAGAATAAATACTCATCAAAATCATGTATGTGAGTCGTGTGAACCATCATGTGAGGCCTGGTATAGTAAAGGCCGGAGCCGTCCACATTCGCTTTCGGGAAAATCTCTGCTATTTTGAACATGTTGAAGAAACCGGAGGCTACCGGACCCCAGGATTCAACTTTCGGTTTGAGACATTCTGTGATAAAATAATTCGTATATTTGTTTTCGTTCATGGTAATGTTCCTTTTCTTCTGGTCTTTTACTGCAAGGCAAAAATTCCGCAGATGAGCGGAGCAAACACAAGAGTAACTGTACTTCCGGAGCGAAACGAGCATATTCGCGCGGGATGGCCGGCAAACAGCTCTGCCGAAGCAAATTCAGACAATATGCTTTTTCTAGTCTCCAAGCAACTCCTCAGCCAGATCAATCTTGCTCAGCTTTTCCCATCCCGTGTCCGTAATAAGATATGTGTAACCCATTCCACATCCGTCGCCGCCTGCTTCCTTGAGAACACTGGGATGAATAGCAATGGTCATGCCGGATTTAAGAAGTATGGTGCTGGTTTCTGTAATAGACCAGAAATCAAGAACGTCGAGACCGATGGAATGTCCGGGCCGAAAAGGCGAAATAAATCCCTTTTCCTGAACAGTACTCACCAGGACACGGTACAGATCAGAAATCTTTGTCCCCGGATGGAGGATTTTTCGGGCCGTCTTATCCGCTTCGTGCCAGGCACGAACCATTTTTTCCACATGAAGAGAATATTTACCAACAGGTAATGTTACGGGCAGTTGACAATAGTAACCGTCGTAGGCCGGGGTGATCTCCATGAACAACGTGCCACCTTCTTCAAGTCTGTCTTCCGTCGGAACAAATGACATGTTCATCATAGAACCGGCCCCGTCAATCAAATCAAAGGAATATTCACAACCCATTCCGTAGATCATTTTTTTGACTTCCCCGTAGATTTCATATTCGCCAAGATCCGGGCGAATTATTTCTCTGAGTCTCTTACATACTTCGTCGGCAACGAGAGCTGCTCTTCGTGTCTTTTCGATTTCCTCCGGACTCTTAACCGCCCGCATTGATTCAAATATCCCTGCCGCGTCGACGAGCCGGTTGCCGAATTTCTTCGCGGCCGCCAGATATATTGGTGCGGGAATACACGCTCTTCCTATCAGGCCGATATTGTTGCCCATTTCAAAACGGGACAATTCAACAACCGCCTGTTTATCGGGTGTCTCCGTCGTCTTCAAATCAATCAAACCGACGGCAGCCATAAACCTCGGGAGTTTTCGCGAAGTTGTCAATACAGGATTTGCGAGAAAAACCGGTCTGCCCTCCAAGGGAAAAACACAGCATCCCCCTCTTCCCAATCCCGTGACATACCGTATATTACCGCGGTTAAAATCGTCGTTAAGACCTACTATGAGAAGACAATCGAGATGTTCCTTTTTCATCGCTTCCCGGATCGCTTTGTAACGTCGCTGAAATTCCTGAACTGAAATGCCCATTCGCTTTTCCGCTCCTCTTTTTACTCTGAGTCTTTTAATGTATCAGCTAAAAAATCCGGCCACGGGCGCCTCATTTTTAGTACGCTGAATTTCCACTTGCCATTTTCTTTTACGTACTCGCAGTCATATCTTCCTTGAATCCATCGTTTGGACGAATCGCTCAAAAAACGGTAAAACATCCAGTGGCCGCTCGCTTTTCCGTCCTGGATCGTAACAACAGGCTGGCCTGTAAAGTGTCCATCTTTTGATTGGAGCACATTCTTATATATCGTCTCACGAAAGAATTCCGCTACTTCTTCTTTCCCCCTGCGTATGCCGTAGTTGGCAACCTCCACTTCGATATCACGGGCAAAGCAATCGAGGGCTTTTTCTATCTCAAGACCGGAAATCCAAAAAAGATACTCCCGATGGAGGGCTTTGATCGCTTCCATGTCCTCGAGCATTGTGATGCGTTTTTCCAAATCTTTTATTGTCATGTTCTCCTCCAACCGCGCTCTCTAACGAAACGGAACATCGAACATGCTTTCTCCACCTGACACGGAAGTGAGGCCGGCTGGATATGCCCGCAATCGGCCTCACTTTCCGGGAAATCTATTACGGCATTATTCCTCCAGCCAGGCCTTTGGCGAAAGATAACGGTTAGGAACCACACCATACAGGTCATCATGCAGCTTCTTGGATTTCCCGATCGGTAAAGGCGAGATACTGACAATCGCTGAAAGACAGTATTTGTCTGTCCACAACGCCATGAGCTGTTGTGTCAGTTTCTTCTTGGTAGCAAAATCCGGTGCCGTACTGGCGCGGACGAACATATCTGTTATTTCCGGGATGCGAACAACTTCTGAAAATTCATTACCCGCCATCCAACCTGCAACCTGGCTCAAGGTATCCGGTCTCCAGAATCCCTGCATTCGTACAATACCCTCCCAGCCTTTGCCGAGAGACGCCATTTCGGCAAACCGCGGCCGCTGGAGAGGTTCAAGGGTTGCCTCAATTCCCACATCCTTCAGATACCGCTGAATGGCTGTCATTTCGTCGGTATAGTAAGGCATGTTAGCGAAGTAGTACATCTGGGTCTTAAAACCATTGGGATACCCTGCGGCAGTCAGTAATTCCTTCGCTTTTTTAGGATTGAAGGGATAACCCTTGACAGCGGGATTATAGGACCATTGGCCTGGTTTGGCCCACTGGTTCAGCGCTGTAAAATACCCGTGGCCGAAAGCAGCGGCAACAGCCTTAAAATCAATTGCATACCACAAGGCCTGACGCACTCTGATGTCCGCAAAGGGTGATTTGGGATCTTTACTATTTCCAGCGAGGGCGGCTACCTGCCCTTCCGGCGGAACAACAATATTCCACTTCCCTTCAGCCTCGAGATCCTTGGCATCTTTTCCATCCAGCAATATTATGTGCTTTCCTCCCGTCTTGAAAGTCATCAAGTCAGCGACGGGATCAGGAATTCTGAACATTTCTATACCGTCAAGGTAGGGTTTTCCACCCCAGTAACCGTCGAATCTCTTAAATTTGATCCCTATGTCCTTCTGCCAGCTTACAAACTGAAAAGCTCCTGTGCCTACCGGATTTTTCTCACACCAGGCCTGGCCGTTCTTCTCGTATGCGGCCTGGGAAATCATCCTGCCGGCGTCATGGGCGAAGTAGCTGGGAATGACGTTGTCGAACTCTGAGAGGTTGAGCCTGACCGTGAAGTCATCAACAACATCGACCGATGCAACACGTTTAAGTTCGGGCCTCTTGCCTTCTTTGAATTTGTCAAGATTCCATTTGCATACCCTGGCATTGAAATCTGACCCGTCGTGGAATTTAACACCTTTCCTCAAGGTAATCGTAATAGTCTTTGTCTTGGAATCGGCTTTCCAGCCTGTCGCCAATAACGGGATAAGCTCTCCCTTTTCATCGAAGCGGAAGAGCGTCTCGAGGCAGACACTAGCCTGTTGACCGTCCGTATTTGCTGTCATGGTTGCCGGATATCCCAGGCTGTACGGTTCATAGCCGAGCATCTTCAGGGTCCCGCCATACCGCGGTTTTAACGGGGCGTTCGTTTTGGTGGCCGCATGGGAAAGATTAACGGCAAGGAGCGTGAACACCATTAATAATACGAGGTAATTTCTTAGCTGTTTCATTTTTGAACCCTCCTCTTGGTGCAATTTATTCCGGCATAAGCCGGGTTATTCACACTATATTTTCCCCCGGAGCCTGGGGTCCAGGGCGTCCCTCAACCCGTCACCTACCATGTTAAAAGCAAGAACAACCAGCAAAATCGCACAGCCGGGTACAAATGACATGAGAGGATTGGCAAGGAGAAAACGGTAGCCGATGCTGACCATGGTGCCCCAGGTGGCCACAGGCGGCTTTATACCAATTCCCAGAAAACTGAGGGAAGCTTCCATCATGATAGCCGTTCCTAAATTGATAGACAATAATACAAAAAGCGGCGGAAAGGCATTCGGCAGCAGGTGGCGCAAGATGATGCGCGGGTTTCTGGCACCGATAGCCCGCGCGGCCGTAATATATTCGTTTTGCTTCAAGGAGGCAACCTGGCCGCACATGAGGCGACAGTAGGTCGGCATCATGCTGATGCCAAGTGCTACGAGTACGTTAAAAAGCCCACCTCCCAAAACAGCCGCAATAGCGAGCATCAGCACAATGGGCGGAATGGCGAGAAGCGCGTCGGTAAACCTCATGATGATTATATTTGTCCATCCTCCAAAATAACCGGCGACAAGACCGAGACTCATGCCAATTATCCCCGCGATGCTCACAGCCACCACCCCGACCAGCAAAGAGATTCTGGCACCGTATATTATCCTGGTCAGAAGGTCCCTGCCCAGTTCATCTGTCCCCAAAAGATGTAACTTAGAAGGCTGTGCCAGTCTATTATTCAAATCCTGCTCATAAGGATCAAAAGGTGCTATGAGTGGGGCGAAGATAGCGGCGAATACGAGCATCAGCACCACAACTGTGCCTCCGATAACGATACGCCTGCGAAACATGGCTCCCGCGACGCGCCGGAATTCACTAACCCGGGGTTTGTCTGTTTCTAATGTCAGTGTGGAGACGCTTGCCTCAGACATGTCTTCACTCGTATCTAAATCTCGGGTCCAACCACCCGTATGAGATATCAACAAGAAGATTGACCAAGCAAACCAATGTCCCGATGAGGAGAACACCGCCCTGCACAATAAGAAAATCCTTGTTCAAAGCTCCGGCAACAAGAAGCCGTCCCATCCCGGGAATATTAAAAACGGTCTCAGTGAGCACCGAACCTCCCACCAGTATCCTGACCTGAAGGCCTAACAAGGTTACCACAGGGATAAGAGCATTTTTCAGGGCATGTCTTAAGATTACCAGTTTCTCGTTAAGACCTTTTGCAAAGGCTGTTCTGATGTAGTCCTGATGGACAACTTCGAGCATGCTTGATCGCGTTTGCCGCGCCAATACAGCCACACCTGGAATCGCCAGCAAAATGACAGGCATTATCGAACATTTCAGGCTCTCTGTTAAGTTATCGAATGGTGATGTCCATCCCTGAATGGGAAGCCATCCCAGCCGGTATCCCAGTGCATACACACCCAGTATACCGAGCCAGAAAACAGGAATAGCTATACCAATATTTGCAGAGAGACTGACCAATTGATCAAGAATTCCACCCCGTCGAATGGCGCAGATAATTCCAGCGCTGATTCCGAGAATAGTACTCAATATCAAGGCTATCGCAGACAGGTATAATGTTATGGGCAACCGGGCGGCAAACATGTTAATCATAGGATCCCGAAACATGATCGATACACCGAGATCCCCATGGAGGGCATTGGAAAGCCAGTGAAGGTACTGGACCGCGATAGGCCGATCCAGCCACAGCTCCTTCTGCAATGCCTTGATTTGTTCCATCGTGGCATCCGTACCAAGCATAGCCGCGGCTGGATCGCCGGGAGTAAGATGGAGGAGGAGAAAAGAGACCATTGTTACTATCAACAATACAGCAATGGTCTGGATGAGCCTGCGAATGATGAAGGTTGTCACAGGTTATTTCCTTTTTTAAACACTTCTTGAGATCATCGATATAAGCTGTCTTGCCGGGGTCACCTATCAACACCGGGTCTTACCCAATTTAAACGGACTTTTTTGCCGGACATGAAAAAGGCGGTAAAGTGGTCATACATATAACCACTTTACCGCCAGCTTTGTTTTTTGTCAAGCGAAAAGAGGCGGATTTT
>CAZXVZ010000018.1:0-28170 GCA_964644085.1 uncultured Syntrophus sp. | reverse complement strand
TAATAATTTAGCATAGGTAGGATATTAAGTGCCATCATATCTACAATTTTTGTAGCTTATTTCAAATTTTGTTGATAATATTGGTTGTAAAACGTAATATAAATCACATGTAGTTGAGGTTATAATAAAATAAATATGGTTAAGTATTTACTCTATCATATTGGTATTTATAGTTATTTAATATTTGTTGCTCTTGTAATGGATGAAACAACAATGAATAGATTATGGAGATTTCATCTGGTGGTATAGCAATTGCAGAATTAAGAACGTGAGGTTGTAGTTATATATTTGTAAATAAGACCGGGAGGTAAATCAGGACGGGGAAGGACATGTCAGGGAGACACAGCTTGGAGCCGCGCAAAAATATCATACGGAATAATAGGGGCTTTACCCTCATTGAGTTGATCATTGTCATCATCGTCATCGGCATACTTTCGGCAGTAGCAATACCGAGATATATGGAGATACGGGAGGAGGCCGCGGATGCGACAGCGCGGGGAATACTTGGAGCGCTTCGCGGGGCAAACAGCATTATTTTTGCCAACAAAAACTTGACGAATGATAATACTGCTTATACTATGTCAGATGTTGTGACCAATGCCCAGGTGCAGGGAATTGAAACCGCTACAGTGGCCAACCCGAACTATACAATTACATTTTCCGGCCGTAGCTACACCTTTACCCTGGCCGGAGTGGCTCTTCCGACGACCCCTGGAACGATTAGCTGCACAGCAGCTCCGGCGGGCACAGATTGCAGTAACTGGTAGTATCGAAAAACATTATCGCCCTATTTACGCTACATAAGGGAATGATATAGATACATTATTGGTCCGAAATCTACTTTGTTGTTGCGCTATCAGTATTATTCGTAGAGATATTCCACGAGCATCCAGTCTGATATACGCAGCCTATGGCTCATCATCTGGGCGAATTTTGAATACAGTATAGCTCCGAGTCTCGGATGATCATCGACGATAGATTCAAATTTTTCTTTTGTAAGAACAAGCACTGTTGTTTCTTCCGCCGCTAAAGCTGACGCTGAACGGGGTAGTCCGTCGATAATGCTCATTTCACCGAAAGTCCTTCCGGCGCCGATCTCGCAGATTGTTTTGATATTTTTTTTCGAGTCACCTTTGGCGATTCTCACGAGACCGTCAGCGATAAAACACATGTATGGTTCAATAGCGCCTTCATTGAATATTAGCTCTTCCCTCGCTGCTTTTGCCACATAGAGGTATTGCGCAAATTTTTCCAGTTCGTCCTGGCTAAGACCATCCCCCCAGGTCGATTTTTTGAGCATCCCCACCCGTTCCTGGATGGATGATACGACATTATGAAGCATTCAGTCCTCCTTAGGACACTTCTGCCGGTAAAAAGTTGCTTATCATTTTATACCCTCTTATGTGGATTTTTGCAATTTTTTTAAGGCGCTGTTGGCGGCGATGAGGATCGGATCCCATACAGTGGCAAATGGAGGCGCGTAGGCCAGATCCAGTCGCGCCACTTCCTGAACGGTCATTTTATTGAAAAGGCATGTAGCGAGCGTATCAATTCTGTGCGCCACACCCTCAACGCCTGCCATTTGAGCGCCAAGAAGCCTGCCTGTGCCGGATTCAACAATATACGTGACAATGATAGGTTTGCCGGACGGATAGGCGCTGCTTCTTGACCTCCCTTCGATTGTTGAGACAAAATACCGGTACCCCTCCCGCTCTGCTTCAATAGGGGACAAGCCTGTTCGGGCAACTTCCAGGCTGAAAATCTTTGTCACGGCCGTACCGACGATACCTTCGAAGACATGGTTCATCCCGGCCGCGTTTTCGCCGGCGATTCTGCCCTGCTTGTTCGCGGTTGAACCGAGAGGAATGTAGACTTTTTTCCCTGTTACAAGCTGGGTTGCTTCGGCGCAATCGCCGGCGGCGAAGATGCCCGGCACATTTGTCCGGAGATGTTCATCAACCTTAATGGCACCATTAACTCCCAATTCTATGCCGGTTTCCTGCGCCAGTTTTGTGTTTGGTTTCGCGCCGATGACCAGCAGAGCGAGGTCTACATCATGAGAACCGGAGTCGGTAATGACTTTGGTAAGCGTGCCATTCTCTCCTTCAAAGCCCATTACCGAAATTCCTTTGAGAAGTTTTACTCCTTCTGACAGGATAGTTTTTTCAACAATACCGGTAATACTGGTGTCCATGTTGCCGAGGACGCGGTCCATTTTTTCAATTACTATTACGTCGAGCCCCCGTTTTCTTAGTGATTCGCACATTTCCATGCCGATATATCCGCCCCCGACAATGACAGCCCGCATGGGTCGTTTTTCAATGCCGAATCGGTTTCTGTATGTGCAGGAAGGACCGACACAGACATCAAAAGCAGCCCACTGGTCAATATATTTTTTGATTTCTATGCCATCGATAAGAGTTCTTATTGTATAAACATGTTCCAGATCTATGCCCGGTAATGGAGGCTTTATGGGCAATCCTCCCGTGGAGACAACAAGCTGGTCATAGGGGATGACCTTGCTTTCTCCTTTTTCAAGGTCTTTCGCGTGAATTTCCTTCTTTGTTGTATCAATACTCATGGCTTCATGACGAAGCATCACGGTAATACCACGGTCATTTGTTGCAGTCTCAGGGGTGAGCGATATGAGATTATTGAAATCTCTGACATCATCGGAAATGTAGTAAGGGAGGCTGCATGCTCCATAGGATATAAAATAGTCTTTTTCGAGAACGATTGCTTCGGCATCGGGTTTGATACGTTTGAAAGCGCTTGCCGCGCTCATGCCTGCTGCCACACCGCCTATTACGACGAGACGTTCCTGCTTATCCATTATATTCCTCTTTCAAAAACAACCAATAACCAAATGAATCAAAAAACCGGATCATATCTATATTTAAAAAATACTGGGATCAGAATTTTTCTCCGATTATTGAAATTTGGTTATTGGTCATTTTTTTCATTTTACAGCCCTTTCTTTTCGAACCATCTGAACGTGAGAAGGGCCAGCACAACAACGATGACAATAACAATCCAATGGTTTATACCCAGTATTCCAGGTATGGTAATCTTGCCATAGACACCCCACTTGAGGACGCTGCTTTGCAGAGCGGGATAAGCCTCCGCGAAAAGGGCGGCGCCGACAAGCATGCCGAGGATACCCCAAAGGCCGTCCCAGCGGCCTTCTCCTACAGCGCCAAGAGACGTGCCTGGACAGTAACCGAGGAGTGCCCAACCGAATCCAAAGATGAGACCGCCGATAATATTACCGCCAAGGACCGTTGTTTTTATGGAGAGTTTGACAATACCCAGATCTTTGAGAAGATAAACACCTACCATGGCGACAAGAATAGAACTGACCATGAATTTCACAATGGTCATATCGAGGAGCCTCAGCGCGCCAAGCTGTTTATCGTATCTGATTACGCGACCTTTCTGCAGAAAAAACCCGAAAATAATCCCCGTGATTAAACCGTAGATGAGATCGTTCATTTTTTGTCACCTCCCCGGTAAAGGATATTGGCAACAATGAGACCACCGACAAAGAAACAGATCAGAGAAATGTAACCGCTAACGGCTAACTGGAGCGAACCGCTCAGTCCATGACCGCTCGGTCACCCGTCGGCGAGGCGCGCGCCAAACATGGCTACAACACCTCCAAGGAACGCCACGATAGCCCTTTTTGATTTGCTCGGACCAAAACGGTTTTCCCACATGGAGGGGACAGCCTGCGACCGGAAGGATTTTGATGAAGTTGCCGATATGAGGGAACCGAAGAAAATGCCTATGACAAACATCCACTGCCAGTCAATCTTTGGAACTTCTTTTTTGAAATATTCCAATTGCGCCACGCGGTCTGCGGAAAATGCCTTTTCAATGAAACCGCTCGTCCTGACAAATGTCGTTGACGCTCCGATATATTTTCCGGTAAACCAGACGGAAAATATGATGAGGAGACCTGCCAGCGCTCCAGCGAGATAGGGACTCCAACCTTTTGGTTCTTCTTTGTTTTCCATGATTACCTCCTCTTGTATTTTTGTTAATACCTCAACAAATACTTAGAAGATACATTATGTTGCCGAACCAGATATTATATTATAACGGCTGTTCATACATATACGCAAGAGGTTCTTCGGTTTTAACCTCATAATTAGGTTATCTGTAACACCCGGTTCCTTTTGAAATAAAACCTCTTTTCTGTTAAAATATGTTGGTTCAGAGAATGTGCTTGTCGTATTCTTCCAGGAATTGAACATTTTACATTCTGTATTTCAAAGCCAAAGACATGGATAACATATTTATAAAAGGCGCCAGGGAACATAACCTCAAGAACATCGACGTTACAATCCCGCGGAACAAAATGGTTGTTATCACGGGTCCCAGCGGTTCCGGGAAATCGACCCTTGCCTTTGACACAATCTATGCTGAAGGTCAAAGACGATACGTCGAATCGCTTTCTTCTTACGCCCGGCAGTTCCTTGAATTGATGGATAAACCCGATGTTGACTACATTGAAGGACTGTCCCCGGCGATCAGCATTGAACAAAAAACGATCAGTAAAAACCCCCGAAGTACCGTCGGTACCGTGACGGAAATTTATGATTATCTGCGGCTGCTTTTTGCCCGGATAGGCCATGTGTATTGTTATGGCTGTGGCAAGGAGATTACAAGCCAGCACGCCCCGCAGATTGTCGATGCTATCCTGGCTTTGCCTTCCGGGATAAACCTTACAATTCTCGCCCCCATAGTGCGGGGAAGGAAAGGGGAATACCGCAAAGAGATAGAAGAGCTGAGAAAACAGGGTTTTACAAAGATTAAGCTCGACAGAAAAGTCGTTGATCTTTCCGAAGAGATTGAACTGGACAAAAATAAAAAACACGAAATAGATATCATTATTGACAGGATTACTTTAAGGGAAGGCATTGAGAGGAGACTTTTTGAAGCAGTGGAACTTGCCCTCGCCAGGGCCAACGGAATCGTCAAAGTCGAGACAAAAGAACAGACGTATACCTTCAGTGAAAGATTTGCCTGTCCTGACTGCGGCATCAGTTATCCTGAAATCGCTCCGAGGATGTTTTCTTTCAATAATCCCTACGGAGCGTGTCCGTCGTGCTATGGGCTCGGCGTCAAAGAATATTTTGATCCGGACCTTATTGTGCCAAATCCCGATCTTTCGCTGCGGGACGGCGCCATCCTTCCCTGGGAGGATAAGCCTCCTGCACACTTCCTGCCTTTTCTCGAAGCCCTTGTAAAGCACTATAAGATCGACATCAGGAAACCCTTCGGGGAATTGCCGAAACATGTCCGTGATGCAATCCTCTATGGTTCACAGGGTGAGACCATAGAGTTCTTTATTGATCACGGTTCACGGAGAGAATTTGTCAAGAAACCCTTTGAAGGGGTTATTGCGGGTCTTGAGCGGGACAGGGAGCGGGCGGAGTTCTGGGAAAAGGAAAGATTTGAGCGATATATCAACCTTATCCCCTGTCCTGAGTGCAACGGGGCACGACTCAAAAAAGAGATGCTCTGGGTAAGAATAAATGATCTCAATATATACGAGATAAGCTTAAAGACTATTGAGGAATGCAGGGGATTCTTTGAGCAAATTACTCTCTCTGACAAGGAGAAAGAAATAGCGAAGGTAATCCTCAAAGAAATTATCGCCAGACTTACCTTCCTCATCGACGTGGGGCTTGACTACGTAAGCCTGAGCCGTAATTCTGCCACGCTCTCTTCGGGAGAATCTCAGAGGATACGTCTTGCCACACAGATAGGTTCCGGGCTGACGGGCGTGCTGTATGTGCTCGACGAGCCCAGTATAGGCCTTCATCAGCGTGATAACGAAAGGCTCCTGGGAACCTTGAAACGACTTCGCGATCTTGACAACACCGTCATCGTTGTTGAACACGATCACGATGCTATTGTGGAATCCGATTATGTTGTGGACCTGGGACCCGGCGCGGGCGAAAACGGCGGCTTTCTCGTTTTTCAGGGCACCCCGGAAGTGCTTCAGGAGCATACTGATTCTCTCACCGGTCTTTATCTGTCAAAAAGACGTGAAATTAAAATCCCCGAGAAAAGGAAAAAGGGAAAAGGATTTCTTGCTATCAAAGGGGCAAGCGCCCACAATTTGAAGCATATCGATGTGAAAATCCCCCTTGGGGTTTTTACGGTCATCACCGGTGTTTCCGGCTCCGGCAAAAGCACCCTTGTCGTGGATACACTCTATCCGCTCCTGAAACAGAAACTGTACAAGTCGAAGGAGCGGGCAGGGCAGACGGAAGGAATAAGCGGCCATGAAGCGATCGACAGAGTTATTGATATCGATCAATCGCCCATTGGAAGGACGCCACGATCAAATCCCGCCACATACACAGGTATCTTTACATTTATCAGGGGGCTTTTCGCCAAATTGCCCGAGTCGCGGATGAGAGGTTATAAAGAAGGAAGGTTCAGTTTTAACGTCAAGGGTGGCAGGTGCGAAAGCTGCGCCGGTGAAGGTTATGTTAAGATAGAGATGCAGTTTCTCCCTGATGTCTACATCGTTTGTGATGTCTGCAAGGGTAAACGGTATAACCGTGACACCCTTGAGGTGCTTTACAAAGAGAAGAACATTGCCGATGTGCTGGAGATGACAGTCACACAGGCAATGGAATTTTTCAACGCCATGCCGCACATCAAGAGCAGACTCAAGGTACTGAACGAAGTGGGTCTTGGTTATATCAGACTGGGACAGGCCGCGACGACACTTTCCGGCGGTGAGGCCCAGAGGATCAAGCTTTCCCGGGAACTCTCCAAGAGAGACACGGGGAACACCCTTTTTATCCTCGATGAACCGACGACGGGGCTCCATTTTGCCGATGTGGAGAAACTCCTCCACGTGCTTTTTGAGCTCGTTGAACGTGGCAACACCGTTGTTGTCATCGAACACAACCTCGACGTCATCAAATGTGCTGACCATATCATTGACCTTGGACCGGAGGGGGGAGACAGAGGCGGCAGAGTGATCGCCACGGGAGCACCGGAAGAAATTATGGGTGTTTCCGAAAGTTATACCGGTCTTTTTCTCAAAAAGTATTTAAACGGCGATATTCTCACTAATCGGGCGGGACGTAAGGTTTCTCCTAAAAAGTGACGCCTTCAATGGAAAGAAGCCTTTTCTTTAATTGAACCCCCGATGAAAAACCGCCCAATTTTCCGCCTTCTGCTATAATCCTGTGACAGGGAATGATAATCAATACAGGATTTCTTTTGACTGCCTGTCCAACGGCGCGAGCCGCCATTTCGTATCCCAGGCGTTTACTTATCCAGCCGTAACTCCGTACCTCGCCGTAAGGTATCTTTTGAAGTTCCCGCAGGACCTTTTGCGTAAAGGGACTTTCCCCGGATATGTCAGTCTCCATATCGAAATCAACCCTTTCCCCCTTCAGATATCTGTCGAGGAGGAATCGTATTGTCTTGAAGGAATTTTCTGACTCTCTTCCGTCAGGGTACAGAGCGACGATGCGTTTTTTCACCTCGTAGGGATTTGTTGAATTAATATTGAGGACGATAATCTTCTTGTTTCTCGAAACAAGGGAAATTGTGCCGATTGATGATTCAAAGAAGGTATATTCTATCATATCCAATTTGACATACTTTGCTGCGTCTTTTAGAATGAGGCTACCATAAGGAGAAGGGAAATGGAAGGATTTATCAAGTTTTTCGGAACAGGCGGGGCACGGTTTGTAGCATCAAAACAGCTCAGGGCAACAGGCGGGCTCTGGCTCAACTATAAAGATACAAATCTCTATATTGATCCCGGACCGGGAGCTATGGTGAGAATACGGGAATCAAAAGAGACCTTCGAGCCATCAGATCTTGATGGTGTTATTCTTACACACAAGCATATGGATCATAGTAACGACGTCAACATACTTATCGAATCCATGGCAGAAGGTGGTTTCAGGAAGAGGGGGATTCTCTTTGCACCCTCTGATACTGTAGGCGAAGACCCGGTAGTTTTCCGGTTTGTCAGGAATTATCTCGATGATGTTGTGTTCTTGAAAGAAAGGATGCTCTATTCGGTGAGAGACGTGTCTTTCAGCATCCCGATACGGCATCGGCACCCTGTTGAAACGTATGGACTGATCTTTCATCTCAATGTGACTATCGGACTCATTGCCGATACGCGGTTCTTTGATGAGCTGCCCGACTATTATCAGGTTGATTATCTCATTATCAATGTACTGCGGTCACAACCGATCGAGAACCATGAAATTATCGACCATCTTGCGGTCGGTGATGTGAGGAGGATCGTCAACCGTATAAGGCCGAAGATGGCAATCCTGACCCATTTTGGTTTCAGGATGATTCAGGAAGGGCCGGATGAGATCGCGAGACATTTAAGTGATGAAACAGGCGTTAATGTTATCGCTGCACAGGACGGCATGAAATGGGGATTCTAACGCCAGGCTGACTGCCTCCATATATCTTTTTAAGGTCAGTGTTTCTGAGACAAAAGTAATTTCTTTGAATGGATTCAACGTACCTTTTAGCTTGTCAACAGTTCTCTCTCTATTTGCAGGCACCCATATCCTAATTAGGCATTTGAGGAGCGGGCAGCGCCAGTGAATGAAGTCTCCATTCCTTGAAATATTCCCCTGCGTGTACCAGTGGTTCATTTCACCATAAGATTATTTTTTACCGATCTCACTCCGGTAACGTTTCTCGCTATTTCGCCTGCCCGTTCAATATCATACTGCGAATTAACAAAACCGCCGAGCTGGACAATCCCCCGGTAAGTTTCGACGCTTATCTGGAATGCTTTCAGGAGACTATCCCCCGCAATCTGAGACTTAATCTTTGTTGTGATTACTGAATCGTCGATAAACTCACCGGTATTTTCCAGCACCGGTTTGGTCGCGCATGCCGTACAAACAGCAATGGATATAAAAAGAATTAAACACCTGCTGATAAGATTTTTGTTTTTTTTCATGATGTCACCCCTCATTCATAGCGTAATGGAATATATTTTTTAATATCTGATACATAAAATTTTACCATAATATTGTTTTTTTGTTATTCTCACGTAACTGCCTTTCAATTTCAAGCAGAAAAAAAATGGTCAGAATCAAATGGATTAATAACTTCAGCGTCTGCGGGAAATATTTTAGCCGGTACATATCAAATGTATGGACATAACTGAATTGCTCCATTCTTATCATGTTATTATTGATGACATTTATTCATTAATTACTATTATTGCAGATATAGTTTAATTATTACATTCCAAAAATACCACTCATTCTTATAACCAGGATACTTTTTTACGTGACTTTTTATTATTTGTGAAATAAAATACTATCCATAAACAAGCCGTAATCAAAGTAATTATAAAAACCTGTGAGGAGCACCGCAATGGATGAAATCAAATTAAAAATTGACGGAAAAGAAGTTACGGGAAAGCTTGGACAGACAATTATGGAGGTTGCCTCTGATAACGGAATTAATATCCCGCACCTCTGTTACCATCCGAAATTAAGTAAAACCGGCGCATGCCGTCTTTGTATTGTTCGTATAAACGGCAAATTGCTTAAGGCCTCATGCACAGAGCCGGCCATGAGTGACATGGATGTTGTTACTGAGGATGAAGGGATTAGGAGCATGAGAAAATGGCTTCTGGGGCTTATCCTTTCCGAAGGAGATCATAATTGCCTCTACTGCGACGCCGACGGGGATTGTGAGCTTCAGAGATACGTCAAGATGTACGAGGTTGAACCCTCCAGGGAAGAGATAATCAGAAATGAACGGGAAATTGATTATGTGACGAGCAATGCTATCAAGAGAAACGAGAACAGGTGCATCCTCTGCGGTCGGTGTGTCCGGGCCTGTAAGGAAATACAGGTACAGAATGTATGGGGACTCTGTGAAAGGGGCAGCCAGACCCACCTCATTGCCGATGATGATAAAAAGATCGGGGAATCAAGCTGCGTGAAATGCGGTGCTTGTGTGCAGATCTGTCCCACCGGTGCCCTTACGTTCCAGACTGTTCTTGGAAAGGCGCCGAGCTGGGAACTGAAAAAGGAATCCAGCATCTGTATTTATTGCGGTGTAGGATGCAAAATCGATTTCTACACAAATAAGGAAGGGCTTCTCGTTAAGGCCATGGGAAACGATGACGGACCCAATGAGGGGCACCTCTGTGTAAAGGGGCGCTTCGGTTTTGACTTTGTCCAGAGCCCGAAGAGACTGACAACGCCTCTTATCAGAAAGAACGGCAAACTCACGGAAGCTGATTGGGACGAAGCCCTTGATTTTGTCGCGCAGAAGCTCTCAGAAATCAAAGAAAAACATGGTCCCGACGCGATAACAGGGCTCTCTTCCGCAAAATGTACGAATGAAGAAAATTACCTCATGCAGAAATTCATGAGGACTGTGGTAGGTACGAACAACATAGACCATTGCGCCCGGCTCTGACACAGCTCGACGGTTGCCGGTCTGGCAGCCGTGTTTGGTTCCGGCGCGATGACAAATTCCATCCGCGAGATTCCTCAGTCAGCAGGTTTTTTTGTTATTGGTTCCAATACGACAGAAAACCACCCTGTCATCGGGTCGATGATCAAAAATCAGGTCCAGAATTTCGGAAAAAAACTTATTGTAGTTGATCCACGAAAGATTGAACTTGCGAAATTTGCCGATTACTATTTCCCAATTAAGCCGGGTACCAATATCGCGATTCTGAACGGATTTATGCATGTCATCGTCAAGGAGAACCTCTACGATAAGGAATTTGTGGAGAAAAGATGCGAAGGTTTTGAAGAACTGAAGAAGGCACTCGAAAAATATACACCCGAATATGTGGCCCAAATATGCGGGCTCGACAACGCCGAAGATATTGTTAAAGCCGCACGGCTCATGGCTGAGCTCAAGCCCATGGCGCTTTACTATTCGATGGGTATTACGCAATTTGTGTCGGGCGTCAATGGTGTCAAGTCAACGGCAAACCTCCAGATGATGCTTGGGAATATGGGTGTGGCCGGTGGAGGGGTGAATCCTCTCAGGGGCCAGAATAATGTTCAGGGCGCGTGCGATATGGGTGCTCTGCCTGTTTCTTACCCTGCCTATCAGCCCGTTGCCAGCGAAGATAACAAGTCAAAATTCGAAGCGGCCTGGGGTGTAAAACAACTCTCGATGAAGCCAGGCCTTACGCTGGTGGAGATGATGAACGCGGCACATGCCGGTCAGGTAAAGGCAATGTACATCATGGGTGAAAATCCGGTTATGTCCGATCCTAATCAAGAGCACGTTGTTGAATCGTTGCAGAAAATGGAACTCCTCGTTGTTCAGGATATTTTTCTTACCGAAACCGCTCAGTATGCCCACGTTGTTTTCCCGACCTGCGCTTTTATCGAGAAGGAAGGCACGGTTACCAATACGGAACGCAGGGTCCAACCTATGCACAGGGTTCTCGAGGCAAAGGGAAACGCCAGAGACGACTGGTGGATCACCACACAGATTGCCCGCAGGATGGGGGCAAACTGGAATTATGAGAAACCCAAGGACATATTCGATGAAATCGTGAAAGTGACCCCCTCGTATGCCGGCATTACCTATGAACGGATCGAGAAAGAACTCATTCAATGGCCATGCCCCACAAAAGACCATCCGGGAACGCAGCTGCTCCACAAGGAAAATTTCACACGGGGCAAGGGATTATTTACCGCCATAGAATACACGCCTCCATCTGAAGAGACAGACAGGGAATATCCGGTTATTCTCACGACAGGGCGTATTCTGGATCACTTCCATACCGGTACCATGACAAGGAATTCGAAAGTCCTCGATGAGAATGTGCGGGAGGGCTTTGTTGAATTAAACTCCAACGATGCCGGCAACTACAATATTTCCGACGGTGAATTGATCTCAGTATCCACGCGTCGCGGCAGCATCAGGATAAAGGTAAAAATCACGAACCGTCCAAAATCGAATGTCGTTTTTATTCCTTTCCATTTCTATGAAGCGTGCGCCAACAAGCTTACAGTAGACAACCTTGATCCGGTCTGTAAGATACCTGAATACAAAGTCTGTTCCTGCAAGATTGAAAAGATAAGCGCGTAAACGGATAAAACGTGATCCGGTGAATTCATCAGATTTCACCGGATCAGAACTTAAATTGAATTAATAAATCTGTTCACATGCGTCAAAAAACATTCCAAATCCGATATGTATAATGGATTAGGGCATTTTATAATTTATTGATTTAAAAGGGGAAAATAAAGGGTGAAGACGCTGCCTTTCCCTTTTTTTGTTGAGACTTCAATTGTGCCATTGTTTGCTTCAACCAGTTTCTTGCTGAGTGAAAGGCCGAGACCGGTTCCTTCACCCTTCGGTTTTGTCGTAAAGAAAGGCTCAAAGATTTTTTCCATGAATTCAGGCTCAATGCCTTCACCTTCATCGGCAATGGCAATGTAACCAAAGCTGTTTTTGATACCCGACCTGATTCGAACAGTGCCGCCCCGGGGCATGGCCTGAGCCGCGTTATTAATGAGATTTACGAGCACCTGCTGAACGTGGATTTTGTCAACTTCAATATTGGCGGGTATTTCATTTCTCTCCACGCTGACACCCACATTTTTAAACCTCGTGAGATGGTGCTCCATAAAAAGGACTGTGTCATCGATAATTTCCCTTAAATCAACACGTTCCCTTTTTGGTTTATCCATTCGTGAGAAATCGAGGAGTTTTGCAAGAACATTTGTGATCCTTCCCGCCTCTCTATCGATGAGTCGCGCATAGTTTGCTATTTTGTCGGGATCGCTTGTTTTTTCAATTCTTTTCGCGAAACCTTGTATTGATATGAGAGGATTTTTTATTTCATGGGCGATTGACCCGGCAAGTTCGCCCAGTGTGGAGAGCTTATTCGCTCTCACCAGTTGCGCCTCAAAGCCTTTGATTCTTTCATCTTTACTGCGCAGGGACCTCAGTTTTTCATCAAGGACGATGTAAATATCATCCAGTTCTTTAATATTTGCTTCAAGCAGGATGTTCCTTGCCTTCGAGATGTTTTTCTCTTCTTCGAGAGCAATCTCCAGTTCACGCACTTTGTTTTCGTGAGATTGTTTTTCTTCTACCATATTTTTAGTAAAGAAATACCTCGAATTCACAGTAATTATAGCCCATGGACCAGCTTTTTGTTTGTGTTGATTTTGCTTTTTTCTTGTAGATTGATTCGAGAAGGCCGGCAATAATACCGCTTTCCATGTCACAGAACATCTCTCCCGTATAGGTAAATCCGGCGCAGGTGATACACTCATAGAGTTTTATGTTCAGGTGATCTTCATCGATGGTTTCCACCTCCGGTATGCCGACTTTGAGTTCCTGAATCTTTGAACGAAAATCATCAATATCTTTTGCCCCGATCATTGCCCCGACCCTCTTTCCCATCATATAGAGTGTTGCCCCGGAACTGTCACCGAGGATCTGCCTGATGCCGATAATTCTGAGGATTCTGAAAAGAACCAGCGGCACTTCTTCCCCCAACTTGGGCCTTACAACGGTCTTTATTTCTTCCACCGAATATTCCTTCATAGCTTCTCCCCGGTTTCTTTATACCATCTCTTTTATTTCTTAAGGACTTCTACTAGGGCCTTATGAATAAGGCTGTTTGAGGCGATAATGTCGTTTTTGTATAAGTTGAATTTTTTTCCGGCAAGATTGGTCACATGTCCCCCCGCCTCTTCAACAATCAGCGCTCCCGCGGCCATGTCCCAGGGATTGAGTTTCATTTCCCAAAACCCGTCAAACCTTCCGCACGCTGTGTAACAGAGATTTAACGCTGCTGAACCGTCTCTGCGAATTGCCTGTGCTTCATAAAGAAAATTGACAAAGTGATTGATATTATTTTTCGCGCTCGTGGTGATGTCGTAAGGGAAACCTGTACTGAGAAGAGATTTTTTCAGATCTCTAACAGCCGATACGCGAATTTGTTTTCCATTCAGGTACGCCCCCTTGTTTTTTCGTGCAGTAAAAAGCTCTTTGAAGATAGGATTGTAGACCACACCGAGTACGACGACACCGTTTACCTCGTACGCGATGGAGGTACAAAAAAAGGGATAGCCGTGGGCGTAGTTTGTCGTGCCGTCAAGAGGATCAACGATCCATCTGTTTGCCTTTTTATCAAAGCGATTCAGCTTTTCCTCACTGATGATGTTATCGTCCGGAAAGCTCTTTTGCATGAGTTCTATAATCCGTTCCTGACAGGCAAAATCCACATCGGTCACAAGATTAATTTCTCCCTTGTGATGAATCGCGAAATTCTTCTCATAACATTTGCGCTGGATTCTGCCTGATTCACGGGCGCAGCGAATTGCAAATTCGAGAAGTTTGTCCATAGGTTTCATTGTAATAATATATAGACACTTTTGCAAGGGGTTGCACGTTGACAACACGCTCGTTCTGGTCTATTATTGGTCAGTGGCCGAATTAAGAAAAGATCCCCTTTCCGGTAACTGGGTGGTTGTAGGATACAAGACCTCAAAAAGCGGTGAAGCCGGTTTGTGCCCCTTTTGTCCCGGTAATGAATCTCTTACCCCGACGGCAATCAGAGAATATAGAGATTCTCATAACGATTGGCTTATTCGTTGTTTTCCAGCCAAGAATCCCATATTTGTCATAGAAGTTGAAGAAAACAAGCGGGGAGAAGGCATATACGATAAAATGGGCAATGTGGGAGCCCACGAGATCATTGTTGAGAACAGATCACATACGAAAACGATGTCCACGTATACTGAAGAAGAATTTCTACTATTGATAGATATGTATCAGGAACGGATAACTGATCTGAGAGGGGACAAAAGATTCAAATACATCCAGGTATTCAAGAACCACGGGGAACTTGCCGGTTCATTTATTTTCCATCCGCACTCCCACATACTTTCAACACCCATAGTGCCCGCCCGCATCGCCGGTGAAGCGTCATTTTGCCGGACGCATTATTTAAAAAAAGAAAGGTGCCTCCTGTGCGATATAGTGGACCAGGAAGTACGTCAGGGCATAAGGGTGGTCAGCATGAACAGGAATTTTGTGGCTGTATGTCCTTTTGCGTCACGATTTCCTTATGAAACATGGATATTGCCACGGTTCCATGAGGGATTTTTTGAAAATACCAGAGATCATGACGTGAAGCGCGATTTCGCGGCCATCGCACTTGATCTCATGAAGAGAATTGAGGGGCTTGCGAACGCTTACACAATGGAAATTCATACATGTCCAATTTTTGCTTTGGGAGACGCCTCGGAGCAGGACATAGGCGTGCCTGATTATTATCACTGGCATATGGAGATACTTCCCAGGGATTTCAGGTCTTCAAAATACAAAAGAGAAGACGAATTCCACGTGATTTCAATTACCCCTGAAGAAGCTGTCCAGGCGTTAAAAAGGCAAAAAGAGTAGAGGAAAAATCATTTTTCCATATAAATCTAAAAGCTTGAGAAAACTAATGAAATAATAGTTCTATCCTTGGAATAATCAAAGATTTTCAATACTAACAATACATAAAAAATTTTTAAAAATTTTCTTGACAAAATAAGACGCAGGCAGTTAAATAACTACATGTAGTATAGATATTTAGTTGTCATACTACATCTAGTATGGGTGGGTGCGTTATTGGAGCGGGTGGACTGGGGATGTTATTTCCTGTTTTTTAAAAAAAACAAGTTGTGGGATAAATTTTAAGCAAGGGGGTTTCATGGAAACAACAGACTTAAATCTTTTTGTCAGGACATCAGAAGAGAGCATATCCGATTGGGACCGGTCAAAGATAACCGATGCGCTTATACGTGAGACCCTCATCGACAGGGATACTGCCGATGAAATAAGTCGAGAAGTAGAACGGATGACGCGAAAATCAGGCATTCAGGTCATCACGGCACCTCTTATCAGAGAACTTGTCAATGCCCGTCTCATCGAGAGGGGCCTCGAAGGCACCAGGAAGATGCACACGAGACTTGGGATGCCCCTCTATGATGTGGACACTCTGATTCTCCATCCAAACAAGGAAAACGCCAACGTGCCCCACGGCCCTGAAGCGACAAACCTTACGCTTGCCGAAGGCATAAAAAAGGAATACGCGCTCCTTTCCGTCTTTTCCCAGGAGGTGGCCGACGCCCATATGAATGGTGATATTCACCTCCACGACCTTGGATTTGTCGACAGGCCTTATTGCAGCGGTCAGTCCCTCGAATATATCAAGAAATTCGGACTTGATTTGCCTCATTCACTGTCAATGGCAAAACCCGCGAAACACCCTGAAGTGCTCCTGGCGCATCTCGTCAAGTTCGCGGCGGCACTCCAAAGCCATTTTGCCGGTGCTATTGGATGGGACGCCATTAATATCTTCTTTGCCCCCTATATCGAAGGCATGAGCGACGACGAGGTAAAACAGCTTTCGCAGATGCTCATTTTTGAATTTTCACAGCAGGCTGTTGCCCGCGGAGGGCAGGCAATCTTTACTGATATCAATATTTACTGGGAGGTGCCGAAGCATTTTGTCAATGTTCCTGCTATTGGCCCCTCCGGCAAGTTTACAGGCAAGACTTACGGTGATTATGAAAAAGAGGCGCAGCGTTTTGCTTGGAGTCTTTTCGAGGTTTTCAAAGAAGGCGATGGAGCGGGCAGACCTTTCTTCTTCCCCAAGCCCATTGTTCATATCACGGAGAAGTTCTTCCATACTGAAGGTTATATGGATTTTCTCAATCTTATTTGTGATGTGGCCTCTGATAAAGGGAACACCTATTACGTTTTTGACAGGGGCGAGACGGCAAAGATCTCAGAGTGTTGTCGCCTGAGCTTCAAACTTGAAGAACGGGATCTCATGGATGCGAAGGAACCGTGGAAGATGCGCTACTGCGCATTGCAGAATGTCTCTTTAAACCTGCCGAGACTGGCATATATGGCGAAAAATGATGACACAAAACTTCTCAACCTGGTAACTGAACGGTTTCTCATTGCGGTAAAGGCTCACAAGGAAAAGAGGGTGTTTATGGAAAAACTCCTCGCCCTCGGCGAAAACGGGCCTCTTGCCCTCCTTACGATGAACCGTGACGGTATGCCTTATCTCAGATTCAACCTTGCGTCACATCTTATCGGCATGGTCGGCCTCAACGAAATGGTGCAGATCCATACGGGTGAAGAGATGCATGAATCGAAAAAAGCGCTTAAATTCGGTCTCAAAGTGCTGGCTCACATGAATCTTCTCACGGACAAGATGAGAAGACAGGAAAACATGAAGATTGTCCTTGAGCAGACTCCCGCGGAGAGCACAAGTTACAGATTTGCGAGACTTGATATGGGATATTTCTCTCCTGCCTCAGGAAAGGTAATGAAAGGAGATATTGCTTCCGGTGAGATTTACTATACCAACTCGACACACCTTAACGTTAAACACGCTATGAACCCCATTGAAAGGGTAACGACGGAAGGGCTCTTCCATCCGCTCATTGAAGCGGGGTCTATTTCTCATGTATGGCTCGGTGAGGCGCGGCCATCCAAAGAAGCCATAGCAGATTTTGTCATAAAAACTTTTAAGTATACCACAAGCGACCAGATTGCCTTCTCTCCGGAGTTTACCACCTGTAACAAGTGCCACCGAACATCGAGGGGCCTTGCTGATACCTGTTCATACTGCGGTTCCGTCGATGTAGACGGGATCACCAGAATTACGGGATACTTCACGAAGGTTTCGAGCTGGAACAAAGGTAAACTGGGTGAATTGAAAGACCGTTACAGAAACGGGGGATATTTTTCTCCTGAAGAAAAGAAAAAGGTATCAACGAATCAAACAGTACAAAATAATTTTGCATTCAACGAATGCCAGTCATCACTATAAATTATCATAAATAAGGAGGGATTATGGGTATTGTTAAGATTTTCTACAAAGATGATTGTCCGATGTGTCCTACAGCGAAAAAACTAAGAGATACGCTCCAGGAAAAGAATATTGCTGTTAATGATTTCAATGTTGGCACTGCCGACGGACTTGCGGAAGCGAGATTTTACAGCGTCATGGCATTGCCCACAATTCTCATCGAAGATGACGCAGAGAATTCCCTCCAAGAATGGCGGGGAAGCGTGCCTCATGTAGACGAGGTCCTCAATGTTGTCCACAGTGTGTAAACCGCCCATAAAAGGCTTTATCGAGACGAGTTTTCTTGACTGGAAGGAATGTCTTTCTTCGGTTATTTTTCTTGGCGGGTGTAATTTCAGGTGTCCTTATTGTCATAACAAGGAACTTGTGATTAATCACGAAGCCCTGGAAGATATACCCATGGAATATATCATTGCGACACTCAGAAAATACCAAAAGTGGGTGGATAAAGTTGTTATTACCGGTGGTGAACCGACGGTGAGCGCGAGCCTTTTGGGTCTTATCAGCCAGTTAAAAAGAGAGAAGATGCTTATAAAACTTGACACAAACGGATCAAATCCGCAGATCTTAAAAAGCCTTGTCAATGAGAGATTTGTCGACTATGTTGCTATGGATGTAAAGGGGCCTATTGACCGGTATTCGATGTGGACCGGTGTCAATGTGGACGCAAGAAGAATACAGGAAAGTATTGAGTTTCTCCTGGAGGACAATATTGACTATGAATTCCGAATGACTGTGGTGCCTTTTCTCCATCGGGAAGACGATATCTATGAAGTCGCATCATTTATCAAAGACGCAAAGAAGTTTTTTGTCCAGGAATTCAGACCGGGCTGTACACTGAATCCGGCATATGAACATATGGATCCTTTCCCACAGGACAAAATTGAAAAAATGCGAACCAGAGTTGCTGAGATTATGACAAAAACAAATCAGGCTTACGGGTCACCAAGGCAAAAGTCTGGCCTAATAAAACAGAATAGCAGCACAAACGCACAGGATATTCTCCAATAAGCAGCGAATTAATGTTTTGATTTTTTGAAAGTGAGAAAGGTACTAAGTTTAATGCTTAGTGCCTTTCTTTAAATAACTCCCAGTATGTAAAGTTTTGCTACTCCAGAAAGCTATCGAGCCGTTTTCTCCGAGAGGGATGTTTTAATTTACGGAGTGCCTTAGCTTCAATCTGCCTGATACGCTCACGGGTAAGGCCGAAAACCTCGCCCACTTCTTCGAGGGTATAGTCTGTTTTTTCGCCGATACCAAGACGCATTCTGATTACCTTTTCCTCACGAGGAGTCAAAGTTGCGAGGACCTTGTCTATCTCTTCTTTCAGAGAAAGGCCGACGAGTTCGCTGAAAGGGGAAGGCGATTTGGGATCAGCAATAAAATCACCAAGTTTTGATTCGTCATCGCCAATGGGCGTTTCAATCGATATGGGCTCATTTGAGACTTTCATGATCTTCCGTACTTTCTCAAGCGGAAGACCCGCCTTGAGTGATATTTCTTCGAGGTTTGGTTCTCTCCCGAGTTCCTGAAAGAGGGCAATAGTTACCTTTGTGATTTTGTTCATTGTTTCCAGTACGTGGACGGGGACTCTGATTGTTCGTGCGTAGTCCGCAATCGCCCTCGTAATAGCCTGCCGTATCCACCATGTTGAATAGGTAGAAAATTTATAACCTTTCTGATAGTCGTACTTTTCAGCCGCTTTCATGAGGCCCATATTGCCTTCCTGGATAAGATCAAGAAACGAGAGCCCCCTGTTGAGATATTTTTTCGCGATGTTGATGACAAGGCGGAGGTTTGCCTGGATGAGCCTGTTCTTAACCGTTTTAAGACCGTTTTCAATCTGCCCGATCTCCATAAGCCTTCTCTTGACCTTCTTGATTTCTTTATCATCCATCACTTTGAGCTGTTTCCCGATTTTTCTGATAATTTCTTCCAGCACTTTTTTGTTGAGGTTCAGATTGATGAGGGATTCCTCAATTTTTTGCTCTATATCTTTCAGCTTTTGTTCGCTCAATTTTTTATTTTTCGCGCTGATCCTGCCTGCCAGGGCTTTCTGAAGCATCTGTTTCTTTTCATACTGGTTTTTAATACTGTTAATAAGCGAGATGGTTTTCTTCTTGTATTTTTCCTCATCTTTCTTTGTGTAGTCCATCTCGTCAATATTTTTAATAATATCTATAATATTGACAGCGTCCTTTTTCAGATGTGACGAGATTTCCTGAAGTTCACGGATGGCATGGGATAAATCAAAAAGCAGGTTTCGTATTTTCCGTTCGCCTTCTTCGATTTTTTTAGCTATTGTGTATTCTTCATCAGAGGTTAGCAGCGATACCCTGCCTATATCTTTCAGGTATGCCCATATAATGTTGTCTGTCCGTTCAGAAGGAAAACGCTCGGTTTCTCCCCACTCCTGTGTTTCTTCTTCGGGTGTCTCGACTTTTTCCTTAATGGTCTCAACAACATCGATATTCGATTCCGACAAGAAATCAAAAATATCCTCAATATCTTCCGCTGAAAATATGTTTTGGGGCAGAATATCATTAATTTCATCGGGTGTGAGATATCCTTTTTCCAGGCCGATGTCGATAAGATGCTTAATTTCGCTGTGATTTTTTATGCTCATAGATTCTCCGGGCAGTAAAAAAATGCCCTAATCATTTGATTTAAGGGCATTTTTGCTTTTTAATGTAGAAACTACATATTAAATATATCAACTGACCCTTATTTTTGTCAAGCTGGTTTTTTTTCGGGAATTTATTGTCATTTTCCCTATGGAGCAGTCTATATGATTGACTCACCATGCCCTACACATTATAATATCGGTTATCATGCCTGTGACCTTAAGGGATTTTTTACTGGAAGACATCGGGACAGAAGATGTTACAACCAACGCGATCGTACCCGAGAACCATATTTCAAAAGCCATGATTGTCGCCAAAGCTGAAGGTATCATTGCCGGTCATCAGTTTGCCTCACGTGTATTTAAAATCCTTGAAGCCGGCACAGTTTATGTAGAATTGAAAAAAGATGGAGAACGTGTGAAAAAAGGTGATATACTTGCCGTTGTCAAAGGAAAAACGCGGGCGATTCTCACCGGGGAAAGGGTGGCGCTGAACATTCTCCAGAGGCTATCGGGTATCGCAACACATACCGGAAGATTTGTAGAGGCTGCCGGGGAGACAGGCGCGAAAATTCTTGACACAAGAAAGACAACACCTGGATTAAGAGAAATGGAGAAATACGCGGTCCGCATGGGCGGTGGACACAATCATCGGGAAAACCTGACTGTGATGGCCCTCATTAAGGAGAATCATATTTCCGCGGCGGGTTCCATCACTGAGGCGGTTAAAAAAGTGCGGGGGAATACGAAGGTCCCTGTTGAAGTGGAAGTGAAAAATATGGACGAACTGAAAGAAGCTGTGGAGCTTGATGTGGACAGAATAATGCTTGACAACTGGGATCTTGAATCGACCCGTAAGGCTATTTCTTTTGTGGATAAAAAAGTTCCCCTTGAGGCTTCCGGAAATATGACTGTAGAACGGGTGCGCGATGTTGCCCGGACAGGAGTTGATTTTATTTCCGTGGGAGCCTTGACGCATTCGGCTCAAGCCCTCGATATAAGTCTGCTCTTTGAGGGGGTGTATAGTGACCATTGAAGGGCTGAGCCTCACCAGAGGGGAAATACTGAGGAAGATCGAGACCGCTAAAAGAAAGCTCGGTAAAGACCTCGTTATACTTGCCCATTATTACCAGGACGATGATATTGTACAATGCGCGGACTTCATCGGTGATTCTTTGCAGCTTGCCCAGATAGCTTCCAAACAGAAGGACGCGAAGTATATTGTTTTTTGCGCCGTTTCATTCATGGCGGAGATGGCGCGCATGCTTTGCCTGCCTGAACAGCAGGTTTTTCATCCTGAGGTGCAAGCATATTGTCCCCTCGCCGAGATGGCGGCAGTCACGGATGTAGAAATGGCGTGGTCAGTACTCAAGAACACAGGAAAAAAAATCATCCCTGTTGTATATGTGAATTCCCGGGCTGATATGAAGGCTTTCTGCGGTAGAAACAACGGTTTAGTCTGTACCTCCGCGAACGCGAAAAAGGCCATTGAATACGTTTTTTCGCGGAACGCGATCCCCTTCTTTTTTCCTGATGAAAATCTGGGAAGAAATACGGCACATTCAATGGGTATACATGATGACAAGATGTTTCTTTGGGATTCGGGTGTTGCCTCAGCCTCCGGAGATGCGGCGGAGAAGATCGGGGACGTAAAAGTTGTTCTCTGGAAAGGTTTTTGCTACGTTCACGTGGCATTTACAAGATCCCACGTGGAAGCGGTAAGAAAAACATACGGCAACGACATAAAAATTATTGTTCATCCTGAGTGTGTTGCTGAAGTAGTGCGGCTTTCAGACTATGCTGGATCGACAAGCTTTATTAAAAATACCATTGAAAAAGCGCCTGCGGGCTCTCAATGGGCCGTCGGGACTGAACTCCATTTTGTGGAAAGAATTAAGAAAGAAAATCCTGATAAGCTAATTGTTCCTCTTAAAGAGTCGGTATGCCTTGAAATGTCAAAGGTGACAAGCCTGAAGCTCCTCAATATACTTGAGGGTGTCGTTGAGGGAAAATCATCATCCCCTGTGGTTGTTGATCCTGAGATCGCACAATACGCCAGAGTTGCCCTTGACAAAATGCTGGAGATAAGCTGAAGATGAGCAAAGAAATCAGACATCACTGTGATGTTCTTGTTATCGGATCGGGTATCGCCGGCCTTGCGGCGGCAATTACGGCCTCTGAAGCTGGCCTTGATGTCATCGTCATTACAAAACAGGATTCCATTGAAGAATCGAACACATTCTATGCCCAGGGAGGAATAGTCTCCCGGGGAATTGATGATACGCCGGAGATCCTTGTCGAGGATATCATGCAGACGGGAGACGGTATTTCAAATCTCGATGCCGTCAAGATCGTGGCATACGAAGGCCCGACCCTGGTGGAAGATTTTCTTATAAAAAAAATCGGGGTGCCCTTTACCCGTTCAGCGGAAAATGAGCTTGTGTTTGCCAGAGAAGGCGGTCATTCCCGCAGGAGAATTCTCTATTGCATGGATTATACAGGAAAAGGCATAGAGGAGAGCCTTGCAAGAAAGATAAAGGAACAGAAAAGTATCAGGATTTTGAGCAGATATACTGCCATCGATCTTTTAACCTTGCCTCACCACTCGACAAATCCTCTCGCTTTATATATGGAGCCCCAGTGCATCGGGGTATACGCCCTTAACAACACCACCGAAGAGGTAGAGAAAATATTCGCGTCATATACAATCCTCGCCACGGGCGGGCTGGGAAGGATATATCAACATACGACAAATCCACCGGGAGCCACGGGTGACGGTTTTGCCATGGCTGACCGGGCCGGAGCAAGACTCATCAATATGGAATATATCCAGTTTCACCCCACGACACTTTTTCATAAAGATGCCGACGGGTTCCTCATATCCGAGGCCGTGCGGGGAGAAGGGGCAAAGCTGAAAACAAAAGACAACGTCCCCTTCATGGAAAAATATTCACCGCTGGGAGACCTCGCACCGAGAGACGAGGTGTGCAGGGCAATGTATGAGGAAATGTTGAGAAGGGGTGATTCCTATGTATATCTGGACATTGCTTCTTATACCGATATCAATATCAGGAAGCGGTTCCCTATGATTTATAAAAAATGCCTTTCTCTTGATATTGACATTCAGAAGGTACCCATACCTGTTGTTCCTGCGGCCCATTACAGCTGTGGAGGTGTCCAGGTAGATACCTGGGGAAGGTCATCATTAAAAAATCTCTATGCTGCTGGTGAAGTTGCCGCCACAGGACTCCACGGAGCCAACCGGCTCGCGTCTACTTCGCTGCTTGAAGGGCTCGTCTGGGGTGTCAGGTCAGCCAAGCATATAGCCGAGCATTTCAAGGACAAGAAACCATATAAAGAATCAGAAATCCCGCCATGGCGTTTCCCTGAAAGGGAAGAGGAGGTTGACCCTGCGCTTGTCCAGCAGGACTGGGTCAGCATCAAATCGACAATGTGGAATTACGTGGGTATCATCCGAACTGTACACAGGTTGAAACGCGCGCAGGCTGATTTGAACTATCTGAAAGAAAGAATTGATAACTTTTATCGGAGAACACATCTGGTGCCTATGGTAGTTGATCTTAGAAATGGCGTGCGAACGGCCCGCATTATCGCTGAATTTGCCTTCAAAAACAAAACCAACAGGGGAGCGCATTTCGTACGATAAATATGTTCTGAGAAAAAGGAGAATTAGCAAAAATGGCAGACAAAGACGAAATAAAAGAAGCCAAGATGTTTTATACTGAGAGACCGCAAATCACAGAAGGTTTTTTTCTCAAAGGATCGAACTCGCTGGATTGGGGCATAAAAAACAGGCTCGCGCGGATATTTAATCCGGTGTCCGGTCGGACGGTCATGCTGGCTATTGACCACGGATATTTTCAGGGGCCTACCACCGGTCTGGAACGGGTCGATATTAATATTCTTCCTCTGGTGCCTTACGCGGACACGCTCATGCTGACAAGAGGCATCCTGCGCTCCATCGTGCCGCCATCGATATCAAATTCTATTGTTCTCAGGGTCTCCGGAGGAGCGAGCATACTTAAAGAGTTGTCAAATGAGGATATTGCCGTTGATATCGAAGAATCAATACGCCTGAATGTATGCGCCATGGCTGTTCAGGTTTTTATCGGTGGCGAATACGAAAGACAGTCGATTATCAACATGACACGGATGGTGGATATTGGGAACCGTTACGGGATACCAACTCTGGCCGTAACGGCCGTCGGCAAAGACATGGCGCGGGACGCGAAATATTTCCGGCTTGCCTGCAGGATCTGCGCTGAGCTTGGCGCGCATTACATCAAGAGCTACTATGTGGAAAAGGATTTTGATACTGTCACCTCGTCCTGCCCTGTGCCCATTGTAATGGCCGGCGGAAAGAAAATACCCGAACTTGACGCGCTGACGATGGCTCATAACGCAATACAGCAGGGAGCAGCGGGCGTTGACATGGGGCGCAACATCTTCCAGTCGGAAGCGCCGGTCGCAATGATTAAAGCGATAAAAGCCGTTGTCCATGATAATGCGACACCAGCCGCGGCTTTTGATCTTTATAACAGTTTGAAAAAGCAGGGCTGAGACCTCTATCAAGAAACAAACACAATAGTATAATATATTGCTGAAGTAAATGGAGGTACCTATTCTGTGAGATTACAATGAACTGGATTATTTTTTGGTTTGTCATTCCGGCGAAGGCCGGAATGACTTTTTTGGTATGGAAATAATGAAAGCTGCATACTGGTATAACAATCAGGATATCCGGATCGAAGAAATACCGACGCCTGTCCCAGGCCCGAAGGAGATACTCGTTAAGGTAGTATCCTGCGGTATCTGCGGCAGCGATGTCGTTGAATGGTACCGCTTGCCGAGAGCACCGCTGGTGCAAGGGCATGAAATAGGCGCGGAGGTTGTTGCGGTTGGAAGCTCAATAAATAAGTATAAGCCGGGTGACAGGGTTTTTATTCCGCCCAAGATACCCTGCGGGAAATGCTTCTATTGCGTGAAGGGACATTATCCTCAATGTACAGAGATAAAAGAACGCCTGCCGGGCGGTTTTGCCGAATATATCCTGGTTCCGGAAATCTTTGTGGAGAGGGGAATATATCCCCTGCCGGAAAAAATCAGTTACGATCAGAGTACGTTTATTGAACCGCTTGCCTGCGCGGTTCGGGCACAGCGGCTTGCCGGAATAAAAGAGGGTTATGTCGTATTGGTAATCGGATGCGGTATGTCCGGCCTGCTTCAGATAAAACTGGCCAGGGCAAAAAGATGCAAAATAATCGCCGTTGATGTTAACAGAAAGAAACTGGAAATTGCCACCCGCGTTGGAGCTGATGTTGTTATCGAGGCCGGGGATAATGTGTCTGAGCGGCTGATTTCCCAAAATCATAAAAAGGCCGACATCGTATTATTATGCGCTTCGGCTGAGCAGGCAGTGGATCATGCATGGAAATGTGTAGATAAGGGCGGTACGATTGTGCTCTTTGCCGTTCCCGCTCCGGAGAAAACAGTTGTGGTTCCCGTTAACGATTTCTGGACAAAGGAAATACGGATTCTCACTTCTTATTACTGCGGGCCTCCTGACATAGTCGAAGCGATGAAATTAATCGAGTCAGGCGATATTGTTGTCGATGACCTGATCACGCACCGTCTTCCGCTTAGCAACATTGTCTATGGTTTCAAGCTTGTGATGGATGGTAGTGAATCAATCAAGGTAATCATCAAGCCTTAATACCAATTCTAATTCAATCATATAATAAAGCTTTCTCGTCGTCGAAAATCCGCCATTCCGGGTGCTTGCGTCGCCCCCTCCACGAGCATAACCCCGATGGAGCCTCCCCCTCTGCTCGCTTAAAGCTCGCTACATGGCCCTCTCCGCCATGCTTTATATTGTTGATCCGGTTTTCTCCTCCTCGGCATCTTCATTCTATTTTTGAATTAGAATTGGTATAAAATAAGGTTTGTTCAACCAAGGATATATACAATAATTGTCTGCTGATTAAACATAATTATGGTTTAATGGATATTCTTCTTCTGATTCTTCGAGAAAGGCGATTCCCTCAAGCTTGGTAATGACCTGATCATCGCTGATTTCAGAGAGGAAGTCGTCAATCGGCTTTTCAAAAGTAGGGATACTCAAATGAGGATCTATTTCAAGGCACGGCAGGAGGGTGAACTTCCGTTTGTGAAACTCCTTGTGCGGGATTGTCAGCGACGGTTCATTAATGATTCTGTCACCAAAGATCAGGATATCAAGATCAATAATCCTCGGACCATTCTTAACATTCCGTATTCTCCCCATGCTCGTTTCAATATCGTTGAGGCATTTCAGAAGCTCCTGCGGTGTGCCTTCCCAACTCACGAGGATCGCGCAATTGATAAAATCGTCCTGCTTGATTTCTGAGACGGGAGATGTGGCGTAGAAAGAGGAAATAGATTTTAAATCAATCCTCTTATCGCTGGAAATCATCTTTATTGCGGTCATACAGTTTTTAACGCTGTCGCCGATGTTAGAACCGATGCCGACAAAGACTTTCTCGTCCACGATTTATTGATCGCCTTTTTTTGTTATGTCATTCTGCGTCAGGGATGACTTGTCTTCTTTGTCCGGTTCTTTTACGGCCTTCTTGAAGTCTTTTATCCCTTTGCCGATTGAACCCATGATTTCGGGAAGTTTACCGGCGCCAAAGATGAGAAGCACGATGATTAATATGATGGTTATTTCGGGGAACCCGAGACCGAACATGGTAATTAACAATATCACTTTCAAACGAAAAGAGTCAACCTTTATTCAGGCCCAGGTCCTATCACGTTTTTTGGTTTTAACTATTCACTATTCAAGAAATATACTTGATTCATGGCACCTTTGCGGTATAAAAATACTCTATTCAAAACAAGGATACTATTTAGATGGAACGTTTGAATATGATGGCGGTGAACGAAAGGGCGCGAAGAGCGCTCTTGGAAATTGGAGAAGAGCCTCATGCCGGCTCTCTCTATTGCGTGCAGCTTGTAGATGCTGTTCTGAGGAGAGAAGAGATAGAAGCCGAAGAAGATGTAACCCAGACTGTAAAGGCCATGATGACGTGGAGGCCGGAACGGATTTCCAATTTTCTCATGATTAACCCCGGCGATGAATACAGTCCGCAGGGATGGCAGAATGCGGCAAATTATCGGGAACTGGCAAAGATCATTCTTGATGATGTCGAAAACAGGATGGTGAGGCACTTTCCATGGTATCGCGGCGGCGAAGAATAGCCGGGATATATCAAAACGGAGACCGATTGGCGGGAAGTAAGATCAAATTTTTGTCCATGTCATTATCATGCCCCGTGATACCGTATCGTAATGTCGAATGTGAGCGAGTATGCTAATAGGCCTCACGCGGTGCGCCCCACTTCAGGACTTGTCAATATTACCCTCCAGTACGACCCCAACGGAAATATGACGAACAGGACCGACAATACAACAGGCAAAATCCTCAATCTCACCTGGAACGAAGACAGCAAAGAAGATACATAGGGACATCCATATTGGGAAACGCATTTCGGTCACCAACGTTTCTAAATGAAGGTTTGACTCCCACCCCAATATGATTTAAAAGATATACATGGCGATTCTTGATATTAAAACATTTCCT